>NC_018027.1:4653102-4963309 GCF_000266905.1 Mycolicibacterium chubuense NBB4 | reverse complement strand
CAAGGCGGCCGCGGAAGCGGCGGGCAAGAACGGCACCAACGGTTCCCACGCGGCCGCGCCGCCCAACGGGCCGACGCAGCCGGACTACGGTGCGCCCGCGGGCTGGCACGCACCGGGCTGGCCACCGCCGCCCGGCTCCCCGCCCCAGCACGGCGGGCAGCCGCCGCACGGGTACTGGTATCCGCCGTCGGGATGGCAGGGCGCTCCGCCCATGCCGCCCGGTGGCGCACCCGCGCAGTACCCGCCGTATCAGCCGTATCAGCCGTATCCGCAGCAGCAGCCGGGGCAGCACACGGCCCCGCCGGCCGGTTCGAACGACGAGCCGGGTCATGACAAGGGCAGGGACAACGGGCGCGCCGACAACTGAACGGAGACTTCGATGACGCGGTCGCACAACCATTCGGCCACGATCACCACCCCCGAATTCGACCAGGCCCGCGCCGAAGCCGCGGTGCGTGAGCTCCTGATCGCCGTCGGCGAGGACCCCGACCGGCACGGACTGGTGGACACCCCGGCCCGGGTGGCGCGCGCGTACCGCGAGATCTTCGCCGGTCTCTACACCGACCCCGACGACGTCCTGAACACCACCTTCGACGAGCAGCACGACGAACTCGTGCTCGTCAAGGACATCCCGATGTACTCGACGTGCGAGCATCACCTGGTGTCCTTCCACGGCGTGGCGCACGTCGGCTACATCCCCGGTCACGACGGCCGAGTGACGGGCCTGTCGAAGCTGGCCCGCGTCGTCGACCTGTACGCCAAGCGCCCCCAGGTGCAGGAGCGGCTGACGGGCCAGATCGCCGATGCGCTGATGCGCAAGCTCGATCCGCGCGGCGCGATCGTGGTGATCGAGGCCGAGCACCTGTGCATGGCGATGCGGGGCATCCGTAAGCCCGGCGCCACCACGACCACCTCGGCGGTGCGCGGTCAGTTCAAGACCGACAAGGCGTCCCGCGCGGAGGCTCTGGATCTGATCCTGAGAAAGTGACCTCCGCCAGCTGTCCGCCTGCCTCACCGACGCGCGTGCAGGTGATGGGCGTCGTCAACGTCACCGATGACTCGTTCTCCGACGGAGGGTTGTTCCTCGACCGCGATCGCGCCATCGAGCACGGCATCGAGTTGGCGGCCCAGGGGGCCGCGATCGTCGACGTGGGTGGCGAGTCGACCCGGCCCGGCGCCACCCGGGTGGACCCCGCGGTGGAGATCGCCCGCGTGCTCCCGGTGGTCGAACAGCTTGCCCGGCAAGGGATCACGATCAGCATCGACACCATGCACGCCCGCGTCGCGCTCGCCGCGCTCGAGGCCGGAGCGCAGATCGTCAACGACGTCTCCGGCGGCAAGGCCGACCCCGACATGGCGCGCGTCGTCGCCGATGCCGGTGTGCCGTGGGTGCTGATGCACTGGCGCTCCGTCGGCAGCGACACCCCGCACGCGGTCCCCGCCTATCGCGACGTGGTGGCCGAGGTGCGCGACGACCTGATGGCCTGCGTCGACGCCGCGGTGGAGGCGGGCGTCGACCCGGCGAAGCTGATCATCGACCCCGGGCTCGGTTTCGCCAAGACGGCACAGCACAATTGGGCGCTGTTGCGTGCCCTTCCGGAGTTCGTCGGCACCGGCATGCCCGTCCTGGTCGGCGCGTCGCGCAAACGGTTCCTCGGAACGTTGCTGGCCGGAGCGGACGGAGAGCCCAGGCCGCCGGGCGGCCGCGAGACCGCGACGGCGGTGATCTCCGCGCTGGCGGGCTGGCACGGGGTCTGGGGCGTGCGGGTGCACGACGTCCGCGCCTCGGTCGACGCGCTGACCGTGGTAGCGGCCTGGTCCGGGACGGAGCGGCATGTCTGATCGAATCGAGTTGCGCGGCTTACGTGTTCGCGGCAATCACGGGGTGTACGACCACGAGCGGCGCGACGGCCAGGAGTTCGTCGTCGACATCACCGTGTGGGTCGACCTGCACGCCGCGGCAGCCAGCGACGACCTGACCGACACGCTCGACTACGGCGCTCTGGCGCAGCGGGCGGCCGATGTCGTCGGGGGACCGCCGCGAAACCTGATCGAGACCGTGGCGGGCGAGATCGCCGAGGACGTGATGCGCGACGAGCGGGTGCACGCCGTCGAGGTCGTGGTGCACAAGCCCTCGGCGCCGATCCCGCTCGACTTCGCCGACGTCGCGGTGGTGGCGCGACGGTCGCGCCGGGGCGGACGCGGAGCCGCGCCGTGACCACCGTGGTGTTGTCGATCGGGTCGAACCTGGGCGACCGGATGGCGCGGCTGCAGTCGGTGCTCGACGGGCTCGGTCACGCCGTCGTGGCGGTGTCCCCGGTGTACGAGACGGACGCGTGGGGCGGCGTCGAACAGGCTCCGTTCCTCAATGCCGTTGTCATCGCCGATGATCCGGCGCTCGACAGCCACGGCTGGCTGCGCCGGGCCCACGAACTCGAGGACGCGGCCGGGCGGGTGCGCGAGCAGCGGTGGGGGCCGCGCACGCTCGACGTCGACCTCGTCGCGGTGCGGGACGGCGGTGTCGAGGTGATCTCGCACGACGACGCCCTGACGCTGCCGCATCCGTTCGCGCACGTGCGCGCGTTCGTGCTCGTGCCGTGGCTTGCGGTGGATCCCGAGGCCACGCTGACGGTCGCGGCCCGGCGGCGCCGCATCGCCGCACTGCTCGACGACGTCGACGCGAGCGAACGCGCGGGCGTGCGGCCCACGGACCTGAGGTTGCGGGTGGGGACCGAGCACTGACATGGGTCCGACCCGCAAGCGCGACCTGCTGGCCGCCGTCGTGGTGACGGCGGTCGCCGGTTACCTGCTGGTGCGCATGGTGTATCGGTGGTTCCCGCCGATCACCATGTGGACCGGCATCTCGCTGCTGGGGGTGGCCGTCGCCGTCGCCGGCTGGGGTTTCTTCGTGCGGGCCAGGATTCGCGACGGTGAGATCGGCGTCGGACGAGGCAGGCTGCATCCGCTGGCCGTGGCCCGCTCGGTGCTGATCGCCAAGGCGTCGGCGTGGATGGGCAGCGTCGTGCTCGGCTGGTGGCTGGCCGTCGTGGCGTACTTGCTGCCGCGGCGCAGCGTGCTGCGGGTGGCCGCCGCCGACACCCCGGGGGCCGTGGTCGCCGCGCTGTGCGCATTCGCGCTCGTCGTTGCGGCGCTGTGGCTGCAGCATTGCTGCAAGTCGCCGGAAGACCAGCCGCCCAACGCCGATGCCGCGCCCGGCTGACCGATCGAGCGATGAGACGCGCCGAATCGCCGGTGAGGTCGACACGCGAGATGACCTGTGACGGGTACAGTCGCCCCATGACCGATCCGACTCGCGGCGCGCGTATTCGGCGCAGCGGCAGTCGGCGGGGTTGGTTCCTGATGACGGTGTTGCTGGTGCTCGCCATCTGCGCCAGTTCGGCGCTGGTCTTCACCAGTCGGGTCGAATTGCTCAAGCTCGCCGTCATTTTGGCGTTGTGGGCAGCAGTGGTCGCTGCGTTCGTGTCCGTCATCTATCGCAGGCAGAGCGACAGCGATCAGGCCAAGGTCCGCGATCTGAAGCTGGTGTACGACTTGCAGCTCGATCGGGAGATCTCGGCGCGCCGCGAATACGAGCTGACCGTCGAGTCCCACCTGCGCCGCGAGCTCGCGGCCGAACTGCGCGCCCAGTCCGCGGACGAGGTCGCCGCGCTGCGGGCGGAGTTGGCGGCGCTGCGGGCCAATCTGGAGTACATCTTCGACACCGATCTGTCGCACCGGCCGGCGATCGAGACGGATCACTCCAGAGCCGAGTCGATGGGCGGCTGGCCGTCGGGCCCGCTGAGCACCGAGACCACCGGGCGGGTCAGCAGCAGCCGCATCGACACCGAGGACCTCGAGGACGTCCACGAGGACGAGGACTTCGACGGCCACGCCCCCGACACGGTGGAGAGCCCGATCATCGACGTGCCCGCCGAACCGCATCCGCCGGAGGACGAGTGGGCCCGCGAGGCCGCCGAGCACGGAGGTGCGCACCGCAGGGCCGCCCAGCAGTGGGGTCCTCCGCCGCCTCCGGCCCCACACCAGCAGCCGGCCCCGCCGCCGTCGTCCCCGCAGCCGGGACCGCAGTTCCCCTGGTTACCGCCCACCGCGCCAGCGCCTTCGGAGCCGCAACCGGCCGCACCCGCCGGCATGCGGTGGCAGCCGGCACCGGCCGAGGGTCAGTGGATCCCGGCCGGCGAGCCGGGCAGCAATTGGGTCGCCCCGGAGTCGCAGCAGGACACCGGCGAATACGTCGGCCGCCGGCGGGCACCCGACTCCGGCGCCCCCACCCCGCCGGAACCGCCGCGCGGCAGGCACCTCGCCGAAGCGGAATCCGCGGGGCCGTCCGAACCCGAACCCGAACCCGAACCCCAGCCCGAGTTCGAAGCCGAGGAGCCGGAGCAGGAGGACGGCGACGGCGGCGCCCACACCGGCGGGCAGTCGGTGGCCGAGTTGCTGGCGCGCCTGCAGGCCACACCGTCGGGAGGCGGCCGGCGTAGGCGCCGCGAGGAGTGAGCTAGGCTTTCCCCGACCGTCCGGTACCCGCGGCGCCGGGACTGGAACGACAGCGACAAGATCTGCGAGGTCGTCTGCAATGGTGCAGCCCCCCGCCGGCGAGAACGTTCCCCACGACGGCCTCCGTCCGGCCCGCCTGACGATCGGCGTCATCTCCGCCGGCCGGGTCGGCGCGGCGCTGGGTGCGGCACTGGAGCGCGCCGATCACGTGGTCGCCGGCTGCAGCGCGGTCTCGCGTGCATCGCGTCAGCGCGCGCAGCGCTGGCTTCCCGACACCCCGGTGCTCCCGGTGGACGAAGTCGCCGGCCGCGCGGAACTGCTCCTGCTGGCCGTCCCGGACGCCGAACTGTCGGCGCTGGTCGCCGGGCTGGCGGCCACCGGCGCGGTCCGCCCCGACACGATCGTCGTGCACACCTCGGGCGCCAACGGGATCGGGGTGCTGGCACCGCTGGCCGCCCAGGGCTGCATCACGCTGGCGATCCATCCGGCGATGACGTTCGCTGGTACCGACGAGGACCTGGACCGGTTGCGCGGCACGTGTTTCGGGATCACCGCCGCGGACGAGATCGGCTACGCCATCGCCCAGTCGCTGGTCCTCGAGGTCGGCGGCGAACCGTTCCGCGTCCGCGAAGATGCGCGCACCCTCTACCACGCCGCGCTGGCGCACTCCAGCAATCATGTCGTGACGGTGCTGCTCGACGCGGTCGAGTCGTTGCGCGCCGCGCTGTGGGGCCAGGAACTGCTGGGGCAGGAGACCGTCGGCGACACCCCGGGGGGGATCGCGGAACGCATCATCGCCCCGCTGGCGCGGGCGTCCCTGGAGAACGCCCTGCAACGTGGCCAGGGCGCGCTCACCGGCCCGGTCGCCCGGGGCGACGCGGCCGCGGTGGCCGGTCATCTGCACGCGCTGGCCGAGGTGAATCCCGGTCTGGCAGAGGCGTACCGGACCAACTCGCTGCGCACCGCGCAGCGGGCCCACGCTCCACAGGAGGTGTTCGACGTGCTGGCCGAAGCGGGACAGTCATGATCACTCGCCAAGCGCCCAAGTTCGTTGCGGGCCAACTGAACGTCTACTCGCGCCCGCGCGACGTCGGCGAGGTCACCCGCGCGCTGCGCGCCACCGGCCGCCGGATCATGCTGGTGCCCACGATGGGCGCGCTGCACGAGGGCCACCTGACGTTGATCCGCGCCGCCAGGCGAGTGCAGGGCGCTGTCGTGGTGGTGTCGATCTTCGTCAACCCGCTGCAATTCGGCGCGGGGGAGGACCTCGACGCCTACCCGCGCACGCTCGACGACGACCTGGCCGCGCTGCGGGCCGAGGGCGTGGAGATCGCCTTCACGCCGACCGAGTCCGACATGTACCCCGACGGCAAACGCACCACCGTGGTGCCCGGCCCGTTGGGTGGCGAGCTTGAAGGAACCTCGCGCGCAGGCCATTTCGCCGGGGTGCTGACGGTCGTGCTGAAATTGTTCAACGCCGTCGGGCCCGACCGCGCGTTCTTCGGCGAGAAGGACTATCAGCAGCTGACCCTGATCCGGCAGATGGTCGACGACCTCGACCTGGCAGTCCACGTGATCGGCGTGCCGATCGTTCGAGAGGCCGACGGGTTGGCCATGTCGTCACGCAACCGCTACCTCGATCCGGTCGAGCGTGAACAGGCCGGGGCGCTGTCGGCGGCTCTGCTGGCCGGCATGTACGCCGCGTCGACGGGAGTGCCCGCCGCCCTGGACGCCGCCCGCGCCGTTCTCGACGAGGTGCCCGCGCTCGACGTCGACTACCTCGAGGTCCGCGACCCGATGCTCGGCCCGGCGCCCGCCGAGGGGGCGGGGCGGATGCTGGTCGCCGCCAGGCTCGGTCACACCCGTCTGCTCGACAACATCGCGATCGACATCGGGGCCGACATCGAGGGGCATCCCCGCGTCGCTTCCGGTGAGAGCCACGAATTGCCTTGGAGGAACTGATGTTACGGACGATGCTCAAATCCAAGATCCATCGCGCGACCGTCACCCAGGCCGACCTGCACTACGTCGGTTCGGTGACGATCGACGCGGATCTGATGGACGCCGCGGACCTCCTCGAGGGTGAGCAGGTGACCATTGTCGACATCGACAACGGGGCGCGGCTGGTCACCTACGCCATCGCCGGGAAACGCGGCAGCGGGGTGATCGGAATCAACGGCGCCGCTGCGCATCTGATTCATCCCGGGGACCTGGTGATCCTGATCGCGTACGCGACGCTGACCGACGCCGAGATTCGGAACCACCGGCCGAGGGTGGTCTTCGTCGACGCCGCCAACCGGCCCGTCGACCTCGGTGCCGATCCGGCGCACGTGCCGCTGGACGCCGCCGAGTTGTTGTCGCCGAGGTGATGTGAGTGCTCCTCGCGATAGACGTCCGCAACACCCACACCGTCGTCGGCCTGATCTCAGGCTCGGGAGACCACGCGAAAGTGGTCCAGCACTGGCGGATTCGCACCGAGTCGGAGGTGACGGCCGACGAACTGGCGTTGACCATCGACGGGCTGATCGGTGACGACGCCGAGCGCCTCACCGGGGCTGCCGGGTTGTCGACCGTGCCGTCTGTGCTGCACGAGGTGCGGGTGATGCTCGAGCAGTACTGGCCGAAGGTGCCGCACGTCCTGATCGAACCGGGCGTGCGCACCGGCATCCCGCTGCTGGTCGACAACCCCAAGGAAGTCGGTGCCGACCGGATCGTGAATTGTCTTGCGGCATATCACAAGTACGGCACGGCGGCGATCGTGGTGGACTTCGGCTCGTCGATCTGTGTGGATGTGGTGTCGGCCAAAGGAGAGTTCCTGGGCGGCGCGATCGCGCCCGGCGTGCAGGTGTCCTCCGACGCGGCGGCGGCGCGGTCGGCGGCGTTGCGGCGCGTCGAGCTCACGCGGCCGCGGTCGGTCGTCGGCAAGAACACCGTCGAGTGCATGCAGGCGGGTGCGGTGTTCGGATTCGCCGGCCTGGTCGACGGTCTGGTCACCCGCGTGCGTGAGGACGTCGACGGCTTCCGCGGCGACGACGTGGCCGTGGTGGCCACCGGGCACGGCGCCCCGCTGGTGCTGGCAGACCTGCACACCGTCGAGCACTACGACCGTCACCTCACGCTCGACGGGCTGCGGCTGGTCTTCGAGCGCAACCGGGACATCCAGCGCGGGAAGCTGAAACAGGCCCGCTGAGTAGTTCCCCGTCAGAAGTACGTTCTGACGAGATCGACCACCCGGTCGCCGGCGTCCAGCACGGGGATCACCCGCCACTTGTCGAATACGGTGCACGGGTGCGAGATCCCGAACCGCAGCCACGCGCCCACCTCGACCGGGTCACCGCCCAGCCTCAGGTAGGCGTGCTGGTCGTTGAGCGCCGTGACGGTCGCACCGGGCAGGTCGAGGGGGACGGGCAGCCCTTGGTCGAACGAGACGTCGCGGCGGCCCATGGCCACGATCGCCAGCCCGGGCTCGGGACGCGAGATCACCTGCGCGTGCAGTTCGAGGGCCGGATGCAGCCCGTCGCCGCCGTCCCTCGTCAGCGGCGAGGTGCGGGCGTACAGGCCATGATCGTGGGTCAGGTAGCAGCCGCTGCGCAGGATCGTGCGCACCGCGACGCCGGCGGCCCACCCGGTCAGCCCGTCGGCCACGGCGTCGAAGTAGGTGCTGCCGCCCGCGCTGACGATGACGTCGTCGTTCTCGATCAGCGGTGCCAGCCTCAGCACGGCCGCGCGCAGTGCGGCGACATGGCCGGTGACGATCGCCAGGGAGTCGGCGGTCACGTCCTGCCCGCGTGCGGCCTCGTAGCCCGCGACGCCGACCAACCGTAGCCGGGGAGACTCCGCGGCTGCCCGCGCCACGTCGTCGACGTCCTCGCGTGACCGGCACCCGGTGCGGCCGCCCGGGACACCCACCTCGACGCACACGGGTACGCGACGGCGCGCGTCGGCCAGCGCGGATGTCATCAATTCGACACCTCGCACCGAATCCACCCAGCACACGAAGTTCAGCGCGGCGTCGCGCTCGAGTTCGGCGGCCACCCAGCGCAGGCCGGCCGGGTCGACAAGTTCGTTGGCAAGCACCAGGTCGTGAACACCGAACGCGCGGTAGACCGCGGCCTGAGCGACGTTCGCGACGGTGATCGCGCTCGCGCCCGCCTCGAGCTGGCGGGCGGCCAGCTGGGGCGACATGTGGGTCTTGCCGTGCGGTGCCAGCTCGACACGGTGCTCGCGGCACCAGCGGGCCATGGTGGCGAGGTTGTGGGCCAGCGCGTCGGCGCGCAGCACGCAGACCGGGCCCCAAACGCCGGCTTCGAACAAGCGGGGTGCCTCCGCGACGACCTGGGCGGGCGTGCGGCCCCACCACTGCGGCGGTATCGCCCTGGCGCTCCAGTCCAGCGGCTGCTCGCTCAGCGCCCGCAGGGCCGCCAGGTCGACCGGCGGGTGGGCAGGCGTGTCCATCAGTTCATTTAAGCTGGCACGTCGTGACTTCTGATTCTGGCGATCGTGACCTGGCTTCTGACATCCCCGAGCAGTTCCGGATCCGTCAGGCCAAGCGTGAGCGTCTGCTCGCCGAGGGGCACGAGGCCTATCCCGCCGACGTGGGCCGCACGCACACCCTCGCCGAACTCCGCCGGGCGTACCCGGAGCTTCCGGCCGACACCGCCACCGGTGAGCAGGTGGGCGTCGCCGGCCGGGTGATCTTCGCGCGTAACTCCGGCAAGCTCTGCTTCGCGACACTGCAGGAAGGCGACGGCACCCAGCTACAGGCGATGATCAGCCTCGACCGGGTGGGGCAGGCCTCCCTGGACGCATGGAAGGCCGACGTCGACCTCGGTGACATCGTGTTCGTCCACGGCGAAGTGATCAGCTCCCGCCGGGGGGAACTGTCTGTGCTCGCCGATTCCTGGCAAATCGCCTCGAAGGCGCTGCGGCCGCTGCCGGTGGCGCACAAGGAGATGAGCGAGGAGTCGCGGGTCCGGCAGCGTTACGTCGACCTGATCGTGCGTCCCCAGGCCCGCTCGATCGCGCGGCAGCGCATCGCGGTGGTGCGGGCCGTGCGCTCGGCGCTGGAACGGCGGGGCTTCCTCGAGGTGGAGACACCGATGCTGCAGACATTGGCCGGCGGTGCGGCGGCGCGCCCGTTCGTGACGCACTCCAATGCGCTCGACGCCGACCTTTACCTGCGCATTGCGCCGGAGCTTTTTCTCAAGCGGTGTGTGGTCGGCGGATTCGACAGGGTCTTCGAGTTGAATCGGGTGTTCAGAAACGAGGGCGCCGATTCCACGCATTCACCGGAATTCGCGATGCTGGAGACTTATCAGGCTTACGGAACGTACGACGAATCGGCCACCATGACCCGCGAAGTTATTCAGGAGGTGGCCGACGAGGCGATCGGTACCCGCGCGGTGCCATTGCCTGATGGCACAGTCTACGACCTCGACGGAAATTGGGACACCATTCAAATGTATCCGTCGCTGTCGGAAGCGCTCGGTGAAGAGATCACTCCGGCCACGAGCACGGAACGACTTTGGCAGATCGCCGATCGCTTGGGTGTCGAGATTCCCCGGGACCGCGGATATGGACACGGGAAATTGGTCGAAGAACTCTGGGAATTCGCGGTCGGCGACAAGCTCTGGGCGCCCACCTTCGTCCGCGACTTCCCGGTCGAGACCACGCCTCTGACACGCGAACACCGCAGCATCGACGGCGTCACAGAGAAATGGGATCTCTACATCCGTCACATCGAGCTCGCGACCGGATACTCCGAACTGATCGATCCCGTCATCCAACGGGAAAGGTTCGAAGCCCAAGCGCGCGCGGCGGCCGCCGGCGACGACGAAGCAATGGCACTCGACGAGGATTTTCTGGCCGCACTCGAGTATGGGATGCCGCCGACCACCGGCACCGGAATGGGCATCGACCGCTTGTTGATGGCGTTGACAGGCCTCTCGATTAGGGAGACGGTTTTGTTTCCGATTGTTCGCCGTCACGGCAACTGAACCGCCACGATTCTTCCTTGTTGAATGAAAAGCACCTTTATGGCAGATTGGTGCCACGGTTTCTGCTGGGAACCGCGCGCGTTCAGGCATATGGAAGGGCAGTGGCGCTATGGCCAAGAAAGTTACCGTCACACTGGTTGACGATTTCGACGGTGAAGGCGCCGCCGATGAGACGGTCGAATTCGGCCTCGACGGCGTGAGCTATGAGATCGATCTGTCTGCGAAGAACGCCACAAAGCTCCGAAATGATCTCAAGCAATGGGTCGAGGCGGGGCGTCGTGTCGGCGGCAGGCGGCGCGGCCGCGCCGTCGCCACGGGTCGGGGACGCGCCGCGATCGACCGGGAGCAGAGCGCGGCAATCCGGGAGTGGGCGCGCCGCAACGGCCACAACGTCTCGACTCGCGGGAGAATCCCCGCTGACGTCATCGACGCTTTCCACGCGGCAACGTAATCGGCCATTGCCGGCACATTCGCGCAAAACTCTGCTCGTTCGCTGACGGCGAACCCTTTCTCGCCGGTCCCGGGAAACGAATTCGGCCGCCCTCGCGTTTGAACTGGCAGCGCCGGGTACTAGTCGCCCGCGACGCCTGATGTCCGTTCGATAGAGGCGAGCAGCAGGCGGGGCACCCGGGGCTGTCGCCCATTAGAGTGGACGGCAGGCGTACAGCTCTGAATTGAATTGCCGCAGCGCGTGCGCCACATATGCGATGGAGAGCAGGTAACCACGGATGTTCGAAAGATTCACCGACCGTGCGCGTCGGGTTGTCGTGCTGGCCCAAGAAGAGGCCAGGATGCTCAACCACAACTACATCGGCACCGAGCACATCCTGCTGGGACTCATTCACGAGGGTGAGGGCGTGGCCGCCAAATCACTCGAGTCGCTGGGCATCTCCCTAGAGGGTGTGCGCAGCCAGGTCGAGGAGATCATCGGTCAGGGCCAGCAGGCGCCGTCCGGTCACATCCCCTTCACCCCGCGCGCCAAGAAGGTGCTGGAACTGAGCCTGCGCGAGGCGCTGCAGCTCGGCCACAACTACATCGGCACCGAGCACATCCTCCTCGGGTTGATCCGCGAGGGCGAGGGCGTGGCCGCCCAGGTGCTCGTCAAGCTCGGCGCCGAGCTGACCCGGGTGCGGCAGCAGGTCATCCAGCTGTTGAGCGGATACCAGGGCAAGGAGACCGCCGAAGCCGGCAGCGGCGGGCGCGGCGGCGAGGCGGGCAACCCGTCCACGTCGCTGGTGCTCGATCAGTTCGGCCGCAACCTGACCGCCGCCGCGATGGAGGGCAAGCTCGACCCCGTCATCGGCCGCGAGAAGGAAATCGAGCGGGTCATGCAGGTGCTGAGCCGCCGCACCAAGAACAACCCGGTGCTGATCGGTGAGCCCGGTGTCGGCAAGACCGCCGTCGTCGAGGGGCTCGCGCAGGCGATCGTGCACGGTGACGTGCCGGAGACGCTCAAGGACAAGCAGCTCTACACCCTCGATCTGGGTTCGCTGGTCGCCGGCAGCCGCTACCGCGGTGACTTCGAGGAGCGCCTGAAGAAGGTGCTCAAGGAGATCAACACCCGCGGCGACATCATCCTGTTCATCGACGAGCTGCACACGCTCGTCGGCGCAGGTGCCGCCGAGGGCGCGATCGACGCCGCCAGCATCCTGAAGCCGAAGCTGGCCCGCGGCGAGCTGCAGACCATCGGCGCGACCACGCTCGACGAATACCGCAAGTACATCGAGAAGGACGCCGCGCTGGAGCGCCGGTTCCAGCCGGTGCAGGTCGGCGAGCCGACGGTCGCGCACACCATCGAGATCCTCAAGGGCCTGCGGGACCGCTACGAGGCGCACCACCGCGTGTCGATCACCGACGGCGCCATCGCCGCGGCCGCGACGCTGGCCGACCGCTACATCAACGACCGGTTCCTGCCGGACAAGGCGATCGACCTGATCGACGAGGCCGGTGCGCGGATGCGCATCCGCCGGATGACCGCGCCGCCGGACCTGCGCGAGTTCGACGAGAAGATCGCCGACGCCCGCCGGGAGAAGGAGTCCGCGATCGACGCGCAGGACTTCGAGAAGGCCGCGAGCCTGCGCGACAAGGAGAAGCAGCTCGTCGCGCAGCGTGCCGAGCGTGAGAAGCAATGGCGCTCAGGTGATCTCGATGTCGTGGCCGAGGTCGACGACGAGCAGATCGCCGAGGTGCTCGGCAACTGGACCGGCATCCCGGTGTTCAAGCTGACCGAGGAGGAGACCACCCGTCTGCTCCGCATGGAGGACGAGCTGCACAAGCGGATCATCGGCCAGGAGGACGCCGTCAAGGCCGTCTCCAAGGCGATCCGCCGCACCCGCGCCGGGCTGAAGGACCCCAAGCGTCCGTCGGGCTCGTTCATCTTCGCCGGCCCGTCCGGCGTCGGTAAGACCGAGCTGTCCAAGGCGCTGGCGAACTTCCTGTTCGGCGACGACGACGCACTGATCCAGATCGACATGGGCGAGTTCCACGACCGCTTCACCGCGTCGCGGCTGTTCGGTGCCCCTCCGGGCTACGTCGGCTACGAAGAGGGCGGCCAGCTCACCGAGAAGGTGCGGCGTAAGCCGTTCTCCGTGGTGCTGTTCGACGAGATCGAGAAGGCCCACCAGGAGATCTACAACAGCCTCCTGCAGGTGCTCGAGGACGGCCGTCTGACCGACGGCCAGGGTCGCACGGTGGACTTCAAGAACACGGTGCTGATCTTCACGTCCAACCTAGGGACCTCCGACATCTCCAAGGCGGTCGGCCTGGGCTTCACCCAGGGCGGCGGCGAGAACAACTACGAGCGGATGAAGCAGAAGGTCAACGACGAGCTGAAGAAGCACTTCCGCCCGGAGTTCCTCAACCGCATCGACGACATCATCGTGTTCCACCAGCTGACGCAGGACGAGATCATCAAGATGGTCGACCTGATGATCGGCCGGGTCGGCAATCAGTTGCGGGCCAAGGACATGACGATGGAGCTGACGGACCGGGCCAAGGCTCTGCTGGCCAAGCGCGGCTTCGATCCGGTGCTGGGCGCCCGCCCGCTGCGCCGGACGATCCAGCGTGAGATCGAGGACCAGCTCTCGGAGAAGATCCTGTTCGAGGAGGTCGGTCCCGGGCAGCTCGTCACCGTCGACGTCGAGAACTGGGACGGCGAAGGTGCCGGCGAGGACGCGGTGTTCACGTTCACCGGCAGGCGTAAGCCCGCCGTGAGCGCGGAGCCGGACCTGGCTCAGGCCGGAGCCGCCGGAACGCCGAGCGCCGCCGAGTAAGCACGCGACACCGAAGCGGGCGGTCACTCCGGAACCTCGAAAGAGGAAAGGGGGTGGCCGCCCGCTTTGCTGTGCGCTTATGATCCTCGATGTAATCGACGGGCACCGGAATCTGGTGGAACTCCAGAACGGTCGCGCCACTGAGAAAGTCAGACCCGATGTTCGTCGCACCGCCGACTGGGACGCGAAATCCCGGAAAGGAAGCACTGTGACTTCCTCGACCTCTCCGCAACAAGGCCGGGCGCGCGCCCGCGCGATCGATTTCTCCGCCACCAAGGCCGCGCTGTGGCTGTCGCTGACGGCGTTCCTCGCGCTGGTGGTGCTGTACTTCGTCGGCATGGACCAGGGTGCGACGTCGGTGTTCGGCAACAACACCTACGTCCACGAGTTCTTCCACGACGCTCGGCACCTGCTCGGCTTCCCCTGCCACTGATCCTCGGCAGGAGGAACAACCGAAAATGGAGAGGCAGATCATCTGGCGCGGCCTGCTGGCCGGCGCCGCTGCCGGTGTGCTCGCGTTTCTTTTCGCCCGGATCTTCGTGGAGCCGCAGATCAACCGGGCCATCGACTACGAGGACGGGATCGGCGCCGCGCACGAGGCCATGAGCCACGGCGGGCACAGTCACGGTGAGGCCGGTGGCGGGTTCACCCGGGCCGTCCAGACGAACATCGGAATGGGCCTTGGCGTGCTGGCCTTCAGCGTCGCCATAGGCGCACTGTTCGCGGTGATCTTCGCCGTCGCGTACGGCCGCGTCGGCGACGTCTCCGCCCGGCTGCTGGCGGTGTACGTCGCAGGCGGCATGCTGCTCAGCCTGTACGTCGTTCCCGGGCTGAAGTATCCGGCGAGCCCGCCGGCGCTGGGCCTCGACGAGACCATTCAGCAGCGCACCCTGCTGTATGTGTTGATGGTCGCGTTGTCCGCGGCGCTGTTCGCCGGCGCCGTGTATCTCGGCAGGCGGCTGGCCGCGCGGCTCGGGGCGTGGAATGCGACGCTGGCCGCCGGCGGCGCGTACCTGGTCGCGATGGCGGCGGTGATGCTGGTGCTGCCCACCATCGACGAGACTCCCGGGCCGCTGGTCGACGATGCCGGCCGCGTCGTCTACGAGGGCTTCCCGGCGGACGTGCTGTACCACTTCCGGTTGTATTCGCTGGGCACGCAGGTCGTCGTTTACGCGACCATCGGCCTGGTGTTCGCTGCCCTCGTGTCGCGGCTCCTGGGCGAGCGGCGGCACGTCGTCAGCCCCTCGTGAGCGAGGTCGTCCGGCTGACCTTCGTGTCGCATGCGATGACCGATGCGGTGGCAGCCGGGCGATTCCCCACCGACGAGGGCGTCAACGCAACGGGCCGGGCGCAGCTCGGAGGTCTCGACCTCGGGTCCGCGCAGCGCGCGTTGTGCGGACCGGAGGCTCGCACCCGGCAGACGGCCGAACTGCTCGGCCTGCACGCGGCGACGGAGCCGCGACTGGCGGATCTCGACTTCGGGCGCTGGCGTGGCGAGGTGCTCGGGCGGGTGCTGCCCGCCGAGCTCGCGGTGTGGCTGACCGACCCCACGCAGGCGCCGCACGGCGGCGAGACCGTCGTCGATCTCATCGACCGGGTGCGGGGGTGGATGGAGTCGCTGACCTCGGAGCGCACCCGCGTCGTCGCGGTCACCCATCCCGCGGTGATCCGGGCGGCGATCGTCGCGGTCCTCGACGCGCCACCGAAGTCCTTCTGGCGCATCGACGTCGCCCCGGCGAGTCGCACGGTCATGCATTTTCGTGGCCACGCCTGGACCCTCCGGTCGAACCGCTGATGGATGTAGCGGTCGAACCGCTGATGGACGCTGCGGTCGAACCGCTGATGGATGTAGCGGTCGAACCGCTGATGGATGCTGCGGTCGAACCGCTGATGGATGTAGCGGTCGAACCCCTGACTCAGGTCTGCGCGAGCCGGAACATCTGCTTGGCGATCGACAGCAGCCACGCCGCTGCCGTCTGACTGCGGTACTGCGACCAGTTCGTCTGAAGGCTCACCACCCATGGCTGGGCCGACGAGTCGACGGCGTACCAGCTGAAGGTCAGATCGCCGGGCAGGTTGCCTGCCTTGGCGCCGATGTACGGCCACTTCGTCCGGTCGAGGTCGATGCCGGGGATCGCCGCGAGGATGTCCTTGATCGGGGCGGCCTGGCCGACCGCCGACTTCTGCAGCGCGGCGTGCAGCCGGCAGATATCGGCGGCGCTGGCGTACCACTCCGCGCCGATGCTCGACGCCGGAGTGTGCGTGCGCTTGGGGTCCGGCTCGTACGGGCGCGCATTCGTCTGGGCGAGCAGCTTCGCGCGGGCCTGCGGGGACGCCTGCTTCCACTGCTCGCGCAGGTCGGGCTCGCCCCAGCCGACGGAGAACAACTCGTGCATCGTCGGGAACGGCGTCATGCTGGCGGGGTCGTGATGGCCGGCCTCGACCAGCGCGCGTTCGATGGCGCCGGGGCTCAGCTTCCCGATCAGCAGGTCGGTGGCCATGTTGTCGCTGGCCGAGATCATCTGCTGCGCGGCGTCGCGGACGGTGACGGTCGAGCCGGGAGGCATGTGATCGAACCCCGAGGAACCGACCGCCTTGGCCTCCTCGGTGATCGTCAGCGGATCCGTCCACGAGACGGTGCCGGCCTTCACGGCGTCGGAGAGGGCCAGCAGCACGTACAGCTTGAAGATCGACGCCAGCGGCAGCGACAGGTCGGTGTTGGTGCCGGCGACCTTCACGCACTGGCCGTCGGTCACCTTGGCCACCTGGTAGGAGTACCGCGCCCCCGACTTCTTCAGCTCGGTGTCGATGTCCGCCCATGTGTTGATCTGCGGAGGGACGAGGTCGACCGCGAAGCGGTCCACCATGCCGGCCTCGTCGACGCGCAGCGAGATCGTCTGCGCCACCCCGTAGGAGTTCAGCACGTGCAGGGTGGCGTTGCCGGCGCCGACGTCGATCTTCGTCACGGTGAACGGCCGGTCCCACCAGATCCGGTCGAGCGTCACGCCGACGTTCTCGACGACCTGAGGGGCAGCAAGGGTCCGCACGCCGACCTCGCCGATCGGCCAGTCGCTGTTGAGCATGTCCATGGTCTGCTTGGCGCGCAGGCCCTGGGGTGTGTTGATCTGGATGGGCACGCCGTAGGCGGCGTCTGCCGGTGCCGGCCGCGTCGCGGCGCACCCGCAGGCCAGGGCTGCGACGAGCAACAGCGCGACGGTCAGTGCGGTCGCGCGGCGTCGAGCCCCGGCAGCCTCAGGCCTTTGTGTCAGTCCCTGCAACGTCGAGCACAACCTCGAATTCGAGCAACGACGCGCCCTTGGCGACGGGATTGGCGCGTTCACCGGCGTGGGCCTCGATCGCGGGTCCCGTGGCCCAGGCCTGGAATGCCTCTTCGGATTCCCACTGCGTCACCACGAAGTAGCGGTCCTCGCCTTTGACGGGGCGCAGCAGCTGGAAGCCGAGGAAACCGGGTTGGCTGTCGACGGCGTGGGCGCGGTGGGCGAACCGCTTCTCCAGCTCCGGGCCCGCGTCGGGCGGGACCTCGATTGCGTTGATCTTCACCACCGGAGTTTGGCTGGGCATGGCGTTCAGGCTACCGCGTGGGGTCGGCATGATGACGTGATGGATCTGCTGACCGCCCGGGGCGGCGAAGGGCGGCCGCTGGTGCTGGTGCACGGTTTGATGGGCCGCGGCTCCACGTGGTCGCGGCAGGTGCCCTGGCTGACGCGGTTCGGCCGGGTGTTCACCTACGACGCGCCCTGGCACCGCGGCCGCGACGTCGCCGACCCGCATCCGGTGTCGACGGAACGATTCGTCGACGACCTCGGCCAGGCGGTGCAATCTCTGGGCCGGCCCGCGGTCATGATCGGTCATTCGATGGGCGCGCTGCACTCCTGGTGCCTGGCCGCCGCGCGGCCGGAGTTGGTCGAGGCCGTGGTCGTCGAGGACATGGCGCCCGACTTCCGCGGTCGTACGACCGGTCCCTGGGAACCGTGGCTGCATGCGCTGCCCGTCGAATTCGGTTCTGCTCAACAGGTTTACGACGAGTTCGGGCCGGTCGCGGGACAGTATTTCCTGGAGGCGTTCGACCGGACGCCGACCGGGTGGCGGCTGCACGGTGACACCGGCAAGTGGATCGAGATCGCCGCGGAGTGGGGCCGGCGCGACTACTGGGCGCAGTGGGAGGCGGTGTCGGCGCCGAGCCTTCTCCTCGAGGCGGGCGACTCCGTCACCCCGGCCGGGCAGATGCAGGCGATGACGCAGAAGGCGCACCGGGCGACGTATCTGCACGTGCCCGGTGCCGGCCATCTCATCCACGACGACGCCCCGAGGAAATATCAGCAAGCCGTCGAGACGTTTCTAACGTCGTTCACCACGCGCACCTGAGCTCGGCCACGACGGCTGCTGCTCGAATCGGGTGCGGATGGCGTCCACGTCGTGCTCGACCCGCAGTGCGTCGCGGTCCTCGGACAGCCGGCCGCCCATCGGGGCGGCGAGCCGGAACTGGTCGAGGTGCAGGCGCAGCGAACCGGAACGGCTGGCCGTCCAGCTCAGAAGCGCGGCGAGGGCGAACGGGGACACGAGGATCAGGAAGGTCAGTGCGATCGTCATGGCAGTAATCGTCCGCTTGATAAAGATCGTGCCAACAGTGGCAGAAGCGACACCCCTCGATAAAATACTGCCATGGCGATAAGGAGCGTTTCGGCGCTTGTCCTCGACAATCTCGCGGTGTTCGAGTTCGGCGTCATCTGCGAGGTGTTCGGCATCGACCGCTCCGCCGACGGTGTGCCCAATTTCGACTTCAAGGTTTGCGGACCCGAGCCGGGCAAACCGCTGCGGACGTCGGTCGGCGCGACGATCATTCCCGACCACGGCCTCGACGATCTGGTCGGCGCCGACCTGGTCGCGATTCCGGCGATCGGGGGGTCCGAGTATCTGCCGGCGGCGCTGGACGCGGTGCGCCGCGCGGCCGACGCGGGGTCGATCATCCTCACGGTGTGCTCGGGCGCGTTCGTCGCCGGTGCGGCCGGCCTGCTCGACGGGCGGCCGTGCACCACGCACTGGATGCATGCCGACGAACTGGCGCGCATGTACCCGACCGCCAAGGTCGACCGCAACGTGCTCTTCGTCGACGACGGCAACCTGATCACCAGCGCCGGGACGGCCGCGGGCATCGACGCGTGCCTGCATCTGGTCCGCCGCGAGCTGGGCAGCGAGATCACGAACACGATCGCGCGCCGGATGGTGGTCCCGCCGCAGCGCGACGGTGGCCAGCGCCAGTACATCGATCAGCCGATCCCGGTGCGATGTTCCGAGCGCTTCGCTCCCCATCTGGACTGGATCCTGGCCAACCTGGACAAGCCGCACACGGTCGCGACGCTCGCGCGGCGCGCGCACATGTCGGGGCGCACCTTCGCCCGGCGGTTCGTCGAGGAGACCGGTCGCACCCCGATGCAGTGGGTGACCGATCAGCGGGTGCTGTTCGCCCGCAGGCTGCTCGAGGAGACGACGCTGGACATCGACCACATCGCCGATCAGTCGGGCTTCGGCAACGCGACTCTGCTGCGCCACCACTTCCGCCGGATCATCGGCGTGACGCCATCGGACTACCGGCGCCGGTTCGCCTCTGCCGCAGACGAATCCGAGTGCGCGGTGACGGCCTGAGCATCGGCTCCGCCCGCCTCTCCGGCTCCGCCGAACAGCACGAACCGTCCGTCGGCCGTCTGCTCGGCCAGCCCGTCGACCAGTAGAGAGTCCAGGCAGCGGTCGCGCTGTGCGGTGTCCGTCGTCCACGCCAAGTCGAGTTCGGCGCGGGTGACCGGAGAGGTGCTGCCGCGCAGCACGTCGAGTAGCCGGCCGCGCACCTGGCGGTCGGTGCCCGCATAACGCTGGGTGCGCCGAACGGGGCCGGCGCCTGCCGGGAATCCCTTTGCCCGCCAAGCGCACTGGCGCAGCGGGCATACTCCGCACCGCGGCGAGCGGGCCGTGCAGACCGTCGCACCCAACTCCATCAGCGCGACCGAGAACTGCGGCGCGGTTTCGTCGTCGGGCAGCAACGCGGCCACGTCGGCGAGGTCACGCGCCGACGGCGACCCCGCGTCGGGCAGACCGTGTACGGCGCGAGCCACCACCCGGCGCACGTTCGTGTCGACGACGGGCACCCGCTGCCGGAACGCGAAGCACGCGACGGCCCTCGCGGTGTAGGTGCCGATCCCCGGCAGCGACAGCAGCGTCTCGACGTCGTCGGGAACGAGGTCGTCGTGGTCGTTCGCGATGACCGTCGCGCATTCGTGGAGTCGTTTGGCCCGGCGTGGATAACCGAGCTTGCCCCACGCCCTCAGCACGTCGGCCGCACCGGCCGCCGCGGTGGCCGACGGGGTGGGCCAGCGCGCGATCCAGTCCAGCCAGATCGGCTCCACTCGGGCGACCGGCGTCTGCTGCAGCATGAACTCGCTGACCAGGATCTGCCACGGTGAGACCCCCGGACGGCGCCACGGCAGATCCCGCTGGGCGCGGGCGTACCAGCCGATCAGGTCACCCGCATCGATCATCGACGGTCGCTCGGGCAGAATAGCGGCCATGCCGAACACCAATCCGTTGACCGCGTGGAAAGCACTCAAGGAGGGTAACGAGCGCTTCGTCGCGGGTAAGCCTGAGCACCCCAGTCAGAGCATCGAGCGTCGCGCCAGCCTCACCGCGGAGCAGAAGCCGACCGCCGTGGTCTTCGGCTGCGGCGACAGCCGGGTCGCCGCGGAGATCATCTTCGACCAGGGCCTGGGTGACATGTTCGTGGTCCGCACGGCGGGCCACGTCATCGACAGCGCGGTGCTCGGTTCGATCGAGTACGCGGTCGCAATCCTCAACGTCCCGCTGATCGTGGTCCTCGGGCACGACAGTTGCGGGGCGGTCGGCGCGACACTGTCGGCGCTCGACGACGGCGCGGTGCCCAGTGGCTACATCCGCGACATCGTCGAGCGGGTGACGCCGTCGATCCTGGTCGGCCGCCGCGACGGTCTGACCCGTGTCGACGAGTTCGAGGCCAGGCACGTCACCGAGACGGGCAAGCAGCTGCTCAGTCGCTCGACCACGATCGCCGAGGCAGTGCGCGCCGGCAAGCTCGCGATCGTCGGGCTGACCTACCACCTGGCCGACGGCCAGGTCGTGCTGCGCGACCACATCGGTGACATCGGCGAAGGCTGAGCCGCCTGTTCGCCAGAACCCTCGCAGGCGACACGCCGGGCGACCTCGGCTGAGGCGGAGTGACCTGGCCTTACCGTGATGATGTGCTGGATCTAGAGCCACATGGCCCCCTGCCCCAACAGATCTACTGGCGACGCAGGGCGCTGGCGCTCGGTGTCACCGTGGTCGTCATCGGCATCATCGCCGCCGTGGTCGCGGTCGTCGTGATGAACAGCACCAGCTCCGAGCAGCCGACCGCCAACGAGTCTTCGGCACCGTCCGGCCAGGCCGCCCCGCCGCCGCTGCCCGGTGAGAATCCCGGGGTCAAGACCCCGATCCAGCCACCCGCCCAGCAGGCGCCGCCGCCGACCGCCACGCCCACCGCCGCGGTCGTGCCGCCGCCGATCCTCAAAGAAGGCGACGACTGCCCGGACTCGACCCTGGCCGTCAAGGGCATCACCAACCAGCCGCAGTACGTCGTCGGCGACCAGCCGAAGTTCACCATGGTCGTCACGAACATCGGTCTCGTGGCGTGCAAACGCGACGTCGGCGCCGCCGTCCTGGCCGCCTACGTGTACTCCCTGGACAACCAGCGGCTGTGGTCGAACCTGGATTGCGCACCGTCCAACGAGACTCTGATCAAGACGTTCCAGCCGGGCGAACAGGTGACCACCGAGGTGACCTGGACCGGCATGAGTTCCGCGCCGAACTGCCCGCTGCCGCGCCAGCCGATCGGGGCGGGCACATACAACCTCGTGGTCCAGTTGGGCAATCTGCGTTCGGCCACGGTGCCGTTCGTCCTCGCCCAGCCGGCACCCCCGCCGGCGAACGTCCCGCCGCAGGCGCCCGCACCCGCCCCGGCCCCGGCACCCGCCGGCTGAGCCGAGCTAAGCGAGCCGGTCGGCGATCGTCGACTCGGCCAGCTGCGAGAGGCCCTCACGGATGTGCCGCGCCCACATCGACCCGATGCCTTCGACAGACTGCAAATCACTGGCGCTGGCCGCCAGCAGCCCCTGCAGCGAGCCGAAGTTGCGGACCAGCAGGTCGACGTGGGCGAATTGGAGCCGGGGAATGCCCGCCATCGCCCGGTAACCGCGTGAACTCATCGCGGAATCCTGTGCCTCCGCGGTGGACGGATAGCCGAAAACCCTTGCCAGAGTGGTGAAGTCGAGTAGCTCGCTGTCCGACAGCGAGTCGAGTTCCTCGAGCGTCGCGCCGACCTGGGCGGCCGTCGGGGGATCGGGGTTGGCGTGGTAGTCGCGCACGATCAACTCGCGCTCGGTCTCGTTGTCGCCGACGAGCTCGTCGAGCTGGAGCTTGAGCTGGCGACCGTCGGTGCCGAGTTCGACGACGTCGGAATCGATCTCCAGGCTGATGCGACGGACCATCTCGAGGCGCTGCACGACGGTCATCACGTCGCGCAGCGTCACGAAGTCCTCGATCTCCGCGGTGGAGAGCTGCCTGCTGACCTCGTCGAGGCGGGTCTTGTACCGCTCGAGCGTGTCGATGGTCTGGTTGGCGCGGGACAGGATCGTCGCGGACTCGGGCACCACGTGGCGCTCGCCGGCCACGTACACGGTCACGATGCTCATCGAGTGGCTGACCGAGATCACCGGATAACCGGTCTGGATGGCGCTGCGCTCAGCGGAGCGGTGCCTGGTGCCCGATTCCTCGGTCGGGATGGACGGATCCGGAACCAGCTGGACGTTCGCCCGCAGGATTCGGCTGCCGTCGCTCGACAGCACGACGGCGCCGTCCATCTTCGACAGCTCCCGCAGCCGGGTGGGGGCGTAACGCACATCCAGCGAGAACCCGCCGTCGCAGATCGCTTCGACGCTGTCGTCGTAGCCGATGACGATCAGCGCGCCGGTGCGGCCGCGCAGGATGCGTTCCAGGCCGTCCCGGAGGGGAGTTCCCGGTGCGAGCCGCGCGATGGTCTCCCGCAGTGTGGGGCGGCTCATGGGGACGACGGTGCGTGCCGTCCGGCCGGTCGCCGGCTTCACGGCCGTATCTTCTCCACGGTCTCCGCCGTCCTGTCGTCGGATCTGCCCTGGGCCTCGCCTCAGTTGGCGTCATTGTGGCTGATCCGGCGCAGCACCTGCAATGCCGAGGTGATGTCGTCGGCGGGCAGCAGCTGCAGCCCCGGCGGCACTGACGTCACTCCGGAGGGCACCACCGCGCGCGAGAATCCGAGCCGCGCCGCCTCGGCCAGCCGCCGGTCCATGCCCGTCACCTTGCGCAGGTCACCGGCCAGGCCGACCTCACCGATCGCCACCGCCGTCGTCGGCAGCGCCAGGTCGGTGAAGGCTGACGCGATGGACAGGGCCACCGCGAGGTCCGACGACGAATCGGTCAGACGCATGCCGCCGACCGTGGACAGATAGATGTCGTTGGCGCCGACGGGAAGTTTGGCACGCTTCTCGAGCACCGCGGTGATCATCGCCGCGCGCGACGAGTCGATACCGCTGACCGCCCGTCTCGGCGTGCCGGTGGCCGGTGAGCCGATCAGCGCCTGCACCTCGCCGATCATCGGACGCTTACCGTCGAGCGTCACGGTCACCGCAGTCCCCGACACCGCCTTGGGCCGCTGGTCGAGGAAGAGTCCGGACGGATCGGAGACGCATTCGATCCCGTTGTCGTGCAACAGGAAACAGCCGACCTCGTCGGCGGCGCCGAAGCGGTTCTTCACCCCTCGCACCATGCGCAGCGCCGACGCCCGGTCGCCTTCGAAATGCAGGACGACGTCGACGAGGTGCTCCAGCGAGCGCGGTCCGGCGATGGCGCCGTCCTTGGTCACATGCCCGACGAGCAGCATCGCCACACCGCTGGTCTTGGCGGTCATGGTCAGCGCAGTGGTCACGGCCCGCACCTGGGTGACACCACCGGTGACCCCGTCGGCTTCTGTGGTGGACATCGTCTGCACCGAGTCGACGACGACGAGACTGGGCTGCACGGCGTCGATGTGGCCCAGCGCGGTCTGGAGATCCGATTCGGCGGCCAGGTACACCTCGTCGTGAGTGCATCCGGTGCGTTCGGCGCGCAGGCGGATCTGCCCGGCCGACTCCTCGCCCGACAGGTACAGGGCGCGGCGCCCGGTCATCGCCCAGCGGTGGGCCACCTCGAGGAGCAGGGTCGACTTCCCGACGCCGGGATCGCCGGCCAGCAGCGTGACCGAGCCCGGAACCAGACCGCCGCCGAGCACCCGGTCCAGCTCGCTCACACCGGTGCCGAAGTGGCGGGTGTGGCCGGGATCGATGGAGCTGATCGGTACCGCGGGCGACGCCGGCGCGACCGCCCGCCGGGTGGCGGAGCCGCCGACTGCGGTCAGAGCGACTTCGTCGACGGTGCCCCAGGTGCCGCAGTCAGGGCAGCGGCCCACCCATTTCGGTGTGACGTGATGGCACTCCGAGCAGCGATACTGCGAACGTGTTTTCGAACTGCTGCGGGCCACGCGCTGACGGTAACCATCGGCACCGACAGATCGGCGGCGCTGCAGACCGTGTCGCGGGCCTAATGCCCGCCGGTGTGGCCTTCCGAGCCGCCGGCCTCGGCCACGGCCTCGCGGCGAGGCGCCTCTCCGGCCGAGATCGGCACCGCCAGCGTCGCCTCACCGGCCTTCTCGAACCGGAACGTGAAGTCGTAGGTGAGCCCGTTGGTGATCGGCTTGGACAGCTTCACGGTGGCCTGCGACGAGTCGGCGGGCTCGACGGCCTCCAGGGGAGTCGGCTGGCCGTCCGGGGTGCCGACCACGAGCGCGCCGCCGGCCGGAACGTCACCTTTCCCCTTCAGCGTCACGCTGCCGACGTCGGAGGTGATCGACACGAGCTTGTCGTTGACGTCGGGCGAGGTGTTGGCGGCGACGAAGATCAGCTCGGCGTCGCTGCCCGGCCGGATGTAGTCGGTCGTCTGCGGCGCGCGCAGATGCACGTTGCGCAGCGCGATCTCACCGGCTTTGCCGGACGTGCCGTTGACGGCCGGCTCCTGGGTCGCGGTTTGCGAGACCTGCCCCGCACCGCAAGCACTCAGCACGAGGGACAGTGCCAAGCCGGTTGCCGCCACAGTGGCGGTGACGAAAGTGCGCCGTTCTAAGGGGTTCACTGAGGCCTCCTGCTCGGCCGACGAGGCGACGTGACGTGCCGGTACCGCGGCGGTCACTGTGGTTCGACTATGCAGAGTAGTAGGTGGCGATTCGGCGCGGTAGCGCAGGGCTTCCCCGGTGCGGCAAAGGTGCGTGTGTTGCACGGATTCGGCGGTGTGTCAACCCCTAGTGTTCACCGACTGTGCCCCTGACCTGCATCGTTGGCGCACCCCTGTCAGCGGCTCGTGTTAAGATCGAAGAGTGAAAGGGGCTCGAAACTGATGATTTTTAAGGTCGGAGACACCGTCGTCTATCCACATCACGGTGCTGCGTTGATCGAGGCGATCGAAACCCGGACCATCAAAGGCGAACAAAAGGAGTACCTCGTCTTGAAGGTCGCCCAGGGTGATCTCACCGTTCGGGTGCCCGCTGACAATGCCGAATACGTGGGTGTACGCGATGTCGTCGGACAGGAGGGCCTCGACAAGGTCTTCCAGGTGCTGCGCGCACCGCACACCGAGGAGCCGACCAACTGGTCGCGCCGCTACAAGGCCAATCTGGAGAAGCTCGCCTCCGGCGATGTGAATAAGGTCGCCGAGGTCGTGCGCGACCTGTGGCGTCGCGATCAGGAGCGCGGCCTGTCCGCAGGCGAGAAGCGCATGCTGGCCAAGGCCCGGCAGATCCTGGTCGGTGAGCTGGCTCTCGCGGAGAACACCGACGACGACAAGGCGTCGACCATCCTCGACGAAGTTCTCGCCGCCGCGTCCTAGTCGCTCCCTGTCGAAGCGACCGTGATGCCGCGCGTCGGTCTCGGTACCGACGTCCATCCCATCGAAACCGGACGCCCGTGCCGGCTGCTGGGCTTGATGTTCGAAGACGCCGACGGCTGCGCCGGGCACTCCGACGGCGACGTCGCCGCCCATGCTCTCTGCGACGCACTGCTTTCCGCAGCGGGCATGGGCGACATCGGCGGGGTTTTCGGAACCGACCGCCCGGAGTGGCACGGGGTGTCTGGTGCCGACATGCTGCTGCACGTGCGGTCGTTGCTCGACGACTCCGGCGTCCGGATCGGCAACGCCGCCGTGCAGGTCATCGGCAATCGCCCGAAGGTGGGCCCGCGCCGCGCGGAGGCGCAACAACTCCTCTCGACACTGCTCGGTGCTCCCGTGTCGGTGTCGGCGACCACCACCGACGGACTCGGTCTGACCGGACGCGGGGAGGGACTGGCGGCGATCGCCACGGCTCTGGTCTTTACCGACGAGCGCTTGCGCGAGGAGCCGACGAACACCGACGAGCGCTTGCGCGAGGAGCCGACGAACACCGACGAGCGCTTGCGCGAGGAGCCGACGAACACCGACGAGCGCTTGCGCGAGGAGCCGACGAACACCGACGAGCGCTTGCGCGAGGAGCCGACGAACTCCGATGACGATTCGGGCTGACCTGGCCGGTAAGCTGGCCCGTCGTGACCGAACGCCCAGCAGCTGTCATGCGGCTGTATGACACTTTGTCTGGCGGTGTGCGCGATTTCGCGCCACTGCGGCCCGGCCACGTGTCCATCTACCTGTGCGGGGCCACCGTCCAGGGGCTGCCCCATATCGGTCACGTCCGCAGCGGCGTCGCGTTCGACGTACTGCGTCGCTGGCTGACCGCCAAGGGCTTCGATGTCGCGTTCATCCGCAACGTCACCGACATCGACGACAAGATCCTGACCAAGGCGGCCGACGCCGGGCGGCCGTGGTGGGAGTGGGCGGCGACCTACGAGCGGGCGTTCTCGGCCGCCTACGACGCGCTGGGCGTGCTGCCGCCGTCGGCGGAGCCGCGCGCGACCGGGCACATCACGCAGATGGTCGAGCTGATCGACCGCCTGATCGAACGCGGCCACGCCTACACCGGCGGCGGCGATGTGTACTTCGACGTCGCGACGCTGCTCGATTACGGCAAGCTCTCGGGGCACCGGATCGACGATGTCCACCAGGGTGAGGGCGTGGCGACGGGTAAGCGCGATCAACGCGACTTCACGCTGTGGAAAGGCGCCAAGCCGGGTGAGCCGTCGTGGCCGACGCCGTGGGGCCGCGGCAGGCCCGGCTGGCACACCGAATGCGTCGCGATGGCGCACGAGTACCTCGGCGCCGAATTCGACATCCACGCCGGTGGCATGGACCTGGTGTTCCCGCACCACGAGAACGAGATCGCGCAGGCCGAAGCCGCGGGCGACGGGTTCGCCCGGTTCTGGCTGCACAACGGCTGGGTCACCATGGGCGGGGAGAAGATGAGCAAGTCGCTGGGCAACGTGCTGGCGATCCCGGCGGTGCTGCAGCGGGTGCGGGCCGCCGAGTTGCGCTACTACCTGGGCAGCGCGCACTACCGGTCGATGCTCGAGTTCTCCGAGACGGCGCTGCAGGACGCCGCCAAGGCCTACGCGGGTATCGAGGACTTCCTGCACCGGGTGCGCACCCGGGTGGGTGCTGTGGTGCCGGGCGAGTGGACGCCGCGCTTCGCGGCCGCACTCGACGACGACCTGTCCGTTCCGATCGCGCTGGCCGAGGTCCACGCCGCGCGCGCCGAGGGCAATCGCGCACTCGACGCCGGCGATCACGACGGCGCGCTGACCCAGGCGATGTCGATCCGCGCGATGATGGGCATTCTCGGCGCCGATCCGCTCGACGAACGCTGGGAGTCGCGAGACGAGACCTCGGCCGCGCTGGCGGCGGTCGACGTGCTCGTGCACGCTGAGGTGCGACGCCGTGAGGACGCCAGGGCCCGGCGCGACTGGGCGGAGGCCGACGCCATCCGCGACCGCCTCAAGGAGGCGGGTATCGAAGTGACCGATACCGCCGACGGTCCTCAGTGGTCACTACTGGACGGATCGGACAAGTAGATGGCGGGAAACTCTCAGCGGCGCGGAGCCATTCGCAAAGCCGGCACCAAGAAGGGCCCCACGGTCGGGTCGGGTGGGGTCCGTCGTCGCGGCCTGGAAGGCAAGGGCGCGACGCCGCCGGCGCACAAGCGGCCCCACCACCCGGCGGCCAAGCGCGCCGCCAAGGCCGCCCGGCAGCAGCAGGGCAGGCACAAGAAAACCGACGACACCGAGATCGTCCTGGGCCGCAACCCGGTGGTCGAATGCCTGCGCGCCGGTGTGCCGGCGACGGCACTGTACGTCGCGCTGGGCACCGACTCAGACGAGCGGCTCACCGAAGCCGTACAGACCGCGGGTGATCGGGGTATCGCGATCCTCGAGGTGCCGCGCCACGACCTCGACCGCATCGCCGCCAACGGCATGCACCAAGGCCTGGCCCTGCAGGTGCCGCCGTACGTGTACGCACATCCCGACGATCTGCTCGCCGAGGCGAAACGTGATGCGGCCCAACCGCTTCTGGTCGCGCTCGACAACATCTCCGATCCGCGCAACCTGGGCGCCATCGTCCGTTCGGTGGCGGCGTTCGGCGGTCACGGGGTACTGATCCCGCAGCGCAGATCGGCGTCGGTGACCGCGGTGGCGTGGCGCACCAGCGCCGGGGCGGCCGCGCGTATCCCCGTCGCGCGTGCGACGAACCTGAACCGGACCTTGAAGCAGTGGGCCGACGCCGGTGTTCAGGTCGTCGGCCTCGACGCCGGCGGTGACACCGCGATCGACGAGATCGACGGAGAGGGGCCGATCGTCGTCGTTGTCGGTTCGGAGGGCAAGGGCCTGTCCAGGCTGGTCCGCGAGAACTGCGACGCGATCGTGTCGATCCCGATGGCTGGGCCCACCGAGTCGCTCAACGCGTCTGTGGCAGCGGGCGTCGTGCTGGCCGAGATCGCGCGCCAGCGCCGGGGCTAGACGGGGCTAGGCACCGATCAGCCGAAGTCCCGCCCACAGCGCGAGGACGGCGGCCACCAGGGTGAGCGGCGTCGTGCAGAAGCCGACCCGGCTGAACTCCCGGAATCCCGCCTTGACCTCGCGGCCGACCACGCTGCGCCACAACAGGTTCGCCAGGGATCCGACGTAGGTCAGGTTGGGGCCGATGTTCACCCCGATCAGGACTGCGAGCACCGCGGCCGGCCCGGTGGGGGTGACCAGGGGCAGCATCACCAGCACGGCGGGCAGGTTGTTCACGACGTTGGACAACACCGCCGCCACCGCCGCGACGCCGAGCAGTGCGACGAGTCCGTGGCCGTCGGGGATCACGTGGTGCATCGAAGATTCCAGGCCGTTGCGCATCACCGCCGCGACGACGACACCGAGGCACAGCACGAACGCGAGGAACGGCACTTCGGCCGCGATGCCGATCCGGACGAGCGTGGTGCGATGGGTGGCCAGTGCGCGCACGCCCAGCACGACGGCGCCGGCGAGGGCAGCCCATGCGGGGGAGAGGCCCAGCAGCGACGTCACGGCGAAGCCGACGAGCGTCAGCCCGACCACGACGAGTGCGAACAACGGCAGCTCGATGGGCTCGGTTCCCGCATCGCGGCGCGGCTCGACAGCGAGATCCTTGGCGAAAAGCCAACGGAGCAAGACGAACTCGACCGCGATCGCCGCCAGCCAGGGCAACGCCATGAGTGAGGCGAAGTGCAGGAACGTCAGGCCGGCCGCGCTGAACGCCAGCAGGTTCGTCAGGTTGGAGACCGGCAGCAGCAGGGAGGCGCTGTTGGCCAGGTGGGCGGTGGCGTAGGCGTGCGGTCGCGCGGGAACCGCAAGAGTGCGCGCGGTGGCGAGGACGACCGGGGTCAGCAGCACGACCGTCGCGTCCAAGCTCAGGATGGCCGTGACCCCGGCGGAGATGGCGAACACCGACACCAAAAGTCTGTTCTGCCCACCCGTGGTGGCCCGTGCCATCACCACGCCCGCGGCATGGAACAGACCCTCGTCGTCGCACAGCCGGGCGAGCACCAGTACCGCGGCGAGGAATCCGACGACAGGTGCGAGCCTGGCGATCTCGGCGACGGCGTCCTGCCACGAGATGGCGCCGGCGAGGATGACCACCGCCGCCGCGGGCACCGCGATCACGGCCTGGAACCGTGGGCGCAGCAGTGCGACGCCCAGGACCGCGACGAGCGCGATCACTGCCAGCGTCAGCTCCATGGATCGGTGCGCTGCCAGAGGGTGGGGAGATGCAGCGGGACGCCGTCCTCGGCGGCGAGTGCGGTGAGCGTCCGCATCGAGGCGTCGAGGTCGTCACCCGCGAACGGCAGGGCGCGCAGCGGCTTGTCCAGCGGGCGGAAGAAGTCGTCCCAGTGAATCAGCACGACCCGGCGGGCGCCGACCGCGCGGACCGTCTCCTGCCAGTACTGCCGCAGATAGCGGGTCGGCTGCAGCCCGAGTTGCCCGACACCGAGGTACACCACGTCGGCGCGTCGGCCGGCCAGCGCGCCGGGCACGAATCCGGCACTGCCGACGATGAGCAGCCGCTGGTCCGTGGGCCGGTGGTGCACGAGCGTCGACCACGCCTCCCCACACCGGTACGCCGACGCCCGCGCCTGCGGCGGGACCGGGACGGTGATGGCGCCCGGGAAGCGGTCCGGCGGACAGTGGTGGCCCTCGATCAGCGTGATGTCGAAGTTCCCGGCCGTGACGGGCGTACCGGGCACAGCGACATCGATGCGGTCCAGACCGTGCCCGCGGCCGATGTTGGCCGCCGACGTCCCTCCGACGAGCCGTGCGCCGGTCAGGCGGGCGACGACCGCCGAGTCCATCGCGTGATCGAAGTGCGTGTGCACCGGGGTCACCGCATCCAAGCGGTCCACACCGAGCCGCGCCAGCGCGCTCTCGATGCGGGGCAACGACGACTGCAGCGGGCGCGCGGCGACGGTCAAAAGGCCTGGGCGCGAGAAGAATCCGTCGGTCATGACCGTCGAGTCACCGTCGTCGACCAGTAGCGTCGTGACGCCCGCCCAGGCCACGGTCAGCGGGGCGCTCGACGGTGCGGTTGGGAGGTCGAAGTAGGCGGAGTAGGCCTTCAGGTCAGGCCGGCCCGGCTTCAGACGCATGAACGCCACCCTAAGCGGTGCGCATCCTCCTGGTACTGCGCAGCCCGGCGACGGCGGCGCCCAGGCAGGCGGTGGCGACGGTTCCGGCGAACCACGGGAACACCTCGGCGAGATCCCACTGGGTGGCCGCCCATCCGGCGACGAGCGTCGGCACCGCCATCGCCGTGTACGCCGCGAGGTAGAACGCCGACATCGTCTCGCCGCGCCGGCCGACCGGCACCACGTCGGCGAGGTGCCGCAGCGATCCGCCGAAGCCCAGACCGAACGTCGTACCGAGCAGAGCGGCGGCGACGAACACCAGCTGCCACTCGTGGGTGAGCAGCACGGGGATCGTCAACAGCAGGGAGACCGACATCCCGACGTCGCCGATGATGGCCGAGTACCGGGCGGGCAGTCGGGTGGCGGCCAGTTGCGCCAGTGCGGCGGAGAAGGCGGTGGTCCCGACCACGGCGCCGCCGAAGACCAGGTTGTCGATGTGAGTCTGCTGCGCGGCCAGCGACGGGTAGAGCGACAGCAGCACGCCGAGCACCGACCAGGACGCCATCGCCCCCAGGGCCGAGAACCAGAAGTCCGCGCGAATCTCCGGCGGCACCGCGGGCCTGGCGATCCGGATCGGGCCCCGACTGCGCGCGGTGTGAGGCTCGTGCAGGGCGATCACCCCGGCGCCGACCACGAGGCAGATCACCGCGACCACCGCGTACGGCGTCCGCAGCGGATGCGGAGCGTACTGCGCCAGCAGCGCGGATCCGATGATCGCCACCGTCATGCCGATGTTGAAGCTGACCCCGGACAGCTGCCCCGAACGCACGCCGTGGTCGGGGCGCAGGTCCAGCAGCGCGGCGGCACCGGCCACCACGATGGAGCCGACCGCCGCGCCGTGGATCGTGCGGGCGAGCAGCAGCAGCGCCATGTTGTCGGCGACCAGGAACACTCCGAGCCCGACGAGCAGCGCCGCGAGCGCGGCGAGAAGCACCGGCTTGCGGCCCACCACGTCGGAGATCCGGCCCGACACCAGCACCGCGGCCAGCGCCGCTATCGCGTACACGGCGAACACGATCGTGGTGGCCAGGGGCGACAGGTGCCAGCTCGACTCGTAGATGCCGTACAGCGGCGCGGGCAGCCCCGAGACCCCGAGCGCCACGCCACTGAGCACCAGCAGCAGCGGGTAGGCCCATCGCTGCGTCTCGCCGATCGGTCGGTCCAACGCCACCATCGCGGTGCCACCCCCAGATGAGTAGGTTTGACGGACATCGAACCCGATTGAGCGTACGTTAACCCCAGACTGGGTTCGACAATCATCAAACTTGGCAGCGTGGAGGTTATTCCCATGGCCGAGGACATGCTGGTCGCGGACGGGGCGGTCCGGCCGGTGGGGTCAGTGCAGCAGGTGCTGGGCGCGCTCCACGATCCGGTCCGCCTCGAGATCGTGCGGCGGCTGTACAACGCGGACGCGCCGCTGCAGTGCGGGGCGCTGTACGACGGCATCAACAAGTCGACGGCAACCCACCACTTCAGGATCCTCCGCGAAGCCGGCGTGCTCGAGCGTCTCGTGCTCGACGGTGCGACCTGTCAGCGGTTGCGGCGCGACGAGGTGGACGCGGCCATACCGGGCCTGCTGGCAGCCGTCGTGGGGGGCCTCAACAGTCAGGGCCGGCGCTAGCTGAACGGGGCCAGGGCCACCCCGTCGGAGGTGAGCCGGTCGCGCACCGCGCTCGCGATGCGCACCGCGCCGGGGGAGTCGCCGTGCACGCAGACCGATGCGACGGTGATGGGGATGGTCGATCCGTCGACCGCCGCGACACGGCCGCGCTGGACCATCGACGCCACCCGGTCGCTGATCTCGTCGACATCGGAGAGCACCGCGTTGCGCTCTCGTCGGGACACCAGTCGGCCGTCGGGGCGATAGGACCGGTCGGCGAATGCCTCGGGCACCGTGCGCAACCCGACCCTCTCGGCCTCGACGAAGAACGCCGACCCGGCGAGCCCGAGCACCGGCAGGTTCGGGTCCACGGTGTGCACTGCTGCGGCGACGGCACCGGCCTGGGCCTGATTGGTGACGATCGCGTTGTACAGCGCACCGTGGGGTTTGACGTAGCTGACCGCGGCCCCCGACGCCTTGGCCAGGGCCTGCAGCGCACCGATCTGGTAGATGACGTCTGCGATCAGCTCGTCGGGCGGCACGTCGATGAACCGGCGGCCGAAGCCCGCGAGATCGCGGTAGCTGACCTGCGCGCCGATACGGACGCCGCGGGCGGCCGCGGCGCGGCAGGTCCGAGCGAGCGTGGCCGCATCGCCGGCGTGGAACCCGCAGGCGACGTTGGCGCTGGTGATGATGTCGAGCATGGCGTCGTCGTCACCGAGCTGCCACACCCCGAAGCTCTCGCCGAGGTCGGCGTTCAGATCGACCGTCACGGTGGGCACGGCGCCCAGCCTAGTGCGGCGCGACGTCACGCCGACGGCTCGAGATCAGCCAGCACACGAGGTAGATCGCGAACGAGATCGTCGTGACGAAGACCGACACCGGCACGCCGGGTGCCAGTGAGAGCAGGATGCCGCCGATCGCGGCCACCTCCGCGAACACCACCGAGGCCAGCATCGCCGCCATCGGTGAGCCGAAGATCCGCGCCGCGGCCGCGGCGGGGGTGATGAGCAGCGACATCACCAGGAGTGCTCCGACGATCTGCACCCCCTGCGCCGCGGTGACACCGACCAGCGCGGCGAAGACGATGCCCAGCGCCCGCACCGGCACGCCGCGGCCGGCCGCCACTTCCGGGTCGACGGTGGCGAACAGCAGCGGGCGGTACGCGACCGCGAGCACCGCGATCACCAGCACCGTCACGACCGCGAGCAATGCCAGGCCCGAATAGCCGACGCCGACGATCTGTCCGGTCAGCAGCGCGAAACTGGTGCCGGTGCGGCCGGGGTAGAGGTGGATGAACAGCACGGCCAGGCCGAGCCCGAAGGCCAGCACCACACCGATCGCCGAGTCGCGTTCGCGGGCCCGCTGGCCGAGGATGCCGAACAGCACTGCGGCCAGGCCGCAGCCGAGCAGGGAGCCGACGCCGACGTTGAAACCCGCGAGCAGTGCGAAAGCCGCTCCGGTGAGCGATAATTCGCTGGATCCGTGCACCGCGAACGACATCTGCCGCATCACGATGAACGGGCCGATCAGGCCCGACACCAGCGCCAGCAGGGCCGAGGCCAGCAGCGCCTGCTGCACGAAGTCACGGCTGAGCAGGTCCGCGGTGGTGTCGAACGCGAAGAAATTCGAAAAGAGCTCGCGCAGTTTGTCATTCATGGACGTGCCCCGGGTGGCCGGCGTGGTTGTGCTGATACTGGCTGTGCTCACCGACGACGATGTAGCGGCCACCGACCTTGATCACCTCGATGTCGGCGCGGTACAGCTCGGAGAGGGTCTGCGACGTCATCACCTCCTCGACGGTGCCGATCCGGAAACGGCCGTCGACGAGGTAGATCACCCGATCCACGTACGGCAGAACGGGATCGACCTCGTGGGTGACGAACAGGACCGCCGTGCCGGCCTCCCGGCGCCGCTGGTCGATCAGGGCGCACACCAGCCGGGCGTTGGCAGGATCGAGGTTCAGCAGCGGCTCGTCGCACAGCAGCAGCGCCGGGTCGGTGGCCAGGGCCTGGGCGATGCGAACCCGCTGGAGTTCACCGCCCGACATCACGCCGACGGAGACCCCGGACAGGTGTGTGCCGTTGACCGCGGCCAGTGCGCGGTGCACCGCGTCGCGCTTGGCGTTGCGCGTCTCCCGTTGCCAGCCGGCCACGCCCCAGCGGTGGCCGTCGTACCCGAGGCCGACGAGATCGCACCCGCGCAGTGACACACCGCGATCGATGGACCGGTGCTGAGGCACGTAGCCGATGCTCCGGCTGCCTGCTCGGACGGGTTCGCCACCGACGGTCGCCGTGCCTGCGCTGAGCTCGACCTGCCCCAGCAGCACCTTCAGCAGGGACGTCTTGCCGGTGCCGTTGGGTCCCAGGACGGCGACGAATTCGCCTGCACGCACGGACAGATCGAGGTCGTCCCACAGCACGCGGTCACCGAAGGCGAGGCATGCGTGGGTGAACGAGAAGACCTCGCGGGGTTGAGCGGACACGTCCGACCGGCTATCGGGTGGGAGCCGGCGCGCTGGCCAACGCAGCCCCGATCTCGTCGACAGTCTTACGCTGCCACTGCAGGTAGTCCATGCCGGCGGGCAGCGTCTCGGTGACCGAGATGACGGGGAGGGCGGCCTTGCGGGCGGCATCCGAGATGCGTTTGCTCACAGGGCTTTCCGTCTGGGTGTTGATCACGATCGCGGAGACCTTGTGGGCGTTGATCAGGTCCAGCACGGCGGCGACGTCGGCGGGTGAGGGGTCACTGCCCTCCTCCATCGCATTCGCGAACGACGGCGGCGTCTTGTCCTGGATCCCGGCGTTGCGCAGAGCGTAGTAGGCGACGGGTTCGGTGGCGACCACGGAGGCGCCCGGGTGGGACTCGCCGATCGCGCGCTCGGCCATGGCGAGAGTGTCGAGGGCCTCGCCGAATCGATCGGCTTTGGCGGTGTAGTCGGCCGCATGGGCGGAGTCGGCCTGACCCATGGTGTCGGCGATCTTCTCGGCGACCTGTTTGACCGTCGGCAGATCGTAGAAGACGTGTTCGTTGGCGGGCTGCTGCGCCGGGACCAGCAGCGAGTAGGCGTCGACCTTCGGCACCGCCGGCGCGTTGCCGAGGATGTCCTCCATCCAGCGGTCGTAGTGGCCGCCGTTGTAGACGACCAGCGACGCGTCGGCGACCTTGGCGACCTCGGTGGGGCTGGCCTCGAAGGAGTGCGGATCGGCGGCGGTGCCGTGGACGATGGACGTCACGGTCGCGTGGTCTCCGACCACGGCACTGGCGACGCTGCCCCAGACATCGGTCGAGGCGACGACGTTCGGGGTGCCGTGCTCGGCGTTCTGGCCGTGCGAGCAGGCCGCGACGGTGACGGTCAGCAGGGCGGCCGCTCCGGCGGCGACGAGGGCTCGCATGCGCATCTCCCGGTACAAATGAAAATCGTTTCCAATAACTGTAGCGCACCGTCAAGCCCGCCGCGCAGCCGCGCCGGTGTGCGGGTGACCGCTGGCGGCCCATCCATCGGCTAACCTCAAGGAGCATGTCCAGGAGTCCCACGCCCAGGCGTCGCGCCACCCTGGCTTCTTTGGCTGCCGAGCTGAAGGTCTCGCGCACCACAGTCTCCAACGCCTACAACCGCCCCGACCAGTTGTCGGCCGAATTACGCGAGCGCGTGCTCTCGACGGCGAAGCGCCTCGGCTATCCCGGACCCGACCCCGTGGCGCGGTCGCTGCGGACCAGAAGGGCCGGCGCGGTGGGACTGATGATCACCGAGCCGCTCAACTACTCCTTCAGCGATCCCGCAGCGCTGGATTTCGTTGCCGGCCTTGCCGAGTCGTGTGAAGCCGTCGGCCAGGGCCTGCTGCTGGTCGCGGTCGGCCCCAATCGCAGCGTGACCGACGGCTCGGCCGCCGTGCTGGCGGCGGGCGTCGACGGCTTCGTCGTCTACTCCGCCTCCGACGACGACCCCTACCTGCCCGTGGTGCTGCAACGCCACCTTCCGGTCGTGGTGGTCGACCAACCCAAGAACATCGCGGGCACCTCCTGCGTGGGCATCGACGATCGCGCGGCGATGCGCGGCCTCGCCGAGTACGTCCTCGAACTCGGGCACCGCGAGATCGGGCTGCTGACGATGCGGCTCGGCCGGGAGTTGCCGCACGGCGGTCCGCGACCGGCACTCGCCGACCCGGAGCGCGTGGCCACGCCGCACTTCCACGTGCAGAGCGAGCGCATCCGCGGCGTCTACGACGCGATGACGGCTGCCGGGCTGGACCCCGAGTCCCTGACCATCGTGGAGAGCTACGAGCATCTGCCGACGTCCGGCGGCGCGGGAGCCGACGTCGCGCTGGAAGCCAATCCCCGCATCACCGCGCTGATGTGCACCGCGGACGTCCTGGCACTCTCGGCGATGGACCGTCTGCGGGCCCGCGGCATCTACGTGCCGGGGCAGATGACGGTGACCGGCTTCGACGGTGTGCCCGAGGCCCGCCAGCGGGGCCTGACGACGGTCGTGCAGCCGAGTGTCGAAAAGGGAAGGCGTGCAGGGGAATTGCTGCACAATCCGCCGCGGTCCGGGCTGCCCGTCACCGAGGTGCTCGACACCGCGGTGGTGCGCGGGCGCACGTCGGGTCCGCCCGCTTAGTCCGCCTGTGCGCGCGACGTCAGCAGGTACCGCAGCGCAACCGCGACGTCGTGGGGCGAATCGACCCGATAGCCCGCCAGCGTGTCGCCGGGGCCGACCTTCACGCCGACATCGGCGTCGGTCAAGCGGCGGAACGCCTTCTCGTCGGTGACGTCGTCGCCGAAGAACACCACCGCCGACGCGTCGTGCTCGCTGCGCAGGATCTCGATGGCCTCGCCCTTGTCGGTCGAGATCACCGCGAACTCGAGCACCGCCTTGCCGGTGGTGGTGTGCGCGTCCCAGCCCGCGGCGGCGTCCCAGGCGGCGGCCAGTGCGGCTTCGGCGTCGTCCTCGGATGCGTTGCGCACGTGCAGTGCGACACTGGCCGGCTTGGTCTCGACCGTCACGCCCGGTCTCCCCGAGGCGATCCCGGCCAGCGTGTCGGTGATCGTCTGCAGCAACGCCTCGTCGATGTCGTGCGAGAACCCGGAGTCGAACTCGGCGCCGTGGCTGCCGACCAGGTGCACGATGTCCGGCATCGACGACAGCACCCGCAGGTCGCGCAGGGCGCGCCCGGAGATCAGCGCGACGGAGGTCGAGGGCAGTTCGGCGAGTTGGACCAGCGTCCGGCCGGCCTCCGGGATGGGACGCGCGTCGGACGGGTTGCTCACGATGGGCGACAGCGTGCCGTCGAAGTCAGAGGTCACCAGCAGCCGCGGCGTCCGCGCGACGGTGTCCAGGGCGGTCGACAGCTCGGGCGGCAGTTCGCTCACCCGTTAGATCTTAGGTTGGTCGCCGTCCCCGATCAGCAGCCGCACGGCCAGGTCCAGCCGCTTGCTGACGTCGGTCGCCGAGGCGCGCCGCGTCAGCCACGCCAGCAGGTTCGACAGCCACACGTCGGAGATGACCCGCGCGATGTGGTACTGGTCCTCGGTCGGTTCGCCGTCGCTCATCGCGCGCGCGAACATCGAGTCCATCAGCTTGCCGACGTGGTCCACCTCGCCTGCGGCCGACGCGTCGGCGAACACGAACGCGCGCGTCATCGCCTCGGTGAGCAACGGGTTGCGCTGCATCGCCCGGTTGAGCTTGCCCACCATGATGTTGAGCCGCTGGTACGGGGTGGCGCCCGCGGCCAGCACGGCCCGATCGGTCTTGGCGTCGATCCGCTCGAACTCGCGGCCGAGCGCCGACACCAGCAGGTGCACCTTCGACGGGAAGTACCGGTAGAGCGTGCCGACCGCGACGTCGGCGCGTTCGGCCACGGCGCGCATCTGCACCGCCTCGTAACCGCCCTTGGACGCGATCGCCAGGGTGGCGTCGAGAATGCGTTTGCGCCGTTCCCGCTGCGCCTCGGAACCGAGCTCGGATTCGGCGAGCACGGCCACGTTCATCACCTGACGGGGCCGCGACTCAGCCCCGGCGCCGGCGGCGCGCGCCGGCGTGCCTACTGGCGACTCAGACGTCCCGGACATGCGACCAGTGGCTCCTTCGTGATGCGGTCTCTCTCGCGGAAAACGATACGCATACCGGCTGTCGTCTTCTCACCTCCGCGTGGTGTGAACACCGATGTGCCCTGCTGTTATGGCGGTCGACTTGACGGTCGAACGCTGGCACTATTAGAACACGTTCTAGTGGGATGCACTGTCTTCTCACCCAAACGCTAGGAGTCACGGTGCCGGCTGGGTCTTTGAAATCCTCCGCGACCATCAACGACGAGCAGTCCGCCGCGCGGGAACTGGTTCGTAGCTGGGCGGCCGGGTCGTCGGCGGTCGACGCCGCCCGCGACGTCGAACAGGGTGACGCCGGCGCCTGGCGGGCGCCGTACGACGGTCTGGCGCAACTAGGGATCTTCGGTGTGGCACTGCCGGAGGAGCACGGGGGCGCCGACGGCACCGTCGCCGACCTCTGCGCGATGGTCGACGAGGCGGCCGCCGCACTGGTGCCGGGGCCGGTGGCGACGACGGCGCTGGCGACCCTCGTCCTGTCTGATTCCCACACCGAACTGCTCGAAGCACTCGCGACGGGCGGGCGCACGGCGGGTGTCGCGCTGAGCGCCGACCTCACTCACGCCGACGGCCGGGCATCGGGGACGGCGCCGTATGTCCTCGGCGCCGACTCCGATGGGGTGCTGTTGCTGCCGGCCGGCGAGGTGTGGCTGCTCGTCGACGCCGCCGCCGACGGCGTGACGGTCGAGGCGCTGAAGGCCACCGATTTCTCGCGGCCGCTGGCCCGGGTGGTGCTGGACGGCGCCCCCGCCGAGGAGTTGTCGGTACCGGCGCAGCGCGTGGTCGACCTGGCGGCCACGGTCGCGGCGGCAGAGGCGGCCGGGCTCGCACGCTGGCTGCTGGACACCGCGACGGAGTACGCGAAGGTCCGCGAACAGTTCGGCAAGCCGATCGGCAGCTTCCAGGCCGTCAAGCACATGTGCGCGGAGATGCTGTTGCGCTCGGAGCAGGCGTCGGTCGCCGCAGCCGACGCGGCCCGCGCGGCCGGCGAAGGTGACGACGACCAGTTGTCGGTCGCGGCGGCGCTGGCCGCCTCGGTCGGCGTCGAGGCGGCCAAGGCCAACGCCAAGGACTGCATCCAGGTGCTGGGCGGTATCGGGATCACCTGGGAGCACGACGCGCATCTATACCTGCGGCGCGCCTACGGCATCGCGCAGTTCCTGGGTGGCCGGTCCCGCTGGCTGCGGCGGGTGGCGGAACTGACGCAGCGGGGTGTGCGGCGCACGCTGTCGATCGACCTCGAGTCGGTAGCCGACCTGAGACCGGAAATCGCCTCGGCGGTGGCCGATGTCGCGGCGGCTCCGTCGGAGAAGCGGCAGGCCGCACTCGCCGAGGCCGGCCTGCTGGCGCCGCATTGGCCCAGGCCCTACGGCCGCGCTGCGGGTCCGGCCGAACAGCTGCTGATCGACCAGGAACTCGCCAAGGCCGACGTGACCCGCCCGGATCTGGTGATCGGCTGGTGGGCGGTGCCGACGATCCTCGAGCACGGCAGCGCCGAGCAGATCGAGCAGTTCGTGCCCGCCACACTGCGCGGCGAGCTGTCGTGGTGCCAGTTGTTCAGTGAGCCCGGCGCGGGGTCGGATCTGGCGGCGCTGCGGACGAAAGCCGTTCGCGCCGAAGGCGAGTCCGCGAGCGGCACGAAAGTCTCCGGTTGGAAGCTGACGGGCCAGAAGGTGTGGACGTCGGCCGCGCAGAAGGCGCACTGGGGCGTCTGCCTCGCCCGCACCGACCCCGACGCCCCGAAGCACAAGGGCATCACGTACTTCCTGATCGACATGCGCTCCCCGGGCATCGTCATCCGGCCACTGCGCGAGATCACCGGCGACGAACTGTTCAACGAGGTCTTCTTCGACGACGTCTTCGTGCCCGACGAGTTGGTGGTCGGGCAGGTCAACGACGGCTGGCGGCTGGCGCGCACCACGCTGGCCAACGAACGCGTGGCGATGGCTCAGGGCACCGCGCTGGGCAATCCGATGGAGGAGTTGCTGCGTGCGGTTGGTGAGCTGGAATTCGATGGGGCGCAACAGGATCGGCTCGGCGCGCTGATCGTGACGGCCCAGGTCGGGTCGCTGCTGGACCAGCGTATCGCCCAGCTCGCCGTGGGCGGTCGGGACCCGGGCCCGCAGGCCAGCGCGCGCAAGCTCATCGGGGTGCGCTACCGGCAGGCGCTCGCCGAGTTCCGCATGGAGCTCTCCGAGGGCGCCGGGCTCGTCGAGAACCAGCAGGTGCACGACTTCCTCAACACGCGCTGCCTGACCATCGCCGGCGGCACCGAGCAGATCCTGCTGACGATGGCGGGGGAGAGGTTGCTCGGCCTGCCGCGCTAGGCGAATGTGGTCTGCGCGCAGGCCGTCGGGGTGGTGAGGTTGACCCCGCCGTAGACCACCTGGATCTGCGAGCACGCGATGAAGTCGGCCTTGGTGGCCGGCAGGCCGGTCCGCCACTCGGTGGGCACCGAATCGCCGTCGGCCTTGAACCGCTCGATGGGGCCGCCGCCGAAGTAGGTGATCGAGATCTCGACGTCGTCGAGCGACTTGTACATCTTCGACAGCACGTTCTCGTGGTTGGCGCCCTTGAGTTCGCGCGGGTTGCCCGACGGGGCGCTGTACCAGGCCTGCTGCCAGACGTCGCGGTCCGAGCTGCGGATCGTGATGGTCTGGCGCGCCCAGGTGTCGCCGGGGAACCCGGTGGGGCCGCCGGGCGTCATCAGATTCGCCGTGGTGTTGAAGAAGCACCTGGTCTGAGCCGCGTCGCAGTTGGCGGTCACCTGCATCTGGATCTGCGTGGCGGGGTCGACGGCGATGGAGGTCGTGCCGGTGTTGGAGGCGGCCTGCGCTGACGCGGGGTGCGTGAGCACCACCGCCAGCAGTGCCGCCGCGCTCGTTGCTGCGAACCGGTTCATTGTGAAGAAGCTATCCCCTCGTCATTCGTCATAGGTGACTTCGACGGAATCCGAGCGCGGGTGTGCCTGGCACGCCAGGATCAGGCCCTCGTCGAGATCCTGCTGCTCGAGCACATCGTTGACCTCCATCTCGGTGTCACCGGACTTCTTGACGACGGCGCACGCGCCGCAGTGGCCCTCGCGGCAGGAGAACGGCGCGTCGAGGCCCTTGTCCAGCAGCACGTCGAGCAGCTTTGCCCGGCGGGGCCAGGTGACCTCGTGGGTGGTCCCGTCGAGGGTCACGATCGCCGTCGCGGGCCCCTCGTCGCTGTCATCTTCTTCGATGACGACCGCTGCGAACGGGTCCGACTCCAATGACTTGAACACCTCGATGTGGATGCGCTCGTCGGGAAAACCCGAGGTCTTCAGCGCCTCTTCGGCGGCCGCCATGAACGGGCCGGGACCGCAGATGAACGCCTCGCGCGCGGCGTGCGGGGCGATGAGCTCGGCCAGCGCCGCCTCGCCGGGCAGTCCCTGCAGCGACTCGAGCCAGTGCACGATCGAGAGCCGGTCGGGATATTTGGCTCCCAGATCACGCAGGGCCCTGGCGAAGATGACGTTGCCCTCGTCGCGGTTCGCATAGATCAGCGTCACCTTGCCGCTGCCCTCGGTGAGCGCTGATTTGAGGATGGCCATCATCGGGGTGATTCCGCTTCCCGCTGCGAGCAGGAGGAAGTCGGTGTCGAGTGTCTTGGGGACGAACGTGCCCGACGGGGCGAGCACATGCATCCGCATCCCGGCGTGGGCGTTGTCGCACAGCCAGTTCGACGCGTAGCCCTCGGCCGTGCGCTTGACGGTGACGGTCAGCGGATCGCCGGCGAACGGGGAGCTGCACAACGAATAGCAGCGTGCGACCGATCCGGTCCGTTCGCTGGGCACCCGCAGCGTGAGGAACTGTCCGGGCGCGTAGCGGAGTCTGTCCTCGGGAACGGGGGCGTCGGCCGGAGACTTGAACACCAGCGATCGGGCGTCGGCCGTCTCGTCGATGACCTCGGCGATCTCGAGCTCGAGCACGTGGCTGCCCAAGGGCTCGTCGGCCTTGACATCCGTCACTAGTGCGCCTTCCTGATCGACTGGCACCACCCGATAATTAGAACAGGTTACAGAAATGCATGTGTGCAGGTCCAGCAGCCACAGGGTGCCGCTGCTCGACACAAATCGTAACGTGTTCTAATCTTTCCTCATCTCTACTTCCGGGAGGCGAAACCGTGACGTCCATTGAACAGCGTGACGTGCAGTCGGTACTGGCCGGCATCGACGATCTTCTGCCGCGGATCGCCAAGCGCGCCGCATCCGCCGAAGAGCTGCGGCGCCTGCCCGATGACACCGTGAACGAACTCGACGAGGTCGGGTTCTTCAAGCTGCTCCAGCCCGAGCAGTGGGGCGGTCTGCAGTGCGACCCCACGGTGTTCTACGAGGCCGTCCGGCGAATCGCCAGCGCCTGCGGGTCCACCGGATGGGTGGCGTCGATCATCGGCGTGCACAACTGGCACCTGGCGCTGTTCGACCAGCAAGCCCAGGACGAGGTCTGGGGCAGCGACCCGACCGTGCGGGTGTCGTCCTCCTACGCGCCGATGGGTGCGGGCACCGTGGTCGACGGGGGCTACCTGGTCAGCGGCGCGTGGCAGTGGTCGTCGGGTTGTGACCACGCCACGTGGGCGTTCCTCGGCGGCCCGGTGATCAAGGACGGCAGGCCGGTCGACTTCGGCAGCTTCCTGATCCCGCGATCCGAGTACCGCATCGACGACGTCTGGAACGTGGTCGGGCTCAAGGCGACCGGCAGTAACACCGTCGTCGTCAAGGACGTGTTCGTGCCCCGCCACCGGTTCCTCTCGTACAGGGCCATGAACGACGGCAGCGCGGGCGGATATGAGAACAACACCGCGCCGGTCTACAAGATGCCTTGGGGCACCATGCATCCCACGACCATCAGCGCGCCGATCATGGGCATGGCGTACGGCGCCTACGACGCGCACGTGGAGCACCAGGGCAAGCGGGTGCGTGCGGCCTTCGCCGGCGAGAAGTCGAAGGAAGACCCGTTCGCCAAGATCCGGATCGCCGAGGCCGCCAGCGACATCGATGCCGGCTGGCGTCAGCTGATCGGCAACGTGCACGACGAGTATCAGCTGTTGCAGGCCGGGCAGGAGATCCCGTTCTCGTTGCGGGCCAGGGCCCGTCGCGACCAGGTGCGCGCCACCGCCCGGGCGATCGCGTCCATCGACCTGCTGTTCGAGGCTTCCGGCGCCACGGCGCTCAACCTCGATCAGCCGGTGCAGCGGTTCTGGCGCGACGCCCATGCGGGCCGGGTGCACGCGGCCAACGAGCCCGAGCGTGCATACCTGATCTTCGGCAACGACGCCTTCGGTCTCCCGCCCCAGGACACGATGGTCTAGATGACCTCCTTCGCCGCCGAAGCTGCTCAGCAGCAGGAGATCACGTTCGAGTCGACGTCGCGGTACGCGCAGGTCCGCGAGGACATGCGACTGCACTACCACGAGGCCGGCGTGGGCAACCCCGAGACGATCGTGCTGTTGCACGGCGGCGGTCCGGGTGCGTCCAGCTGGTCCAACTTCGGTCGCAACATTCCTGTGTTGGCCCAGCACTTCCACGTCCTGGCCGTCGACCAGCCCGGCTACGGGTACTCCGACAAGCACACCGAACACGAGCAGTACAACCGCTACAGCGCCACCGCACTGCTCAACCTGTTCGACCACCTCGGCATCGATCGTGCTGCGCTGGTGGGCAATTCACTCGGCGGCGGCACCGCGGTGCGATTCGCGCTGGACAATCCGAAGCGCGCGGGACGCCTGGTGTTGATGGGCCCCGGCGGGCTGAGCGTCAACCTGTTCGCGCCCGATCCCACCGAAGGCGTCAAACTGCTGGGCAGGTTCGCGGCGGAGCCGACCCGCGAGAACATCGAGAAGTTCCTGCGCATCATGGTCTACGACCAGAGCATGATCACCCCGGAACTGATCGAGGAGCGCTTCCGGATCGCCAGTACCCCCGAGTCGCTGGCGGCGACGAAGGCGATGGGCAAGTCCTTCGCCGGTGCGGACTTCGAGCTCGGCATGATGTGGCGCGACGTGTACAAGCTGCGTCAGCCGGTGCTGCTGATCTGGGGACGTGAGGATCGCGTCAACCCCCTCGACGGCGCGCTGATAGCGCTCAAGCAGATTCCGCGGGTGCAGTTGCACGTGTTCGGGCAGTGCGGGCACTGGGCCCAGTTGGAGAAGTTCGACGAATTCAACAGGCTGACCATCGATTTCCTCGGAGGTGCACGATGACCATCCGATCGCTGGGATATCTGCGTATCGAGAGCACCGACGTCGCGGCGTGGCGCGAATACGGCCTCAAGGTGCTCGGCATGGTGGAGGGCTCGGGAAGTACCGAGGGCGCGCTGTATCTGCGGATGGACGAGTTCCCCGCCCGGCTGGTGATCGTCCCCGGTGAGCACGACCGCCTCCTCGTGTCCGGCTGGGAGACCGCGAACGCGGCTGCGCTGCAGGAGATCCGTAGCCGCCTCGATGCGCACGGCACGCCGTACAAGGAGGCGGCAGCTGCCGAGCTGGCCGAGCGGCGCGTCGACGAGATGATCATCTTCGACGACCCGTCGGGCAACACGCTCGAGGTCTTTCACGGTGTCGCACTGGAACACCGCCGGGTGGTCAGTCCCTACGGCCACAAGTTCGTCACCGAGGAACAGGGCCTCGGCCACGTCGTACTCACCACCCGCGACGACGCCGAGACGCTGCGTTTCTACCGGGACGTGCTGGGATTCAGCCTGCGGGATTCGATGAAGCTGCCCCCGCAGCTGGTGGGCCGGCCCGCCGACGGAGCACCGGCCTGGCTGCGGTTCCTCGGGGTGAACCCGCGCCACCACAGCCTGGCGTTCATGCCCGGCGAAACCCCCAGCGGCATCGTGCATCTCATGGTCGAGGTGGAGAACGCCGACGACGTCGGCTTGTGCCTGGATCGGGCGCTGCGCCGCAAGGTCAAGATGTCGGCGACGTTGGGCCGCCACGTCAACGACAAGATGCTGTCGTTCTACATGAAGACTCCGGGTGGCTTCGACATCGAATTCGGCTGCGAGGGGCTCGAAGTCGACGACCACAGCTGGGTTGCCCGGGAGAGCACCGCGGTGTCGCTGTGGGGCCACGACTTCAGCGTCGGCTTCAAGTAGCCGCTGACGAGCGCTTGCGCGAGGAAACATCAGACAGTGAGTAGCGCTCCGATCGACCCGCGCACGTTCCGCTCCGTGCTCGGGCAGTTCTGTACCGGCATCACCGTGATCACCACGGTCCACGACGGCGCCCCGGTGGGTTTCGCGTGTCAGTCCTTCGCCGCGCTGTCGCTGGAACCGCCCCTGGTGCTGTTCTGCCCGACGAAGCTGTCGCGGTCGTGGGCGGCCATCGAAGCCAGCGGACGGTTCTGCGTCAACGTCCTGCACGAGAAGCAGAAGGACGTCTCGGCGCGGTTCGGGTCCCGCGAGCCCGACAAGTTCGCGGGCATCGACTGGACGCCCTCGACTCTCGGGTCGCCGATCATCGACGGCACGCTGGCGCACATCGACTGCACGGTGCATTCGGTGCACGACGGCGGCGACCATTTCGTGGTGTTCGGCGCCGTGCACTCACTGTCGGACGTGCCGCGCAAGAAGCCGCGACCGCTGCTGTTCTACCAAGGCCAGTACACGGGCATCGAGCCCGACAAGAACACCCCGGCCGATTGGCGCAACGACCTCGAGGCCTTCCTCACGGCCACCACCGACGACACGTGGCTTTAGTGCGCCCGTTCGCCCGCCTCGCGCAGTAGTGATCGCACGATTTCGAGGTGCGTGGGTAGTACTCTGCGCCACAGCGCGCGGGCGGCCGGATTGCTCAGCTGGACGAACGTTGCGAACTGAACGCCGTCGCCGGAAGCCCGGGTGACCAGTTGGCCGGTCAGGCCGACCGGTGAATGCCGGTGCAGCCGAACGTATTCAGCGTCGTTGTGGGAGATCGGCCAGCCGAGGATCGTGTCTCCGCGGTGGAGTTTGAGGCCGAGCATGGCCCACCCCGCGGTCAATCGGGCGCGCATCGCCGCCGAGGTGTTCTCGAGGATCTCGCGCATCCACATCTCGGGTGAGCGGCTCGTCGGTCTGGCCGTGGGCAGCACGTGAGTGTCGACATGGTCGACGCGGGCGAGCGTGCAGCACGCCAGCAGTGTGTCGGATTCGATCGTCATAGATACAGTACTGTACTGTATCTATCGTGCCGCCACCAGTGCGTACGTCCCGTGACAGGTGGGTCGCCACCGGCCTGGATCTCCTCGCCGCCGACGGACCCGACGCCGTGCGCATCGAGGTGCTCGCCCAGCGCCTCGGGGTGACTCGCGGCGGGTTCTACCGCCAATTCGGCGGGCGCCGGGAGCTCGTCGAGGCGATGCTGGATACCTGGGAGCGTCGCAGCATCGACGACGTGCGGACCCGGGTCGAGGCCGAGGGCGGAGATGCCGCACGCAAAGCGCGCAGGGCGGGCATGCTGACGTTCTCCCCGGAGCTGCTTCCGCTCGACCTCGCCGTGAGGGAGTGGGCCCGCCGCGACCCCGGAGTCGCCGAGCGCCTGCGCCGCGTGGACAACCGGAGGATGGACTATCTGCGGGAACTGATCTCGACGACATCCGACGATGCCGACGACGTCGAGGCCCGGGCATTGCTGGCCTTCTCGCTGGTGATCGGCAACCACCTGATCGCCGCCGATCACCCGGCCGGCGGACGCAGCCGCGCGCTGCGCAACGCCACCCGTCTGATCCTCGGCTGAAGCGTGCCGTCGCGGTCAGTCGAGGACGCGGTCGACGAAGTCGACGATCGCCGTCGCGACTTCCCGGTGCTCGGCGTCGTTGAGGACGTCGTGGCGGGCGCCGGGAAACTCGGCGAGCTGCAGCGCCTCGATCTGCTCGGCATATGCGCGCACGGCCCCGATCGGCGCGATCGGGTCGTTGGTGCCGTGCACCGCGAGCGTCGGCACCGCGAGCGAAGGCAACTCGGACCCGAAGCGGTCCCAGGCTCGATCGAGTTCGCGAGCCAGAGCCGCTCCGTCGGCGTCGACGAACGCGAGCGGATCGTTGAGGAGCGAGTCGACATAGAACGGGTCCGACGACAGCCAGGCCGGGTCGAGGTTCATCGACGTGTCGGAGTCGAGCAGTTCGGGCACGGGAACCAGCGGCGCCCCGGAGACGATCGCTGCCCGGTAGCGTTGCGGGTTCTCCAGCAACCGGAACAAGGTGACCACGGAACCGAACGAATGCCCTTGTGCCAGTAGCGGAATCTCGTGCTCTTCCTGCGCCAGCGCGGTCAGGCTCTCGGCCAGCGCGGAACTGTCCTCGATCGTGCCGAAGTCGCCGCGGTCACCGGGGCTCAGCCCGTGGCCGAACTGGTCGACCGCCCACAGATCGATGCCTGCGGCGTTGAGCGCGAACCCGTACCGGTGATACAGGCCGGTGTGTTCGCCGAAGCCGTGCAGGAAGATGATCGCGGCACGCGGGTGCGCGGCGGCCCAGTGCCGGTAGTAGGCACGGCCACGGTCGTGCTCGAGGAACGGCATGCGCCCGACGTTAGCGCGCGCCGAGCAGGACGTCGTGCTGGGCGCGGACACGGTCGCGGATCGCCTCGACGACGGCAGCCACCTCGGGCCGGCGCAGCGTCTCCGCGCGCGTGACCAGCCAGTACGCAAGGCGGATCGACACCGGCTTGGCCAGCACGCGGACCAGGTCCGGATGCCGGTCGGCCATGAAGCAGGGGAGCAGTCCCAGCCCCGCGGAGGCCCGCGTCGCCTCGACGTGGACGAACACGTTGGTCGAGGTCACCGATTCGCGCATGGCGGGGGCGAAGCTCGCCGCCAAATCCAGATCGTCGACCTGCAGCATCGAGTCGATGAAATAGATCAGCGGAAAGCGGTGCAGATCGGCCACACTCGACGGCGCGCCGTGTGCGGCGAGGTAGTCGCGGGAGCCGTAGAGGCCGAGGCAGTAATCGGCGAGTCGGAGCGCCTCCGCGCGGTGCACCTTCGGTTCGCCGACGACGACCTCGACGTCGAGACCGGAACGCTGCTGGGAGGCGGGCCGGGTGGTGGCCACGATCTCCACCGCGACCTTGGGGTGCCGACGCTGGACCGCCGCGGCGGCGGGTGCGGCGATGTACGCCGAGAAGCCGTCGGTCGCCGAGATCCGCACGACGCCTTCCAGCGCGCGACGTCCGCCGGCGTCCGTGGACAGCGACCGGACGGCCGATTCCACGGCCTCGGCCGCCGCGAGCGCCTCGCGCCCGAGTTCGGTGAGCTCCCATCCGCCGGCCACCCGGGCCAGCACGCGGCCACCCATCGACTGCTCGAGAGCGGCGATACGACGGCTGATCGTGGTGTGGTTGAGCCCGAGTTCCTCGGCGGCCGTCGTGTAGCGGCCGGTCCGCCCGACCGACAGCAGAACCAGGAGGTCATCGGCGCTGGGACGCCGGTTGGCGGTCGACACATATGCATTTTTGCAGACCGACACTGCAGATTTGGCCATTGCTGTGCGGAGAGGCTGCATGAATACTCACAACAACCTGTGGTCATGGTCACAAAGAAGGGGTGTGCGATGAGCGCGCAACAGAGCTCGCAGCCGGCATCGATCACGACGGGTCTCAAACGCGTGGTGGTGGCCTCGATGGCCGGCACGGTCGTCGAGTGGTACGAGTTCTTCCTCTACGCCACCGCGGCGACGTTGGTGTTCAACAAGGTCTTCTTCTCCGAAGGCACCAGTGACTCGAAGGCGATCATCGCGGCGCTGCTGACCTATGCGGTCGGGTTCGTCGCCCGACCCCTCGGCGGCGTGGTGTTCGGCCACTTCGGGGACAAGTTCGGCCGCAAGAAGCTCTTGCAGTTCGCAATCCTGCTCGTCGGTGTGGTGACGTTCCTGATGGGGTGTCTGCCGACGTACGCGCAGATCGGGGTCTGGGCGCCGATCCTGCTCGTCGTGCTGCGATTCCTGCAGGGCTTCGCGGTGGGCGGCGAGTGGGGTGGCGCCGTCCTGCTGGTCGCCGAGCACAGCCCCAACGACAGTCGCGGCTTCTGGGCCAGCTGGCCCCAGGCAGCGGTGCCGGTGGGCAACATGCTGGCCACAGTCGTGCTGCTGGTGCTGACCGGAACGCTGTCCGACGCCGCGTTCCTGTCGTGGGGCTGGCGGGTCGCCTTCTGGCTGTCGGCGGTCGTGGTGCTCATCGGCTATTACATCCGCACCAAGGTGACCGATGCGCCGATCTTCGTCGAGGCACAGCAGGAGGTGGAGCGCGTCAAATCGGTGTCCTACGGTGTGGTCGAGGTGCTGAAGCGTTACCCCCGAGGCGTTTTCACCGCGATGGGCCTGCGTTTCGCCGAGAACATCATGTACTACCTGGTCGTCACCTTCTCGATCGTCTACCTCAAGACCCACGTGGGCGCCGACACCAGCGACATCCTCTGGTGGCTGCTGGCCGCGCATGCCGTGCACTTCCTGGTGATCCCGCAGGTGGGCCGACTGTCCGATCGGTTCGGACGCCGGCCGGTGTACATCGCCGGTGCCCTTCTCGCGGGCACATGGGGCTTCTTCGCCTTCCCGATGATGAACAGTGGCGACTACCTGCTGATCATGGGCGCGATCATTCTCGGCCTGATGATCCATGCGCTGATGTACTCGCCGCAGCCGGCGATCATGGCCGAGATGTTCCCGACGCGGATGCGCTATTCCGGTGTGTCTCTCGGCTATCAGGTCACCTCGATCGTGGCCGGATCTGTGGCCCCGGCGATCGCCACCTGGCTGCTGGACGCCTTCGGCTCTGCGGTGCCCATCGCGCTGTATCTCGCGGGCGCGGCGGTGATCACGCTGGTGGCCGCGTGGTTGACCCGTGAGACCAACGGCCTGGACCTCAAGAAGCTCGACGAGGCCGACCGTGAGGAGCTCGCGAAAGCCGGCGTTCTGTGAGTGAACTCGGCGGCCGCGCCGCCCTCGTGACGGGCGCCGCCAGCGGGATCGGTGCGGCCTGTGCGCGGGAGCTGGCGCGCCGCGGTGCGGCCGTCACGATCGCCGACGTCGACGACGCCGCAGCCAACGCGCTGGCCGGGGAGATCGGCGCAACCGCTTGGGTGGTGGATCTCTCCGACGTCAGGGCGCTGGAGGGACTGCGGTTGCAGACCGACATCCTGGTCAACAACGCCGGTGTGCAGACCGTCAGCGAGATCTCCGAGTTTCCGCCGGAGCGATTCCGGATGATGATGGCCCTGATGGTCGAGGCGCCGTTCCTGTTGATCCGTGCCGCGTTGCCACACATGTACGGCAGTGGCTTCGGCCGGATCATCAACATCTCGTCGATCCACGGGCTGCGGGCCTCGCCGTTCAAGGTCGCCTACGTCACCGCCAAGCACGCGCTGGAGGGCCTGTCGAAGGTGACCGCGCTGGAGGGCGGACCGCACGGGGTCACCAGCAACTGCGTCAACCCCGGTTATGTGCGTACGCCGCTGGTGACCAAGCAGATCGCCGATCAGGCCAGGACTCACGGCATCGGTGAGGATCAGGTGGTGGAGGAGATTCTGCTCAAGGAGAGCGCGATCAAACGCCTCGTCGAACCGGAGGAGGTCGGCTCGCTGGTCGCTTGGCTGGCATCGTCGTCGGCGGGCATGGTGACGGGAGCCTCGTACACGATGGACGGAGGATGGAGTGCTCGGTGACGCCGATGACTGACGTTTTTGAGGCGGCGAGCCGCCGATGACACCACAGTGGGTTCCGACCGAGGCCGACGTCGATGGCGCCCGGGTCACGGACTTCGCCCGGTTCGCCGAGCAGCGCACCGGCTCGGCGTTCCCGGACTACCGCTCCCTGTGGCAGTGGTCGGTGGACGACGTCGAGGGCTTCTGGGCGGCGTTGTGGGACTACTTCGAGCTCGGTGAGCGCTCCGAAGAAGTCCTCCAGCACCCTGAAATGCCGGGCGCCCAATGGTTTCCGGGCACCACCGTCAACTACGTCGACCAGGTCGTGCGCAACGCGCGCACCGACCGCCCGGCGATCGTCTCCGTGGGTGAGGGCAGACCCGACCGCGAGGTCTCGTGGCAGGAACTGCTGGAACGCACCGCCGCGTTCGCAGAGAAACTGCGTGCCGGCGGGGTGGGTCGCGGGGATCGTGTCGTCGGGTACCTGCCCAACATCCCCGAGGCCGTCATCGCCTTCCTGGCCACCGCGAGCATCGGTGCGGTGTGGAGCGCGTGCGGCCAGGACTACTCGGCGAAGGCCGCGCTCGACCGGCTCGGTCAGCTGGAGCCCACGGCGCTGGTGGCCGCCGACGGCTACCAGTTCGCCGGGAAGTACCGCGACAAGCGTGACGACGTCGCGGCGCTGCGCAAGGGTCTGCCGACGGTGCGCGCCACCTTCACTATGGACGATTTGGCCGCGCGAAGCGCGAACCCCCTGGACACCGTCGCCGTCGAGTTCGGGCACCCGCTGTGGATCCTGTTCTCCTCAGGCACCACCGGTCTGCCCAAGGGGATCATGCACGGCCACGGTGGTGTCATCGTCGAACATCTGAAAGCCGTTGCACTGCAGAGCGACATCGGCCGCGACGACACCTTCTTCTGGTACACCAGCCCCAGCTGGATGATGTGGAATTTCCAGGTCGCGGGGCTTCTGGTCGGCGCCACGATCGTCTGCTACGACGGCAGCCCCAACGCGCCGCAGCCCGATGCCTTGTGGGACATCACGGCTCGGATCGGTGCGACGGTGCTGGGCACCAGCCCCGGCTACGTGCTGGGCTGCATCAAGGCCGACGCCCACCCGAGCAAGACCCACGACCTGTCGGCGCTGCGGACGGTCGGTATCACCGGATCCTCGCTGCCGCCGTCGTCGTCGTTGTGGCTCCGCGACCGGGTCGGTGAACACGTCCAGGTGGCGTCGATCAGCGGTGGCACCGATGTGGTGTCGGCGTTCATCGGCGGGGTGCGCACCGTTCCGGTATGGCCGGGCGAGCTGTCGGCACCGTATCTCGGCGTCGCGCTGGATGCGTGGGACGAGGCCGGCAACCCGGTTCGCGGGGAGGTCGGTGAACTCGTCATCACCAAGCCGCTGCCCTCGATGCCCGTCGCCTTCTGGAACGATCCCGACGGAAGCCGTTACCACGACGCCTATTTCGACGTCTATCCCGGCGTCTGGCGGCACGGTGACTGGATCACGCTCACCGACCACGGCAGCGTCATCGTGCACGGACGGTCGGACTCGACGCTCAACCGCCATGGGATCCGCATGGGCAGCGCCGACATCTACCAGGCCGTCGAGGGACTGCCCGAGGTCGTCGAGGCGTTGGTCATCGGCGCCGAACAACCCGACGGCGGATACTGGATGCCGCTGTTCGTCGTGCTCGCCGACGGTGTCGACCTCACCGACGACGTGCGCGGGCGGATCAACGACGTCATCCGCACCGAGGTCTCCCCGCGTCATGTGCCCGACGAGATCATCGTGGCCCCCGGGATCCCGCACACGCGCACCGGCAAGAAACTCGAGGTGCCCGTCAAGAAGTTGTTCCAGGGCCGTGACGCGGCGAAGGTCGTCGAACGCAGCGCGGTCGACGATCCCGCACTCCTCGACTGGTACGTCACGCAGCGTCGAACGTGACCATGTCGACGCTCAACAGGCCCTCGAGAATGCTCATTCGCCGTCGGACGGGTGGTCCGGGTGGTGGTGGTGCGGTGGACTGGTAGACCGCGCCGGTGGGGGTGCGGAATTCAGCGGTGTGTTGCTTCCGTGCAGGCCGGTAGGCCACGAGGGCCGAGGCGCTCGCAGGTGTCGGCTAGCTGATCCACGAGCCGATCCGTCGCAGCGCCTCCTCGATGTCCGACGTGGGGCCGGCGAAGGACAGCCGTACGTACGCGCCCCCGCGCACCGTGTCGAAGTCGACGCCCGGCGCGATCGCAACCCCGGTGTCGTTCAACAGCTTCGAGCAGAAGCTCAGCGAGTCGGTGGTCAAGTGCGAGACGTCGGCATAGACGTAGAAGGCGCCGTCGGTCGGAGCCAGCCGGTCGATCCCGAGAGAACGCAGCCCGTCGAGCAGCAGCGTGCGGTTCGCCGCGTAGCCCTCGAGCAGCGCCTCGGCCTCGGCGATCGACTCCGGGGTGAACGCCGAAACCGCCGCCAGCTGTGGCAGCACCGGCGGGCAGATGGTGAAGTTGCCGGTCAGGCAGTCGACCGCGCGTTTGAGCTCCTGCGGCACCAACATCCAGCCGAGACGCCACCCGGTCATCGCGAAGTACTTCGAAAAGCTGTTCACCACAACGGAACTCCGCGACGTCTCCCATGCGCAACTCGTCGGCGGGGAGCCGGGGTAGACCAGGCCGTGGTACACCTCGTCGCTGATCAGCCGCACGCCGGTGGACCCACACCACGAGGCGATCGCCGCGAGTTCCTCCGGGGGGATCACCGTGCCCGTCGGGTTGGCCGGGCTCGCGACGATCACGCCCTTGACCGGCGGGTCGAGCTCGGTGAGCATCTGCAGTGTCGGCTGGAACCGGGTGTCCGGGCCGCAGGGCAACTCCACGACCTCGCAGCCGAGCGCCGAGAGGATGTTGCGGTAGCACGGGTATCCGGGGCTGGCGATGGCCACGCGGTCCCCGACGTCGAAGCATGCGAGGAACGCCAGCAGGAAGCCACCGGAGGATCCGGTGGTGACCACGACGTCATCCGGGTCGACGACGATCCCGTGCCGTGACTCATAGGCGCCGGCGATCGCGGTGCGCAGCTCCGGGATGCCGAGAGCGACGGTGTAGCCGAGCTGGTTGCGGTTCAGTGCGTCGACGGCCGCCTCCCGGACCGCCGACGGCGCACCCGCGCTGGGTTGGCCGGCGGACAGGTTGACCAGATCGCCGTGCGTGCGCTGGCGTTCGGCCGCGGCCAGCCAGACGTCCATGACATAGAACGGCGGGATACCGGCCCGGCAGGAGGGACCATGTGCCGCTGCATTCTTCGTGTCCGCGCTGCTCATCGCAGCCAGGTTAGCGCGCGGGTCGAGCCAGTTCCCGAAGCACGGCACATTCGGCGCCGGGCCCGCCGGAACAGGCGCCGTCGGCTGCGTCGACGAGCTCGGCGATGCTGTGCTCCAGAGCGCGCAGTTCCACCATTCGTCTATGGACCGCGGCCAGGTGTGTGCGCGCGATGTCCCGTGCCTCGATACACGAGTGGTCGCGGTCTGCGCTGAGGGACGCGAGCGTTCGCACCGCCTCGATGGGGAATCCGAAGTCCCTGCACCGCCGGACGAAAGTCAGCCGCCGGACGTCGTCGTCGCGGTACCGCCGCTGGCCACCTGCCCGGTGCGGCGGGGGTAGAAGGCCGATGTCCTCGTAGTAGCGGATGGTCGGTGCGGACGTGCCCGTCAGGCGAGCAAGCTCGCCGATCTTGAGATCCATGGGCCTCCTCCTTGAACTTCAAGCGGCTTGAAGGGCCACCATCGAGGATATGGAAGATCCGCCTCTGGCCTGCACGCTGTCTGCGGGTGCCCGGCAACACCGTCTGACATGGATTCGTGAGCTCAACGCGGTGGCGCTGCGTGACCACCGCCGCGACGGCGCACGGATCGAGCTGCGCTACCACCCCTCGGCGGCGCCCCGGGTGCGTGAGCTGGTACGCCGCGAGCGCGACTGTTGCCCGTTCCTGCAGTTCACCATCGTCGGTGACGGCGATGACCTCTGCCTGGTGATCGAAGCCCCCGACGACGTCGGAGACGGCGCGGAGGCATTGCTGGCGCCCTACGCGGCGACATGATCGACTTCCTCGACCGCAGCACCGGAGACGTGCTCGGCGTCCGGGCGAGCGGAAAGCTGACCGCCGCGGACTACCACCATGTCCTTGCGCCTCGCATCGACTCGCTGGTCGAGCAATTCGCGACGCTGAAGGTGCTCTTCCTGATGGACCGGGCATTCGAAGGCTGGACGCTGAGGGCGGCGTGGGCCAACACCGTCTTCGACCTCGCGCACCGGCGCCACTTCGACCAGATCGCAATGGTCGGTGCACCCGCGTGGGAGGAGTGGTGCATCAAGGTGCCCGCGGCGGTGTTGATGAGGGGCGAGCTGCGCACGTTCCGCCGGGAGCAGCTCGGCGAGGCGTGGGACTGGCTGCTCGCCGCTTAGAACACGTCGGACTCGAGGCGGCGCAGCTGTTCTCGCGGCGGTCCGAACAGCTGCGCGCTGCCGTGGGCTCGCTTGAAGTACAGCTGGATGTCGCTCTCCCAGGTGATCGCGATGCCACCGTGCATCTGCACGGCCTCGGCGGCCACCGTGGAGAAGGCCTCGCTGGCCGCCAGCCGGGCCAGCGCCGCCGATGTCGGCGACGGATCGGCGACCGCCTCGTCGACGACCGCCTTGGCCGACTGGACCGCCACGTAGAGATCGGCCATCCGGTGCTTGAGGGCCTGGAAGCTGCCGATCGGCCTGCCGAACTGCACCCGGTCCTTCGTGTACTGGACCGTGAGATCGAGACACCGCGACGCGGCGCCGATCTGCTCGGCCGCGAGCAGGATCGCCGCGGTGTCGGCCAGGCCCGGATCACTGCCCAACGGAGAGGTCTCGCCGGCGTCGATGGCCGCCAGCGGTCGAGTGATGTCCATCGCGACCGCGGGGGTCGACGTGAACGAGGTCCAACGGGTGAGGGTCTGGCCGTCCGCGGCGATCACGACGTCGGCGACGTTGCCGTTGACCACATACCCGGCATCGAACACGACGGTGCCGATCGCGCTGCCCTCGGCCAGCGCCCCGAGTAGATCCTCATCGGGTTCGTCGAGGGACAACAGCGCGAGTTCTGCCAGTGTCGTGCCCAGCAGCGGCGTCGGCACCAGGCCCTTGCCCAGCTCTTCGAGTACCACCGCGGCGTCGGCCAATTCGCCGCCAGCACCACCGAGTTCCTCGGGCACCACCAGCGCCGCCGCACCGACCTGCTCGCACAGCATCTTCCACAGCGCCTCGTCGTAGCCGCGCTCCGACGCCGCGGCTTTGCGCACCGCCTCGGGCGACGCGTGCTTCTCGACCAGTGCTGCGACGGTGTCGCGCAACAACTCCCGTTCTTCGCTCATTGGTTCAGTGCCTCCAACACTCGCCGGCGGTGCCATGTCGGGTCGCCCCATGCCGGGCGCAGGGCCTGCACCCGCAGCAGGAGCAGCGACGGGTTGTGTTCCTGGGTGAAGCCGATCGCGCCGTGTGTCTGCAACGACGACCGTGCCGCCAGCAGTGCGGCGTCCGCGGCCGCGACCTTGGCCGCGCTGACATCGCGAGCAGTGTCGGCGGACTGATCGGCCAGCGAGAGCGCCGCCCCGTATACCAGCGGCCGGGCCAGCTCGACGGCGATCAACACATCGGCGAGTTTGTGTTTGATCGCCTGGTACGTACCGATGACCGTGCCGAACTGGCTGCGCTGCTTGGCGTATTCCACGGCGGCGTCGAGCATGGCCTGTGCCGCGCCGATGAGCTGTGCCGCGGTCGCCAGCGCACCGAATTCGACGGCGCGGCTGACATCGGAAGGGCGTGCCTCGCCAGAGGCGCTGACGTCGAACAACTTTCGGCTGGGATCGACCGACTCGTGCTCGGCGCCGGCGGCAGCCTCGCTGATCTGTCCGTCCTCGGCCAGCAGGACCAGGCCGGCGGTGTCGGCGTCGACGGCCCGCGGTACCAGTGGCGGCGCCGCGACCGTGGCGATCAGCTCGCCGGAGGCCAGCGCGCCGCTGCGCTCGTCGTCGCCCAGCAGGATCGGCGCCACCGCGATGGACTCGGTCACCGGTCCGGGCACGTTCCAGCGGCCGAGACGTTCCAGCGCCACGACGAGGTCGACCGGGTGTGCCTCGATGCCGTCGAACCTCTCGGGCACCATCAGCGCGGTCACGCCGAGGTCGGTCAACTGCGCCCAGACCTTGCGTCCCGGCGCGGTGTCACCGTCGGCCCAGGCCCGCACGGCGGCGGGCAGGTCGGCGGCGCCCAGTGCGGCGTCGATACTCGCGGCGAAGTCCCGCTGCTGTTCGTCGATCTCGAAATTCACGTCCGTCTACTTTCGGGGCAGGCCCAGCAGCCGCTCGGCGATGATGTTGCGCTGAATCTCGTTGGTGCCTGCGTAGATCGGGCCGCCCAGTGCGAACAGCAGGCCCTCGGTCACCGAGTCGACGAGCTCACCGTCGGCGCCGCGGAGGTCCAGCGCGGTCTGGTGCAGCGCGACGTCGAGGTCGGACCAGAACACCTTCGTGATCGACGACTCGGCGCCCAATTCGCCGCCGTTGGAGACCCGGGTGACGGTGCCGAAGGTGTGCAGCCGGTAAGCCTGCGCCTTGATCCACGCGTCGGCGACCCGATCCGTGAAAGCAGGATCGGGATTGTCCTTCCATTGCGCGACAAGCCGTTCGGCGGGTGCCAGGAACCGGGCGGGGCTGCGCAGCGACATCCCCCGCTCGTTGCTCGACGTGCTCATCGCGGCACGCCAGCCGTCGTGCACGCCGCCGATGACGTCCTCGTCGGGCACGAACACGTCATCGAGGAAGATTTCACCGAAGCCGGTGTCGCCACCCAGCTGTGCGATCGGACGCACGGTGACGCCGCCGGCACGGAGGTCGAACATGAAGTACGTCAACCCCTTGTGGCGCTGCGCCTCGGGGTCGGACCGGAACAGGCCGAACGCCCGGTCGCCGAACACCGCGCGCGAACTCCAGATCTTCTGGCCGTTGAGCAGCCAGCCGCCGTCGGTCTTCGTCGCAGTGGAGCGCAGCGAGGCCAGATCGCTGCCGGACTCCGGCTCGGACCATGCTTGGGCCCAGATTTCCTCGCCGCTGGCCATTTTGGGCAGCACCCGGTCGCACTGCTCCTCGGTCCCGTGGGCGAACAGCGTGGGCGCCAGCATCGACGTACCGTTGGCGCTCGCGCGGCCCGGTGCACCGGCGCGGAAGTACTCTTCCTCGTACACCACCCACTGCAGCAGGCTGGCGTCGCGGCCACCGTATTTCTCGGGCCAGGTGATCACCGACAAGCCGGCGTCGAAGAGCACCTTGTCCCAGCGGCGGTGCTGCTCGAAGCCCTCCGCCGTGTCGTAGGACTTCGTCGGGAAGGAGCCTTTGTTCTCGGCGAGGAATTCCCGTACCTCCGCCTGAAAGGCGAGAGTGGTGTCGTCGACGTTGAGGTCCATCAGATTCGCTCTCGCAGTTGAGGTTTGACCACTTTTCCGCCCGGGTTGCGCGGCAGCGCGTCGAGGAACTCGACCGAACGCGGTGTCTTGAAGTTCGCCAGATGCTCTCGGGTGTAGGCGATCACGGCGTCTTCGTCGAGTTCGGCGCCGGGCAGCGTGACCACGAAGGCCTTGCCGACCTCCCCGAGTCGCTCATCGTGTACCCCGATCACCGCGGCCTCGGCGACGCCGTCGAGGCGGGCGAGCACCTGCTCGATCTCGGCGGGATAGACGTTGAAACCGCCGCAGATGTACATGTCCTTGAGCCGGTCGGTGATCTTCAAGTTGCCGGCTTCGTCGACCTCGCCGACGTCGCCGGTGTGCAGCCAGCCCTCGGCGTCGATCGCGGCCGCGGTGGCCTCGGCATCGTCGAGGTATCCGAGCATCACGTTCGGGCCGCGCAGCAGCACCTCGCCCTGCTCACCGATGCGCAGTTCGAAGTCCGCGATGGGTCGCCCGGAGGTGGTGGCGACGGTGACGGCGTCGTCCTCTGCGCGGCACATGGTGCCGAAGCCGCTCGCCTCGGTCAGGCCGTAGGCGGTGAGCACGATGTCGATGTCGAGTTCGGACTGCATCCGCTCGATCAGCACCACGGGGATCGTCGCCGCGCCGGTCACCGCGAACCGCAACGAGCTCAGGTCGAACTCGGCGCGCCGGGGATGATCGAGGAGCGTCTGGTAGATCGTCGGCGGACCGGGCAGGACCGTGATGCCCTGCTCCTGCACGGCGCGCATCGTCTTCTCCGGGTCGAACGTGAGCTCCGGGTACAGCGTCGCGCCGGTCTGCAGGCAAGCCAGGATGCCGGCCTTGTAGCCGAAATTGTGGAAGAACGGGTTGATGCACAGATAGCGGTCGTCGCTGGTGACCTGCCCGCACGCCGCCCACGCCGCCGACGCGTCGAGCGACTGGCGGTGTGCGCACCGCACACCCTTGCTGCGGCCGGTGGTGCCGGACGTGAACAGGATGTCGGAGACGTCCTCGGGTGACACGGCCGCTGCGCGTGCGTCGACGGCGGCCAGATCCGCACCCCGGGCGACGAACTCGTCCCACGTTCCGTCGGCCTTATCGATCGGGATCCGGACGATGTGGCGCAACGCGGGAAGCATGTCCCCGTCGATGGACGCGGCCTTGTCGGCGCCGAGAAACTCACCGGAGGTGAACAGCAGCGGCGCGGCCGTACGGGCCAGAATGTCGACGGCCTCGCTGGCGGTGTAGCGGGTGTTCAACGGCACGAGTACGCCGCCGGCGTGGTGGATGGCCAGGCAGGCGACCACCCAGTGCCAGGTGTTCGGCGACCAGATCGCGACGCGGTCGCCGGGCGCGATACCGAGCTCGATCATCGCTGCGGCGGCCTGCCGGACCTCGGCGCGCAGCTGGGCGAACGTCAGCGTCTTGGCGGCGGTCACCACCGCGTCGTGGTCGGGAAGCTCGTGAGCGATCCGGTCGAGAACCGCGGGAGTGGTTCTCGCGGCGGCGGTCATGGAACTCCTTCGGGGGATCGGGTACCCGAGCAAGTGCTTGGTAGGTTAGCCTACAGGGGTGATAGAGGTCCAGGAGTTCAGGGCCGAGGTCCGCGACTGGCTCGCCGACAACCTCGTCGGCGAATACGCCGCGCTCAAGGGCCTCGGGGGTCCCGGTCGCGAGCACGAGGCCTTCGAGGAACGGCTGGCCTGGAACCGGCATCTGGCCGCCGCCGGACTCACCTGCCTGGGCTGGCCGGTCGAGCACGGTGGCCGCGGTCTGTCCGTCGCGCACCGCGTGGCGTTCTACGAGGAGTACGCCAAGGCCAATGCTCCCGACAAGGTCAATCACCTCGGCGAGGAGCTGCTGGGCCCCACGCTGATCGCGTACGGCACTTCCGAGCAGCAGACGCGTTTCCTGCCGAGGATTCTCGACGTCACCGAGTTGTGGTCGCAGGGCTATTCCGAGCCCGGGGCGGGCAGCGACCTCGCCAACGTGTCGACCACCGCTGTGCTCGACGGTGACCAGTGGGTGATCAATGGGCAGAAGGTGTGGACCTCGCTGGCGCACTGGGCGCAGTGGTGCTTCGTGGTGGTCCGCACCGAGAAGGGCTCCAAGCGCCACGCCGGCCTGTCCTACCTCCTGGTCCCGCTCGATCAGCCCGGTGTCGAGGTGCGCCCGATCATCCAGTTGACCGGGGACTCCGAGTTCAACGAGGTGTTCTTCACCGACGCCCGCACCGACGCCGATCTCGTCGTCGGGGAGCCGGGCGACGGCTGGCGGGTGGCGATGGGCACGCTGACCTTCGAGCGCGGGGTGTCCACGCTCGGCCAGCAGATTCGTTATGCCCGTGAGCATTCCAACCTGGTCGAGCTCGCCAAGCGCACCGGCGCCGCCGACGACCCATTGATCCGCGAGCGGCTCACCCGCTCGTGGGCCGGATTGAAGGCCATGCGGTCCTATGCGCTGGCGACGATGGACGTCGAACAGCCGGGGCAAGATTCTGTGTCGAAGTTGTTGTGGGCCAACTGGCATCGCGAGCTCGGCGAGATCGCGATGGATGTGCAGGGGATGGCGGGGTTGACCCTGCCCGACGGCGAATTCGACGAGTGGCAACGGCTGTACCTGTTCTCCCGCTCGGACACCATCTACGGCGGGTCCAACGAGATCCAGCGCAACATCATCGCCGAGCGGGTGCTCGGCCTGCCAAGGGAGGCCCGCCACTGATGAGCGCTTGCGCGAAGAGGAGACACGGATGACCGATCTTTCGTTAGCGCCCAAGGAGATCGAGGGCCACGGCCTGCTGACCGGCAAGGTGGTCCTGGTGACCGCGGCCGCAGGCACCGGCATCGGGTCGACGACGGCCCGCCGAGCGCTGGCCGAGGGCGCCGACGTCGTCGTCTCCGACTACCACGAGCGCCGGCTGGGGGAGACCCGCGCCGAGCTCGCCGCGCTCGGTCTCGGCAAGGTCGACGCGGTGGTCTGTGACGTCACGTCCACCGAGGCGGTCGACGCGTTGATCGCTTCGACCGTCGAGAAGGCGGGACGCCTGGACGTGCTCGTCAACAACGCCGGTCTCGGCGGTCAGACGCCGGTCGTCGACATGACCGACGACGAGTGGGATCGCGTCCTGAACGTGACGCTGACATCGGTGATGCGCGCGACCCGCGCAGCACTGCGCTACTTCCGCGACACCGGCCACGGCGGGGGCATCGTCAACAACGCGAGCGTATTGGGCTGGCGCGCACAGCATTCGCAGTCGCACTACGCGGCGGCCAAGGCCGGCGTCATGGCGCTGACCCGGTGCAGCGCGATCGAGGCCGTCGAATACGGCGTGCGCGTCAACGCGGTCTCGCCCAGCATCGCGCGGCACAAGTTCCTGGAGAAGACCAGCAGCTCCGAACTGCTGGACCGGCTCGCCGAGGGCGAGGCGTTCGGTCGCGCGGCCGAGCCGTGGGAGGTCGCGGCCACCATCGCGTTCCTGGCGAGCGACTACTCCAGTTACCTGACCGGCGAAGTGATCTCGGTGTCGAGCCAGCACCCATGACCGGACAGCGCCCGGCCGCCGTCTCTCCGGCCAACACCCGACGTGACGAGCTCCTCGCGCTCGCCGCGACGATGTTCGCCGAGCGTGGCCTGCGCGCGACCACGGTGCGCGACATCGCCGATTCCGCGGGCATCCTCTCCGGCAGCCTGTATCACCACTTCTCCTCGAAGGAGGAGATGGTCGACGAGGTGCTGCGCGGGTTCCTCGACTGGCTCTTCGACCGCTACCAGCAGATCGTGGCGACCGAACCGAACCCGCTCGAACGGCTCAAGGGCCTGTTCATGGCGTCGTTCGAGGCCATCGAGACCCGGCACGCCCAGGTGGTGATCTACCAGGACGAGGCCAAGCGGCTGTCCGCGCAGGAGCGGTTCTCCTACGTGGAGGAGCGCAACAGAGAGCAGCGCAAGATGTGGGTGGACGTGCTCAACCAGGGCATCAAGGAGGGCTACTTCCGCCCGGACGTCGACGTCGACCTTGTGTACAGGTTCATCCGCGACACTACGTGGGTGTCGGTCCGCTGGTACCAGCCGGGCGGGCCGCTGACCGCCGAAGAGGTTGGTCGGCAGTATCTTTCGATAGTCCTGGGCGGTATAACAACCGCCTCGACACAAGGAGTGTAGAGAAATGCCCGCTTCGCAAGCGTATGTCATCGATGCCGTGCGCACCGCCATCGGGAAGCGCAACGGTTCACTGGCCGGCGTGCATCCCGTCGACCTCGGCGCTGCCGGCTGGCGCGGTCTCCTGGGACGCGTCGACGTCGACCCGGGTGCGGTCGACGACGTGATCGCCGGCTGCGTCGACGCGATCGGCCCTCAGGCGGGCAACATCGGGCGGCTGTCCTGGCTCGCGGCGGGCTACCCCGAGGAGGTGCCGGGTGTCACCGTCGACCGGCAGTGCGGCTCCAGCCAGCAGGCCATCTCCTTCGGTGCGCAGGCCATCATGTCGGGCACCGCGGACCTCATCGTCGCGGGCGGCATGCAGAACATGAGCCAGATCCCGATCAGTTCGGCGATGACCGTCGCCGAGCAGTTCGGGTTCACCTCTCCGACAAACGAATCCAAGAGCTGGCTGCACCGCTACGGCGATCAGGAGATCTCGCAGTTCCGCGGTGCGGAGCTGATCGCGGAGAAGTGGGACATCTCCCGCGAGGACATGGAGCAGTACGCGCTGACCAGCCATCAGCGCGCGCAGGCCGCGATCCGGGCCGGTCACTTCGAGAACGAGATCATCGAGGTGGACGGGTTCCGTATCGACGAGGGTCCCCGCGACACGTCGCTGGAGAAGATGGCCGGCCTCAAGACGCTCGTCGAGGGTGGCCGGCTGACCGCCGCGATGGCGAGCCAGATCTCCGACGGCGCCAGCGCCGTGCTGCTGGCCTCCGAGCAGGCGGTCAAGGATCACGGCCTGACACCGCGGGCCCGCATCCACCACATCAGCGCCCGCGGGGCGGACCCGGTGTTCATGCTCACCGGCCCCATCCCCGCCACCCGCTACGCGCTGGACAAGACCGGCCTGTCGATCGACGACATCGACACCATCGAGATCAACGAGGCTTTCGCGCCCGTCGTGCAGGCCTGGCTCAAGGAGACCAAGGCCGATCCCGACAAGGTCAATCCCAGCGGCGGCGCCATCGCCCTCGGCCACCCCCTCGGCGCAACCGGCGCAAAGCTTTTCGCCACGATGCTGAACACGCTGGAACGCACCGGCGGCCGCTACGGGCTGCAGACGATGTGCGAGGGCGGCGGCACCGCCAACGTCACGATCATCGAGCGCCTCTAGTCACCCCGCCGAACTTGCATTCCACGCGCCACGATCTCGAAAATCCGCACGCGGAATGCAAGTTCGGCGGATCAGTGGTCGTGCAGGATGACGCCGCGGATGTTGCGGCCCGCGCGCATGTCCTCGTAGCCCTCGTTGACCTCGGCGAGCTTGTATTCGTGCGTCACGGTCTCGTCGAGCAACAGCTTGCCCTCGCGGTACAGGCTCAGCAGGCGCGGGATGTCGGCGCGCGGGTTCGCCTCGCCGTAGAGACTGCCGAGCAGTCGCTTCTGGAACAGCGTGAACATCATCATGCCCAGCGTCGGGGAGTTGTCGGCCATCGTCGCCAGGGCGGTCATCACCACGGCGCCGCCCTTGCGGATGATGTTGGCGGCGTCCTCGAGCATCGACCCTTCGAGCAGGCCGACGGTCAGGATGGCCGAGTCGGCCATCACACCGCGGGTCAGCTCGGCGACGAGCGCGGTCGCCTCGGGCAGCGATGTGACGAAATGCGTGGCGCCGAGCGCTAAAGCCTTGGCCCGCTTCTCTTCTACCGGCTCCACGACCACGATCTTCTCGGCTCCGGCCAGCCGCGCGCCCTGGACGGCGCCGCTGCCGATACCGCCGAACCCGATCACGACGACGGTGTCGCCCGGCTGCACGTCGGCGGTGTTGACCGCCGAACCCCATCCGGTCGTGACGCCGCAGCCGAGCAGGCACGCCCGCGACAGCGGGATGTCGTCGTCGATCTTGACGATGGAGGCCTCGGGAACCGTGCCGTATTGGGAGAACGTGCCGACGAGTGCCATCACTCCGACGTCCTGCCCGCGGACATGGCGCCGGTAGGTGCCGTCCAACTGGGTACCGGCCATGATCATCGCGCCGAGGTCGCACAGATTCTGGTGACCGGTCGAGCAGAACCGGCACCGGCCACAGGCGGGCAGGAACGACGCGACGACGTGGTCGCCGGGCGCGAGACCGACGACGCCCGCTCCGACCTCCCGCACGATGCCGGCACCCTCGTGGCCACCGATCAGCGGCAGCGGCGCGGGAAGGTCGCCGGTGCGGATGTGCTCGTCGGAATGGCACAGCCCGGTGGCCTCCCAGGACACCAGCACCTCGCCGTCGCCCGGCGGGTCGAGGTCGATCTCTTCGACGGTCCAGTCGGATCCGTATTCCCACAGGATGGCGGCGTTGGTCTTCATCCGGCCGAGTCTAGGAAGACGACCGGGCCAGCGCGGCCGATTCGCCAGAGACGGTCAGGCCGCCGTGAGGGCCAGACCCGCAAGGGCGATCAGCCAGCTCGCGAAGCTGCCGACCAGGAAGTATTCGGTGACCTCGTCGATCCCGGAGCCACCCGGCTCCGCCGACTCCTTGCGCGCGGCGTTGAGCTCGGGAAAACGGATGATGCCTTTGGCCGCGATCACCGCCGACGCCGCGCCGAACTGACCGCCCAGCGCCAGGCCGACGATCAGCAGGCGTTCCATCGGCCCCAGCAGCCGGCCGCCCTTGAGTCGGTCCGACGGTTGGGGGACGCCGGCCGGGCGGACTGCGCCGACCGCGCCGAGAATCAAGCGCACCAACTGATTTGCGGTGACCAACTGCAGCAGGACGACCCCGACGATCATCAACGCCCGGCTGGGTTCCACCTGCTCCAGCCCCACCCAGGGCAGCCACCGGCCCACCGGCCCGGCCACCTCCGACGACCAGCCGCCGAACGCGACCATGAGCAGGATGCCCGCACCGAACACCGCCAGCGCCCGGCCCTGCCGGCTCCCCGTGTGCTCGGCCGCGCTACCGAGTGCCACCCACGCGACCGACACCGCGGCAGCGACGATCAGCAGCACGACGTCGCCGCGGTGCCACAGCCCGGCCAACGCGGCGCAGGCGACAACCGTCAGCGGGCCGGCCGCCAGAGGTAGCCGGCGATGCGCGCTGAGCTTGCGACAGATGTCTGCGACACCGACCGCGATCAGGAACACGGCCAGAGCACCCATCAGATCTGCCGAAGTTCCTCGGCGGCGGCGAGGATCAGGTCCAGCCCGGCCCGGCCTGCGCGTTGGGACACCGCCGAGGCGCTGATGTGCTCCGCCATGGCCAACTCCTTCTTCGATAGCCCGGCCCGCATCCCGGCGAGTATCCGCAGGGAACGGGCGTCCAGCGATCCAATCAGATGATCCCGACACATCAGGGCTGCGTTGACCGCGTGCGGGTCGGCGCCCTCGCCGGTGTCGTTGCGGAACGCGGTACGCACATGCGTCAGGCCGGCCTGCTGCTGGGCGGCCGCGGTCCACTCGATGGCTTCGCGGGCCGCCCACCACCCAGGGCCGTCCTGAACACCGGCGTGCTCGTCGAGTGTGGTGATTGGGCCCCAGCCGAGTCCGAAGCGGACATCGACGTCCGGCGCCAGGGTCAGGCGTAGCGTCAGCGCGGCGTCGATCGCCTGTCCGACGGTGCGGAAGGCGCCCTGGAACTCGTCGCCGACCGTGACCGCGGGCGCGTCGACGGCGGTGTCGGCGACGGTGACCAGTGCTGCGGTCAGCCGGCGATGGAGTGCCCGGCGGTCGGCGAACTCGCGCGAGCCGACGACGTCGCCGATCAGCGTCGCCCTCGGCGTTGAAGCTCCGCGCTTCACTTGGACCATATGAAGACTATAGCTTCATTTTCAATCAATGAAGCTCTTTGCTTCACGATCCATGCCCTGGTTGCTGAATTCGACGGAGAACGCGAGCGGTTTTCCCTCTTGACCGTGAGGCGACCGGCTAACGATTATGGTCACTGATCATCGAGCGGGGGAGATTCGCTGTGGCGTTGGAGAAACATGTCGGCCGGGTGGGCGCGTTGGCTGTCGCGCTGGGCATCGGTTCGGCCGTGGCGGTGATGCCCGGGGTGGCCTGGGCGGAGCCGAACAACAGCGGCTCGGCGGCGGCCTCGCAGAACTCGGGTGACTCTGCGCGGGGACACGGACCGCTCAGGCATGAGCGGGCACGCCCGGCTGCCTCCACGGAGAGCGCCGGATCGAGTGAGAGCTCCGAGGAAAGCTCCGAGGCGACAGACCGTTCTGCAGCGAAGCGCCGCTCTCACGGCAGTCGTCGCGCCCCGGCGGCCGGCACCCATGCTGCGCAGGCTGAGGCTGACGGTCGTACCACGTCCCAGGCGAAAGAGGACACCGACGACACCACGTCGAGCAAATCTGCCCGGCCGAGAAAGGCCGCTCTCGGGCTCGACGAACCGGCTCGAACCCCCGTCAGCGTCCCCGAGTCGAGAGCGCACCGCATCTCCATCAAGGACGTCGACCCGTCCCCGGCTGGGACCGGCACCGACGCCGTCGGGGTCGTCTCGGCGGCGCCCGAAGTCCCAAGGACCGTCAAGGCGCTCTTCGCGCCGCGGGCCACCTCCCATCGCCCGGACGCCCCGGAACCTCCCGGCGCTTCCCCGTTGCTGTGGACGATGCTGGCCGCCGCGCGGCGTCAGCTTGGCGAACTTCGCGACGCCGCTGCCTTCACCCGCATCGCGGCCACCGGCTGTGAGGTGGCGCCGGATGCGAGCAGCACGTCCACGCCGGGGTTGGCGACGCAACCGGTCGTCATCGGCGCAGACGGCACCATCTATCAGGTCACCGTCGAGGCCAACGCCACCACCGGCCGGCTCACCGGTGGCACACGGGTCAGCATCGTCGGTCCCGACGGCCGGGTGCTCAAGACCCGCACCCTCTTCGGAGCCCCGACCGAGGCGTCCAACGCAGTCGCACGCGATGACGGCAGCCTGCTCGTCACCACCTACAGCCCGCTGCTCAACCGGACCTTCGTTTCGGAGATCGGGCCCAGCGGGCTGGTCCGACCGGCAGGTTCGGCCAGCGGAAACGTGCTCGCGCCCGTCTCGCTGGCAGCCGACGGCACCGCCTATGTGGAAACGCGGATCAATCCCTCTTTCGACCTGGGGCACAAACTGATCCGCATCTCACCCAACAACACCACGCGGGTCTACTCGGCGTTCATCTCCCCGAGTCCCCCTGTGGTCGCACCCGACGGCAGTGCCTACCTGCTCACGCAGAACCTCTTCAGCCAGGCCACCGTGCTGATGGCGATCGGCCCTGACGGGACGGTGAGGAGGACGGCGCCGCGATCTGACGTGCAGGTGGTAGGTCAGCCGGTGATCGGAACAGACGGCCGCGGCTATTGGGCGGTCACCTACGACAATGCCGACGGTGCCCGTGTCACCGACGTCTACACCTTCACCGGGAATTCCAGCACCATTCGCCACATCGACGGCGACGTCTCCACCTACCGCCTCGTTCCGGCCGGCGACGGTGTGTACGTCCCGGTCGTGAACAACGCCGTGGGAACGACCAGCATCGCGAGGATCGGCGCGACCGCCATCGAGATCTCGCAACCCGGCATCGGGTATCTGATCGACCCGATCGACGTCACCCCCGACGGCACGGTGTACGCGTCGGTGTACGACTACGTCACGAAGACCTATAGCGTCGCCGTGTACCGGCCGGACGGCAGCGTCACCCAGACCGAGATTGCCGGCGACATCGTGCAGTCCGGATATCCGCGACCGCCGACCGAGGGTTTCCCCACCCCCAACCCGGACAACACCGGCTACGTTGCCTACACCTCGGGAGGGCATTCCTACCTCGCCGTGCTGTCCGCCGACGGCACGATCACCGGCACGGTGGCCCTGCCCGACGGGACCGAAGTCACCCGACCGGTCAGCTTCGATGCCGACGGGCGGGCCTACCAGGTCGTCGAAACGCCGGGCAGCGCCGACCACGCCGTGTCGGTGGTGTCGGCGTCAACGGGCGCTGTGACCGCGACTCTGCCGGGATACCTTGTGACAGGCCATGATTCGCTCGAGTTCGGCCCGGACGGCACCGGTTACCTCATTACCGTCGAAGGCTACGCCACCACGCTGAACCCGACCTATCACATCGTGTCCTTCGACAACACCGGCACCGTGGTCGCCAGCCTGGACGTCACCGGGTTCCTCAACCGCAATCCCGTCGACTACCGATCCCAGGGTTACTTCAACGAACCCTTGACTTTCGGCCCGGACGGCACCGCCTATGCCAGCTTCGGCGTGTTCTCGTCCGACCAGGACGGCGGTGTCTACGCGTTGACCCCTGCAGGGGCGACCAGAATCCTCGCGATCAACGACCCGAAGACCAGCCTCATGCCGGTGATCGTCGACAGTGCGGGGACACCCTACGTGACCGTAACCCGGGAGGACGGTGACAGCTATGTCACGACGGTGGTGCCGCTCACTGCTTGATGTAGCCGGTTGCTGACTGCAGGTGTTCGATGGCCTCGGCGACGATCGCAGGGACCAGTTCGGCGCACGAGGGCAGATCGGAGATGATGCCGGCGACCTGACCGGAGGCCAGCACGCCCGCGTCGGTGTTGCCTTCGACGAGGCCGGCTTTCAGCAGCATCGGGGTGTTGGCGGCCATCACGACCTGCGACCATGTCAGGTCCTTGCCGTGGCGCATCGCCATGCCGTCTTTGATCATCGACCGCCACGTCATGCCGGTCATCTTCTTGAACTTCTGCGCATTACCCACCGCCGCGGCGAACCCTCGGACGGGCGAACCGCTCTCGAGCTTGTCGACCAGACCCGTACGGAGCACCCGGTGCGGCATCCCGTCGACCCGGGTGGACACCACGGTGCCGTCGAGCGCCGCCTGCAGATAACGCTGCTTGACCACGTCGGGAACCGTCGAGTCCGACGTGAGGAGGAACCGGGTGCCCATCGCGACGCCGGCGGCGCCGTAGGACAGCGCAGCGGCCAGACCCCGGCCGTCGAAGAAGCCCCCCGCGGCGATCACCGGCATACCGGTGTCGGCGACGGCGTCGAGCACCGACGGGAGCAGCAGCGTGGTGGCGATGGGTCCGGTGTGTCCGCCGCCCTCGCCGCCCTGCACGATGACGGCGTCGGCGCCCCAGCCGGCGACCTTCTTCGCGTGCTTGGCCAGCCCCACGGACGGGATGACCACGACGCCGGCCTCTTTGAGCTTGGCGATCAGGTCGGGCTTGGGAGCCAGGGCGAAGGAGGCGACTTTGACTCCTTCGCGGATCAGGAGGTCGACGCGGTCGTTCGCGTCGCCGGCGTCGGCGCGGATGTTGATGCCGAACGGTTTGTCGGTGGCGGCCTTGACTTTCGCCACCGCGGTCTCGAGCTCGTCGAGTGTCATGGTCGCCGAGGCGAGGATGCCCAGGCCGCCCGCGTTGGACGTGGCCGACACCAGGCGAGCGCCGGCGACCCAGCCCATGCCGGTCTGCACGACCGGGTGCTCGATGCCGACCAGCTCGGTGAGCGGGGTCTTCAGGCGCGCCCCACTCACATTCGCACCTCTTTGTCGCGCAGCGACTTCGGGTCGATCACCTCGCGCAGGAGCTTCTGCTCGTCCCCGGACGGCAACCGAGTCGTCGCCGCCTCGTCCAGGCCGTGCACCTCGAAGGCGGTGTTCTCGGCCACCTGGCCGGGCTCGACACCCGGGTGCAGAGAAACCGCCCGCATCTGGTGATCGGGGCCGTTGAAGTCGAACACCCCGAGGTTGGTCACCACCCGGTAGACGTTGACGAAGCGGTACGCCGGATTGTCGGGATCGACCTTGTCCCAGCCGATTCCGGACACCACGTCGACGGAGTCGCCGAAGACCCGCTTCGAGTGATTGCCCACCCAGTAGCTGGTGGCGTGGTTGATGGTGTTACCCGGGGCGCCCCGGACACCGAACATCTGACGCGTCGGGTGCTGCAGGGGCCCGAACGCCGACAGGTTCTGGTTTCCGTAGCGGTCGATCTGGTTGGCGCCCATCACCACGTGCCGGCGGCCCCACGCCAGCGTCTCGAAGACCCTGCCGAACGGCATCCAGCCCTCGATGGCCGCGGCCGCGCCGATGGCCGGGGTGTCGGCGATGAGGCGCGCCTCACCGTCGGTGAGCAGGATGTCGGGGGAGAAGGTCAGCCGGGCCAGCCGGGCGCCGATCGACACGATGGTGGTCATCGGGCTGACCATGATCTCGCCGGCATCGCGGAACAGTTCGGCACAGGCGACGGCGCACACCTCTGCGCGGGTTGCCGAGATCATGCCTGTGCCTCCTTGAATGCTCGCACCGCGGCCTGGTAGTCGGCCTCGCTGCCGGACAGATAGGTGTTGACGAAGTCCGCCCACGTCTCCTCGGATGCGGCGGCTTCGGCGTAGTGCCTCTGGAACTTCTCGTCCCGGCGATAGTCCGGCTCCGCGGTGGTGAAGTGCGCACCGTTCGGGGCCTCGACGACGGAGTCGACCATCATGCGGTTGATCAGCAAGGCCTGTGGCGGAACGGACTTGACGAGCTCCTCGGTGGACACCACCTTCTCCACCGACAGGAACCGCTGCGCCGCGGACATCAGGAACAGGTCGTCGAAGTACGGGTCGATGCCGGTGTAGGCGGCATTACCCTGCGCGTCACCGACATTCATGTGCACGAAGGCCGCATCCAGTCTCAGCGCCGGCATCGCGACCAGCTCCTCGTAGCCGTCTTCCGGCGGGCTGGAGCGAAGCGACTCGGGGATGTCGGGAGTCGGGTACGGCGAGCGCACGGTCTTCAGTTCGTCGCCCCAGAACGCGCGCACGTCGCTGCCCAGGCCCGCGCGGATCGGCAGGAACGGCAGCCGCTGTGCTGCCGCCTGCAGGCCGCAGCGCAGCATGCCCTCGTCCATCTCGCGGGCCTCGATCGCGCCCGAGGTGCGGGCCTTCGCGAACCAGGGATCGTAGAACGGCGGCGAATCCAGGGACACGAAGCCGTAGTAGGCCCGCTTGACCTTGCCGGCCGAGCACAGCAGGCCGAGGTCCGGGCCGCCGTAGGTGACCACGGTGAGGTCGGTGACATCGGTGCGCAGCAGTGCGCGCACGAACGCCATCGGCTTGCGCCGGGAACCCCAGCCGCCGATGCCGATGGTCATGCCGCTGCTCACCGAGGCGACCGCCTCGTCGAGAGTCGTTCGCTTGTCGCTCATTTGGTCGATCCCTTGCCGGTTCCGGCGAACGCGTCGCGGTGCTCATCGGACACCCCGGCCAGGTTCAGCTCGAACGTGAAGCCCTGCTCCATGCGGTAACTCGAGTTCACTTTCTGCACGTCGATGAAATTCAGCGCCTCCTTGGCGGCGCGGATCACGCGGGTGTCCTTGGCGGCGATGTCGCGCGCCACCCGCAGCGCGGCCTCGTCGAGTTCCGGCCGGGGCACGACCTCGTGCACCGAGCCGAACTGGTGCAGTGTCTCGGCGCCGACGGTGGCCGCGGTGAAGAAGAGCCGGCGCATCATGTGTTGCGGCACAAGGCGGGACAGGTGGGTGGCCGCACCGAGTGCGCCGCGCTCGACCTCGGGCAGGCCGAACTTCGCGTCGTCGCTGGCGACGATGACGTCCGCGTTGCCCACCAGCCCGATGCCGCCCCCGACGCAGAAGCCGTTGACGGCGGCGACGACCGGCACCGCACACTCGTAGACCGCGCGGAAGGCCTCGAAGCAACCGCGGTTGGCGTCGATCAGCGCGGTGAATCCCTCGGTGTTCTGCATCTCCTTGATGTCGACGCCTGCGTTGAAACCGCGCCCCTCGGCGCGAAGGATCACCACGTGCGTGCCCATGTCGCGGCCGGCCGCGGTGATGGCGTCGGCGAGTTCGAACCAGCCGCGCGACGGAATCGCGTTCACGGGCGGATAGTCGACGGTGACCGAGGCGATGCCCGGTTCCACGGTCTTGGTGCTGATCGTCATGGGCGCTCCAGTTGACTCTCGAACGGGGGTGGCTACCTAAGCAAGCACTTGCTTGGTACGCTAGCACAGTGACTGACGCCGTCGACAGCGCTATCAGCCTGGGTCTCACCGGACGCGTCGTGCTCGTCACGGGGGGTGTTCGCGGTGTCGGCGCCGGCATCAGCAAGGTCTTCGGTGATCAGGGCGCCACGGTCGTGACGTGCGCGCGACGACCGGTCGACGGTCTGCCGTACGAGTTCCGGCCGTGCGACATCCGCGACGACGACGCGGTGAAGGCGCTGATCGACGGCATCGTCGCCGACCACGGTCGTCTCGACGTGGTCGTCAACAATGCCGGCGGATCACCATACGTGCCCGCATCCGATGCGTCGGCGAAGTTCAGCACCAAGATCATTGCGCTCAATCTGCTTGGCCCGCTCTCGGTTTCGTCGCACGCGAACGCGGTCATGCAGGGCCAGGATTCCGGCGGGGCGATCGTCAACATCTCGAGTGTGAGCGGGCACCGGCCGACTCCGGGGACTGCGGCCTACGGCGCCGCCAAGGCCGGGGTGGACAACCTCACCGCGACGCTGGCGGTGGAATGGGCGCCCAAGGTCCGGGTGAACTCCGTTGTGGTCGGCATGGTCGAGACCGAACAGTCCGAACTGTTCTACGGCGACGCGGATTCGATTGCGGCCATCTCGAAGAACGTGCCGCTGGGTCGGCTCGCCAAGCCCACCGACGTGGGCTGGGCGACCGCGTTCCTGGCGTCGGATGCGGCGTCCTACATCAGTGGCGCCACCCTCGAGGTGCACGGCGGCGGGGAGCCGCCGCACTACCTGTCCACCACCACTGCAGACATCAGATAAGCAAGGAGACAACGGAAATGGGACTGCTCGACGGCCGTGTGGTCATCGTGACGGGTGCGGGCGGCGGAATCGGCCGGGCGCATGCTCTGGCGTTCGCCGCCGAAGGCGCGCGGGTGGTGGTCAACGACATCGGCGTCGGTCTCGACGGCTCACCGGCCGGTGGGGGCAGTGCCGCGCAGGGCGTGGTCGACGAAATCGTCGCGTCCGGTGGGGAAGCGGTCACCAGCGGCGCGAACGTCGCCGACTGGGCGCAGGCCGAGGGGCTGATCCAGACCGCCGTCGACTCGTTCGGCGGCCTGGACGTGCTGGTGAACAATGCGGGCATCGTGCGGGACCGGATGTTCGCCAACACCAGCGAGGAGGAATTCGACGCGGTCACCGCTGTCCACCTCAAGGGCCACTTCGCCACGATGAAGCACGCCGCGGCGTACTGGCGCGCGAAGTCGAAGGCGGGCGACACCGTCGAGGCGCGCATCATCAACACGAGTTCGGGTGCGGGACTTCAGGGTAGCGTCGGACAGGCCAACTACAGCGCCGCCAAGGCGGGGATCGCCGCGCTGACGCTCGTCGGCGCCGCCGAGATGGGCCGCTACGGCGTCACCGTCAACGCCATCGCCCCGTCGGCGCGCACACGGATGACCGAGACGGTCTTCGCCGAGATGATGTCGACCCAGGATCAGGACTTCGACGCGATGGCGCCGGAGAACATCTCACCGCTGGTGGTGTGGCTGGGCAGCGTCGAATCCCGCGACGTCACGGGCAAGGTGTTCGAGGTCGAAGGCGGCAAGATCCGCCTCGCCGAGGGCTGGGCGCACGGACCGGAGATCGACAGGGGCGCGCGGTGGGACCCTGCGGAGCTGGGCCCGGTCGTCGGCGATCTGGTGGGCAAGGCCCGCACCCCGGTACCGGTGTACGGCGCCTGACTCAGGCGGGATCGCAGATGATGATCGGGATCTTGCGGTCGGTGTAGGACCGGTAGTTCGCATAGTCGGCGTACATCGCGTCGAGCTTGGGCCAGTACTCGTCCCGCTCGGCGTCGGTGGCCTCGCGCGCGACGAGCTCCAGCGTCTCGCGTTTGGTCTGAAAGGTCACCTGCGCATCGGCTTTGAGGTTCAGATACCACATCGGGTGGGTGTCGCGGCCGCCCTGGGAAGCGACGAGCACGATGCGTTGCTCCTCCTGCAGGAACAGCAGCGGGACCTCGCGGCGCTCGCCGCTCTTGCGGCCCGTCGTGGTCAGGATGCCGACCTCGGACCCGCGCAGGAACTTGTCGCCCAACCGGCCGTTGGTCTTCTTGAACAGCCAGGTCTGCGCACGCGACATCCACTTGATGCCGAAGCCGACGGGCTTGGAGTTCAGGCTCTTGATCTGCTTGTCGGACAGCGGACGTGAGGGATCGGCCACGGCGTGCACCTTATCGCGTGAGGAAGGGGCGGATGGAAGCGTTGATGTGGTGGATCTGCGCGCGGCCGGACGGATCGTCGGCCGGGATCAGGAACGTCTCGTCGACGTGCGCACCGACGCGGCGGCCGGCCAGCGTCGGCTTCGTCGACAGATCGAATCTCGCCCGCACGGTGTTGCCGTCGACGGTGAACTCCGGCGTGCCGACCGAGCTGATCACCCGATACTGCAAGCCGCCGTTGAGGCTGCGGCGCAGATGATTTCCCGAGAAGCCGGTCTTGATGCCCACTTCGACGCGGGTGCATCCCGGAGCGAACGGCACCGTGTCGGCGTCGTGACTGGCCAGCGCGCTGATGTAGGCCTGGGCAGCCGCGATCCGGTCCGCGTCGGAGATCACGAGAGGAGCCTTAGATCCGCTCGATGATCGTTCCGGTCGACAGCGCCCCGCCGGCGCACATGGTGATCAGCGCGGTGGTCTTGTCGGTGCGCTCGAGCTCGTGCAACGCGGTGGTGATCAGCCGGCTGCCGGTGCTGCCCACCGGGTGACCCAGTGCGATGGCCCCGCCGTTGACGTTGACGGTGTCCATGTCGGGTTCGTGCACGCGTGCCCACGACAGCACCACCGAGGCGAACGCCTCGTTGATCTCGGTGATGTCGATGTCGCCCATCTTCATGCCCGCCTTCTCCAGCACCTTGGCGGTCGACTGGACCGGGCCGTCGAGGTGGTAGTAGGGCTCGGCGCCCACGAGCGCCTGGCTCACGATGCGGGCCCGCGGCGTGAATCCGTGCGCCTTGGCCACATCACTGTCCATCCACAACACCGCGGCGGCGCCGTCGGAGATCTGCGATGACGTGCCCGCGGTGTGAATGCCGCCGTCCAGCACCGGCTTCAGCGAGGCGAGGCCCTCCAGGGTGGTCTCGCGCAGACCTTGGTCGCGCGTCACGGGAGCCCGCTCCGAGGTCGGTTGCTTGTTCTCGTCGAGCACGGGCGCCTCGATGGGGGAGATCTCACGGTCGAAGCGACCCTCGGCCCACGCCTGCTGGGCCTTGCGCTGCGAGTCGAACCCCAGCTGGTCGATGTCCTCCCGGGTGATGCCGCGCCGCTTGGCGATCCGCTCGGCGGCCTCGAACTGGTTGGGCAGGTCGATGTCCCACGACGCGGGACGGATGATGCTGCGGTCGGGCCCGGCGTTGGCGCCCAGGCCGACCCGGCTCATCGCCTCGATGCCGCAGGCGATACCGACGTCGATGGCCCCGGCGGCGATCAGCCCGGCGATCAGCCCGTTGGCCTGTTGACCGCTGCCACACTGGCAGTCGATGGTCGTCGCGCCGACCTGCTCGGGCAGACCGGCCACCAGCCAGCCCACGCGGGTGATGTTGTTGGACTGCTCACCGAACTGGGTGACGCAGCCGCCGATGACCTGCTCGACCTCGTTGGCGTCGATCCCTGCCTTCTCGACGAGCGCCCGCTGGACAGCTCCGAGGAGCTCGGTGGCGTGCAAACCGGACAGCCAGCCGTTGCGCTTGCCGATGGGGCTGCGGGTGGCTTCGACGATCACAGGGTTACCCATGCGGTCAGGCTAGAACACGTTTCATTACTCTGACAAGCGGCGATGCCGCTGTGCCTTTTATCTGCGGTGGAGGCGTGTTTTACTGACACTAGAACACGTTGCAATTGAGGAGTGCTTTTCTATGCCTGGCCCCAATTCATGCCCGATCAGCCCCGACTTCGACTTCCTCGACGCGAGCCTGAATCTCGAGCGCCTGCCGGTCGAGGAACTCGCCGAACTCCGCAAATCGGAGCCTATCCACTGGGTCGACGTGCCCGGCGGTACCGGAGGCTTCGGTGACAAGGGCTACTGGCTCGTCACCAAGCACGCCGACGTCAAGGAGGTGTCCAAGCGCAACGACATCTTCGGCAGCTCTCCCGACGGCGCCATCCCGACGTGGCCGCAGGACATGACCCGCGACGCGATCGACCTGCAGAAGGCGGTCCTGCTCAACATGGACGCCCCGCAGCACACCCGGCTGCGCAAGATCATCTCCCGCGGATTCACCCCGCGCGCCATCGGGCGGCTCGAAGACGAGCTGCGGGCCCGTGCGCAGAAGATCGCCGAGACCGCCAAGGCCGAAGGGTCCGGCGACTTCGTCGAACAGGTCTCCTGCGAGCTGCCGCTGCAGGCCATCGCCGAACTGCTCGGCGTGCCGCAGGACGATCGCGACAAGATCTTCCGGTGGTCCAACGAGATGACCGCCGGCGAGGATCCGGAGTACGCCGAGGTCGATCCCGCGATGTCGTCGTTCGAGTTGATCCAGTACGCGATGAAGATGGCCGAGGAGCGGGCCAAGAACCCGACCGAGGACATCGTCACCAAGCTCATCGAGGCCGACATCGAGGGCGAGAAGCTCTCCGACGACGAGTTCGGCTTCTTCGTGGTGATGCTCGCGGTGGCCGGCAACGAGACCACCCGCAACTCCATCACCCACGGCATGATCGCGTTCTCGCAGAACCCCGAGCAGTGGGAGCTGTTCAAGAAGGATCGGCCTGAGACCGCCGCCGACGAGATCGTCCGCTGGGCCACCCCGGTCTCGGCATTCCAGCGCACCGCGCTGGAGGACACCGAACTCGGTGGGGTCAAGATCAAGAAGGGCGAGCGTGTGGTGATGTCCTACCGCTCGGCCAACTTCGACGAAGAGGTGTTCGACGACCCGCACTCGTTCAACATCCTGCGCAGTCCCAACCCGCACGTCGGCTTCGGCGGGACCGGTGCCCACTACTGCATCGGCGCCAACCTCGCGAAGATGACGATCAACCTGATCTTCAACGCGGTCGCCGACCACATGCCCGACCTCAAGCCGGTCGGCGAGCCGGAGCGGCTAAAGTCGGGCTGGCTCAACGGGATCAAGCACTGGCAGGTGGACTACACCGGCCAGTGCCCCGTCAGCCACTGACGCATCAAGGCTCAAGGAGGAGTCGGGTGGACTTCAGTCGAGACGAGGGGCAGCAGGCTGTCGCCGATGTGGTGACGTCGGTGCTCGATCGTGACAACACCTGGGACGCGCTGGTTTCCGGCGGCGTCACCGCGCTGGCCGTGCCGGAACGGCTCGGCGGCGACGGGGTCGGGCTGGCCGAGATCGCGACGGCGCTGACGGAGATCGGCAGACACGGCACCATCAGTCCCGCCCTGATGACGCTGGGTGCCACCGCGGTGCTGCTCGACCTCGCGTCGGAGGCCCAGCAGGACCGGTACCTCGCAGGCGTCGCGAAGGGATCCGTTCTGACGCTGGCGGTGAACGAGCCCGGTTGCTCGATGCCCGACCGGCCATCGACCGCACTGTCGGCAGGCAAGCTCAACGGCACCAAGCTCGCAGTCGGCTACGCCGAGGCCGCCGAGTGGATCGTCGTCACCACCGATTCCGGTGTCGTCGTGGTCCCCGGCAACGCCGAGGGCCTGACGGTGACCAGGACGCCGGCATCGAACGGATCCGACGAATTCGTCGTGACGTTCACCGATGTGGCGGTCGCCGACGATGACGTGCTCGCGGGCGCGACGGCGAACCGGGTCAATCAACTGGCGCTGGCTACCCTCGGTGCGTTCGCCGCGGGTCTGGTCGCCGGGGCATTGAGACTGACCGCCGACTACGTCGCCACCCGGGAGCAGTTCGGCAGGCCCCTGTCGACGTTCCAGACCGTGGCCGCCCAGCTGTCCGAGGTGTACATCGCCTCGCGCACCCTGTCGCTGGTTTCCACGTCGGCGGTGTGGCTGCTCTCGGAGGGACTGGATGCCGATGACGATCTGGCGATCCTGGGTTACTGGCTGACATCGCAGGCACCGCCGGCGATGCGCCTGTGCCACCACCTGCACGGCGGTATGGGGATGGACATCACCTATCCGATGGACCGCTACTTCTCGTCGATCAAGGACCTGACGCGGCTGCTGGGCGGCCCGTCACACCGCCTGGACCTGGTGGGAGCGTAAATGTACATCGAACTCACTCCTGGGCAGAGGCAGCTGCAAGCCGAACTGCGCCAGTACTTCTCGACGCTCATCACGCCCGAAGAGGCCGCGGCGATGGAGTCGAACCGGCACAACGAGGCCTACCGCGCGGTGATCAAGCGGATGGGCTCCGACGGCAAGCTGGGCGTCGGGTGGCCCAAGGAATACGGCGGGCTCGGGTTCGGCCCGATCGAACAGCAGATCTTCGTCAACGAGGCCAACCGGGCAGACGTGCCGCTTCCGCTGGTGACGCTGCAGACCGTCGGTCCCACGCTGCAGGTGTACGGCACCGAGGAGCAGAAGAAGAAGTTCCTACCCGGAATCCTCTCCGGCGACATTCATTTCGCGATCGGGTACTCCGAACCCGACGCCGGCACCGACCTGGCGTCGCTGCGAACGACAGCGGTCCGCCATGGTGACGAGTTCATCGTGAACGGCCAGAAGATGTGGACGACCGGCGCGCACGACGCCGACTACATCTGGCTGGCCTGCCGCACCGACCCGGATGCCGCCAAGCACAAGGGCATCTCGATTCTGATCGTCGACACCAAGGATCCCGGCTACTCGTGGACGCCGATCATCCTGTCCGACGGAGCGCACCACACCAACGCGTCCTACTACAACGACGTGCGGGTGCCCGCCGACATGCTCGTCGGTGAGGAGAACGGCGGCTGGAAGCTGATCACCACCCAGCTCAACCACGAGCGGGTCGGGCTCGGTCCCGCCGGCCGCGTCGCGGGCATCTACGACCAGGTGCACGCCTGGGCGTCGAAGCCCGGCTCGGACGGCGTCACACCGATCGACCAGGCCGACGTGAAGCGCCTGCTCGGTCAGATCAAGGCCATCTGGCGGGTCAACGAACTCCTCAACTGGCAGGTTGCCGCGTCGGGCGAGACCATCGCGGTCGCCGATGCCGCGGCCACCAAAGTCTTCTCCACCGAACGCATTCAGGAGGTCGGCCGACTCGCCGAGGAGATCGTCGGCAGGTACGGCAACCCGGCCGACCCCGAGACCGGCGAGCTCCTCGACTGGCTGGACAAGATGACCAAGCGCAATCTCGTCATCACGTTCGGCGGTGGCGTCAACGAGGTGATGCGCGAGATGATCGCGGCATCGGGTCTGAAGGTTCCGAGGGTCCCCAGGTGAGTGAGCAGACGAGCATCGACGACATCTCCGCCGCAGCAGAACGCGTCAAGGCCGAAGGCAAGAGCGCGCCGCGCAAGGGCCGCCATCCGGTGAACCAGCCGATGGTCGACCACTGGCTCGACGCGATGGGGGACAAGAACCCGATCTACGTCGACGAGGACGCCGCTAAGGCCGCCGGGCATCCCGGCATCGTGGCGCCGCCGGCCATGATCCAGGTGTGGACGATGATGGGCCTCGGCGGTGTCCGGCCCGACGACGACCCGCTGGGCAAGATCATCGAATTGTTCGACGACGCAGGCTATGTCGGGGTGGTCGCGACCAACTGCGAGCAGACTTATCACCGGTATCTGCGGCCCGGCGAAGAGGTCAGCGTCACCGCGGAGCTGACCGATGTCGTCGGACCCAAACGGACGGCGCTGGGCGAGGGATTCTTCATCACGCAGCGGATCACCTGGACTGTCGGCGACGAGCCGGTGGCCGAAATGATGTGGCGCATCATGAAATTCCGGCCCGCCGAGAAGGACGCCGATGCGACCGAAGCCTCGGTGCCGCAGGACCTCGACGCCGCCGCGATGATGCGCCCGGCGTCGTCGAAGGACACCAAGTTCTTCTGGGCCGGCGTCAACGCGCACGAGCTGCGCATCCAGAAGCGGCCTGACGGCACGCTGCAGCATCCGCCGGTGCCCGCCCTGTGGGCCGACCCCAAAGATGAAGTGGCGCCGGCCGACTACGTCGTCGCCTCCGGGAAGGGCACGGTTTTCAGCTTCGTCGTGCACCACGCGCCGAAGGTTCCGGGTCGGACCCTGCCGTTCGTCATCGCCCTTGTCGAACTCGAGGAGGGGGTGCGGATGCTCGGTGAACTGCGCGACGTCGACCCCGCCGCCGTGAAGATCGGAATGCCCGTGCGCGCAACGTACATCGACTTCCCCGACAGCGAGTCAGGACCGGCGTGGACGCTCTACGCGTGGGAGCCTGCCGCATGAGCACCGAATCGGTTGCCGTGGGTACCAAGCTGCCCGAGCTGGCGCTCTACGGCGACCCGACGTTCATCGTGTCGACCGCGATCGCCACGCGCGACTACCAGGACGTCCACCACGACCGCGACAAGGCGCAGGCCAAGGGGTCCAAGGACATCTTCGTCAACATCCTGACCGACACCGGTCTGGTGCAGCGGTTCATCACCGACTGGGCGGGACCCACGGCGGTGATCAAGTCGATCTCGCTGCGCCTCGGTGTGCCGTGGTACGCCTACGACACCGTGACGTTCAAAGGTGAGGTGACCGACATCGTCGACGATGTGATCACGTTGAAGATAGTGGGCAGCAACAGTCTCGGTGACCACGTCATCGCTACTGCCACATTGGTATTCGGGGGTGCCGCATGACCGGCGAGCTGTCCGGCAAGGCAGCGATCGTCGGGATCGGTGCCACCGACTTCTCGAAGAACTCCGGCCGCAGCGAACTGCGTCTCGCCGCCGAGGCGGTGCTCGACGCGCTCGACGACGCGGGCCTTGCGCCCGCCGACGTCGACGGCATGGTCACGTTCACGATGGACTCCAACACCGAGGTCGCCGTGGCGCGCGCCACCGGTATCGGCGAGCTGAAGTTCTTCTCCAAGATCCATCACGGCGGTGGTGCTGCCTGCGCGACCATCCAGCAGGCTGCGCTCGCTGTGGCCACGGGTGTCGCGGAATGCGTTGTGGCGTACCGCGCGTTCAACGAGCGCTCCGGCATGCGCTTCGGCCAAGTGCAGATGCGCCTGGTGGAGAACGCCGATTCCACGGGGGTCGACAACTCGTTCTCCTACCCGCACGGGTTGTCCACGCCGGCCGCGCAGGTGGCGATGATCGCCCGTCGCTACATGCATCTGTCGGGGGCCACGAGCAAGGACTTCGGCGTGGTCTCGGTGGCCGACCGCAAGCATGCGGCCAACAATCCCAAGGCGTACTTCTACGGCAAGCCCATCACGATCGAAGACCATCAGAACTCGCGGTGGATCGCAGAACCCCTTCGGCTGCTGGACTGCTGTCAGGAGACCGACGGCGGCGTGGCACTGGTCGTGACGACACCCGAACGCGCCAAGGATCTCAAGCACCGGCCCGCGGTCATCGAGGCGGCTTCTCAGGGCGCCAGCCCGGACCAGTATTCGATGGTGAGTTACTACCGGCCGGAGTTGGGGCTGCCCGAGATGGGATTGGTGGGCAGGCAGCTCTGGGAACAGTCGGGTCTGACTCCGGACGACATCCAGACCGCGGTCCTCTATGACCACTTCACGCCGTTCACGCTGATCCAGCTCGAGGAGCTCGGTTTCTGCGGCAAGGGCGAGGCCAAGGACTACATCGCAGACGGGGCGATCGAGATCGGTGGCCGCCTGCCGATCAACACGCACGGCGGTCAACTCGGTGAGGCCTACATTCACGGCATGAACGGCATCGCCGAGGGCGTACGGCAATTGCGCGGCACATCGGTCAATCCCGTTCCCGACGTCGAGCACGTGCTCGTCACCGCGGGCACCGGTGTGCCGACATCGGGTCTTATCCTCGGCTGAGCCGGCTGTCATCGATCCGCGCTCGTCAGCGCATGGATCTAGTAAGGGCTACGCGAAAGATCGCTCCAATGGCCCATATACGCGTGGCCGCCCGCAGGTCGATAGTGGAGCAGTCGCCGTCGAGGTGACCGCTCACGGACGGCAGGTTGTGCAACGCACCGGAGGAAGCGCCTTACTCCCAGGCACCCCCGCCTGCTGACCTCCGGGCGGTGGCCGGTGTCCGCTCTCACCGACCGACGCCTGCCAGCTGTTCAGCCTGTCGTCCGTGGTGGGTGTGTGCCTCTCCCGATCGCGCCGGTGCGCGCACTACCCTTGGCCAGATGAGCTCCCGCGAGCCAGAACCCAACGACGAGGACACCGGGCCGCTGCACGTCAACAGCGCGCGTGCATCTGCCGCGGACGCGGAAGACCGCCGCTACGACGCACCGCTGTCGGTCAATCCGCGCCCCGTGCACCGGAACCGCCGGCCGGTTCTGCTGCTGGCCGCGGCCATCGCCGCGGTGATCGCGCTCGGCGTGCTCGCCTGGCTGTTCTGGCCTTCGGGGGGCGGCTCGGGCTCGTCGGCGAAGAACCCGGGCCCGACGACCGAGACGGAGTCCCGGCAGGCCGCCGAAGGGCACCTGATGGGCATGCTGCCACGCGGCTACGCACCGGACGCGTGTGAGGTCGTCGTGCCGGCGAAAGGCGCTCTGGCACAGGTCAGTTGCACGAACAACACCGACCCGGGCGGTCCGCTGACGGCGACGTACACGTTGGCCAAGGACAGTGACTCGTTGAAAGATCTGTTCGATGACGTGGTGAGTACGTCGTCGGTGGTGGACTGCCCCGGCAACATCCAGTCACCGGGGCCCTGGCGCCGCAACGCCACCCCGCAGCAGAGCGCCGGGACGCTGGTGTGCGGCTTTCAGCAGAGCAAGCCGACGGTCGCGTGGTCCACGGACGCGAACCTGATGCTCAGCGAGGTCCAGTCCGGCCCGCAGGGCCCGAACATGGTTCAGCTGTACACCTGGTGGGCCTCCCACTCCTGAGTCCCGGCGCGCTGCCGTCGCCGATTCGGATCAGGCAGGCGGCGGCATCACGACGGTCGTCGCGGGAGCCGTACCGGCCGGTGCCTGTGCGGGCGCGACGCCCTCGATAGGCGTCCCGGTGCTGCCCTGAGGTAACGGCGTTCCCGCGCTGCCGGCCGGTGCTGGGGCCGCAGGAGCCGGGGACACCGCGGCAGGAGCCGGCGCGGGGCCTCCTTCCGCGGCGGGTGCGGCGCCGGCGGGCAGCGGTGTGCCCGAGCTGCCCGCCGGCAGCGGAGTTCCCGAGCTGCCCGCCGGCAGCGGTGTGCCCGAGCTCCCGGCGGCGGCCGGGGTGGCGGTGGGGGCGGTCGGCGCGGGGGTTGCGGCGGCCGGAGCAGCAGTCGGGGCCGGGCTGGCGGTCTCCGCGGTACCCGACGCCGACGGCGAAGTTCCCGTGCGGGTGCTCGCACTGCCGCCCGTCGGGCTGGACGCGGGGGCGGGAGGTGCCTCGACCCAGAGCAGCTCGTCCGGGCCGCCGGAGCTGTAGAAGACGCTGTCCGGCTTCTCGCCGGTGACGTCGAAGTAGATCTTGCCCGTGGTCTTCTGCCCCTGGGCCAACGTCGACGGGTTCACACCCTGCGGGGTGGCGACACCGAACAGCACGCGGTAGGTGTCACCGTTCTTCGCCCGGGCGTTGAGGTTCGAAACGATGGGAGTGACGTTTCCCGAAATGGCCTCATCGGTGGCGGTGGCTTCCCACAGCTGGCCGGCAGGCCGGTACGGGATGGTGTCGGTGCTGGGCTTCAGGCCGGTGACGGTCCAGTGCTGAACCACGCTGCCGTTGGCGAGTTCGCCGGGTTGGCCGAGATACTTGACGTCGGCGTCGGCCGAAGCGAACGGGGCACCGGCAACGCCCACCGCGGCAGCGGCGGCGGTCGTGAGAGCGGCCAATGCGGGCTTGATCTTCACTGATTTCCTCCTGGGTTCGTAAGCGAGCAGCGAGGTGTTCCCCTCGAGCAAAGTAACAGGTCGCGGACCCACTGCGGCTCGCTGTCTGGTCGAATACGCGGGTGACCCGTGGGTCGGTAGGTGCCAGAGCGCGCCGCACGTCGGCCGAAGAACCTGTGAAGACTTTGCCAGTGACCTGTGAACCTTTATCTCTTGCAGTTGCTGGTGTCAGATCGATTGATTGCTGGCGCCGCGCACGCTCAGGCCGTCCCGGACGGCGCAGGGCTCGAACCAGCGTCAGCGCAACGGAGTGCTCGTCACCCCGGAGCCGAACCGGGCGGGGACGGCCCGGGAGAGCGCGTGAGGGCCGCTAGCAAAACGCTGCGGTGTGGAGTCGGCACTGTGCGGCGGTGGGCCGGTCACGCTGCGCACGGTCATCCGGTGACGACATGCGGCGTCCAATCGACGTTCATCAGCGGGCCGTCGGGGCGCCACGGCGCACAATCCTGCGCGGGCGCTTTCACCCTCGTTTTGTGCACCTTGACGGCGTGATCGACGTGGGACGACCGGGGCGCTGGTGCCGGCCTCCGGCCGCGGTCTCGGTCATCGCATGGGTGCTGGAGCACACGTCTGAAGGAAGGCCGCGATGCCATCCGCCGATGCGGCAGACCTGCTTCGGTGTAATGCTTGACACACCTTACAGCAAACCTTAGGGTGCGGTGTGCCGGAGCTGTGAGACGACATGCGCGGCGACTCGTGCTTGATAACTACTATCAGGGGGTTCTACTTCGTGGGTCGGCATTCGAAGAACGTCGCGCGCTCCGCGACGATTCGCGCATATCTGACGGCGGGGGTGACGGCGGGCGTCACAGGTGCGGCCATGGCCGGCGTCGGCGCCCTGACACTCATCGACGACCACGCACCGGCGCCCGTCCGCTACGAAGTGCAGCTGGCGTCGACGGGGCAGGACTGCGGACCTGGCACCGGCCTGAGCTGCGACGGGAACGGCGACGCGCAGAAGATCGCGGCCGTCGACGCACCCGCAGTGGCGGTGCGGCCGATGATCGGACCCGGTGGCTGGCTCTACGGCGACGGTGCCGACGCGGCCGACGACTGCACGGGCAGCGCGTGCAACGGCGGCAATGCCGGTCTGCTGGGGGGCAACGGCGGCGACGGGGCCAACGGCGGTAGCGGCGGCCGCGCCGGACTGTACTTCGGGAACGGCGGCGACGGCGGCGACGGCGTCGACGCCGTGTACGAGAACGGCAAGCTGGTGAGCGCCGCCACCCGAGGAGGCAACGGCGGCGCGGCCGGCCTCTTCGGTAACGGCGGCAACGGCGGTAACGGCGGATCCAACGCCAACACGCTGGACGTCCCGAATAACCCCGACACGCCCACGGACGAATCGACGGCGAACAACGCGGTCGGTGCCGCCGGTGGCACCGGCGGCGCCGGCGGGAGGATCTCCGGCAACGGCGGTGCCGGCGGCAACGGCGGCGACGCCTCCTCGGCGCACGGGAGCTCGCGGGGTGGCTCGGGCGGCGCCGGCGGTGACGCACTGAACCGTGGAGGCACCGCCGGCAGCGGTGGCAACGGCGGTAACGCGGAGGCCGACGCGACCGGTAAGAGCGCCACCGGCGGCAGCGGCGGTGCCGGCGGCGATGGCTCGCGCGGCACCGGCGGTGACGGCGGTGACGGTGGCTCGGCAGACGGCGGCGCCGGAGCGAGCGCCACTGGCGGCAGTGGCGGCTCCGGCGGTGACATCGGCCACAGCGGCCAGGCGGGCAACGGTGGCGACGGTGGCGACGCGGACGCAATCGGCGGCGACGCCACGGGCGGCAACGGCGGTTCGGGCGGCAGCTCGGTCGTCGGCACCTCGCCCGGGTTGTCCGGCAGCGGCGGTGATGGCGGCGACGGAGGCGACGGCACCACCTCTCCGACCAAGACCGGGACCGGCGGCAGCGGCGGCGCCGGCGGTAACGGCGGCCTCTTCGGTCGCGACGGCGACGATGGCGCCGACGGCACCGGATCCGGCACGCCTCCGGCGAGTGCCTCGTCCACGTCAGCGTCGGACTCCGCCTCCGACTGAGCGCTGAATCAGACGTCCGGGCGTCGGCCTTCGGGTCGGCGCCCGTACGTGTCTGTGCCGCAACGAAAATAGCTGCCCAGCAATCTGTTTCGTCGTGGCGGACGTACCGGGGGGCTTCAGCCGGGCTATGATCGCCCCATGTCGGACTCCGCAACCAGTCACCCGGCCCGTCGTTCCGCGCCCGGGTGGATCGCTCCCGCCGCGCTGGCGGTCGCCGTCGTCGCCGTAGCCCTGGCGGTCTGGGCGCTGGTGCGCGCGCCCGAGTCGGGTCAGACAGCGCCGGCGAGCAGCGAGCAGTCCGCACAGGCCAAGACACAGGTGTGCAATGCGTTCACCACCGTGCGCAGCGCCGTGTCCCTGCAGACCAACGCCAACCTCGGCAACGACCGGGTGGCCACGCAGGCGGTGGCCGCCAATGCCCGCCTCGCGACGCTCGGCGGCGGACAGTACCTGCTGTCCCGGCTGACCGACGCCGTGCCGACCGACCTGGCCGACGCGGTGCGTTCGTTCGCCAACGACCTGCAGGACATCGGCATGGGGCAGCTCGCCGGCCTGCGGGGCGACGATCCCACTCAGACCGGCCACATGAACAACGCGCAGAAGACCGCGGAGAAGATCACCGGGCTCTGCAAGTAGTTGCTGAACCTGATTGCGGGTCGGATCATTCGCGCGAGGGACTACGCGCTGAGGAACTAGTTCTCACTCCCGACAAGGGCCAGATCGCGGGCAGGCTCGGATGACACTCGCGGAGCCCGGATATCGACGGTGAACCCCCGAATCACGTGTTGAGCGACGTCGCTCAGCACTCGGCCCGAGGCTGCGGGTCTTCTTCGCTGCCTCCGCGCGGTCCACCGGCTTCTAGATACGGATCTGGCTCGAAGATCACTCCAATGGTCTATATACGTTGGCCCGCAGGGCGGCAGATAGTTATCCGGTGCGATTTGCGTCAGCTCCCGACCAGTCCGGCATGCCCGGTTGCTGACTACAGACAACCGAAAGGGGGGACTCGTGATCGGTCGATCGGACTTCGCGCGAAGTTCGCAGCCCGCGATAGACGGCTGGCGGCGGTCCCTCCCGGCAGAGACCAAGTACACACGTGCGCTCGGTGCAGCCGTCGTTGCGGGCGGGCTGGTCTTCAGCGCGTCGCTGTATCCACTCCCCGACGGGCCGAGTCTGTTCGGCGCGTTACGACCGGCCGAACACGGACTGCTTTCTCGCTTACCGAGTCTCGTCGAGTCTGCGGGTGCCAACCACAAGATCGATTTCACCGCTGTCGCTCTGCCGGAATTAGCGCACCTCGTCGAGGTGATGACCCAAACCTTCCATGCCGTGCCGGTAGAGACACTCCTGACAATGGTCGAGAAGTTCGGCTTGTCCAACGTGGTCACGTCGTTCGAAGTCTTGGCCTCGTCCGCGGCAGCGGCTCATGACAACTCGGTCTCGTTTGCAGGCGGCGGCGGTGGGGGTGGCGGTGGCGGCGGTAGTGTGCCGCTACCCACGGTCACCCTTCCGCAAGTCGTTCTCTTCCTCGAATACCTGATGCAGCGATTCCATGGTGACTTGGCGCAGGGTCTGGTTGCCATCGCTCACTTGCCGCCGATTCAGCTCAGCGCGCTGCCCGCTCAACTCAGCGCTCTGCCAGCGCAACTCACCGCGCTGCCGGCCCGGCTCGACGTGGTGCCCATTCAACCCGCGCTCGCGCCTCCTTTGGTTGCGACGCTCGCGCTGCCTCCGCCTCCGCCTCCTCCGCCGGCACCCCCGCCTCCACCCCCGCCTCCACCTCCGGCTCCGCCTCCTGCCTTGTCGGAGGTTTCTGCTCAGACGCCGATCGAAGTCGTGTCGCCTCCACCATTGGTGGCGCCAACGCCGGTCACTCTCGTCGAGACTCCTGTGCCGACGTACGTCGAGACGGTGACGACGCCGCCACCGGAAGTTCCCGCCCCGAGTTTTGAAGCGACACCGTCTGCTTCAGCAGTGTCGACGCCACCCGAAATCCCGACAACGGATGATGTGCCGACGACTCAGAACGGGCAGGAATCCGACGGGGGATCATCCGGCCAAGGGTCCGGACACGACACGAATACCGGCGGCACTGGGCAGGGTACCGATGCAAACTCCACGGAATCGTCCGGTCAGGGGCCCTCGGGCTCGTCAGGCGACTCATCAGGCGGTGACGGCTCGTCGTCGAGATCCGGCGCAGGATCTTCGCAGGGCGGAACGGGCGCCGACTCCGGCGGTGCGTCAGGTGGCGGTTCTTCGGGCGCCGGATGACGCTGCTCGGCCTTCGTCCCGATCCGGAGGCCGAGCAGGGGTCAGACAGCGACGACACGCGCGTTTCGCGCCTCTCCAGTGGCAGTGAACCGATGCCGACACGACGGATTCCGGCGCGAACGCCGGAAGCAAACCTCGCCAGGCTGGTGGGCGGTGTTGCCGTGAGCAATCATCAGGTGGTCGCGCCCAAAGCGACTGTCCTCACGGTCGCCGGCGTCGCGCAAGGCTCCGGCGGCCAAATCATCAGTCTTCCGCCGCCAGACAGCCCGACGTCGATCCGCACCGATAAGAACCGTTCTCTGAGAGGCAAATTCATCGACGGAGACATCCTCATCGTCGACGACTGCACCCTCCACCGCGAGTCTCTCGCCACAGTGCTGAGCCTCAGAGGCATCGCCACTGTTCGCGTGGCCTCGGACCTACCCACTTTGGTCGCCGCACTGGAGGGGTCGGAACCTCGCGTCATCCTTCTGAACATGGATTCCCGTGGTGTGCAACGATTCCTGCGTGCGATGTCGAGTCTCAGTACGCGGGCCGGTGTCATCGTGATCGCTGCATCGCTGGAGGACGAATCTGCGATCATCGCGTGCGCCGAAGCCGGCGTGGCCGCCTACCACATGAGAACCGATTCCTTCAGTCACCTCATTGCGCTGATCGAACGGGTTGCAGCAGGGGAAGTGTCCTGTCCAGCTGCAGTTTCGGCAATTCTGCTACGGCATCTGTCGTCACTCGCCTCCCGGCGTGACTCGGGGGGCCGGGATCTAGTTCTCACGACCCGGGAGACCCAGATCCTCCAGATGCTCGAATTGGGCCGATCGAACCAGGACATCGCAGCCCACCTCTCGATTGCCGTCCACACCGTCAAGAACCACGTGCACAACCTGTTGACGAAGCTCGGCGTGAGTACGCGTGCCGAGGCCGCCGCCTTGTCCCATGCCGTGCGTAGGGCCGGTCAGTCCCAGGGAACTAGATCTGGTTCTAGCCAAAATTGGCCCTGATGGCCCATATACGGCGGCGTCAGCTTTGCTGATAGTGAAGTGGTGTCGAACGGGTTAGCTCCAGATACCAATGTAGATTCGCTGGCGAACGAAAACGCCTCTCGCGAATCAGCTGTCGCGGGGATGGCCGTCTGATGTGCGGAATCATCGCCTGCCGAACCGAATCGCCGGCCATCGACTATCTGCTGACCGCTCTCGGGCGGCTCGAGTACCGCGGGTACGACTCGGCGGGCGTCGCCGTGCAAACTGTCGACGGGACCGTCGCCCGGTTGCGCACCGTCGACAGGATCGGAGCCCTGAGGGCGGCAGTCACCGCCTGGGCCGGAGGTCATTTCGGGAATGTCGGCGTCGGCCATACCCGATGGGCCACGCACGGGTCGGTCAGCGTCGTGAATGCTCATCCGCACACCGACTGCAGTGGCCAGATCAGCCTCGTGCACAACGGCATCATCGAGAACGCGGACGACCTGCGGACCGCCCTCACTGCGTCCGGGCATGAATTTCACTCTTCAGTGGACAGCGAGGTCATCTGCCACCTCATCGAGGACCAGCTGAAGATCTCGGCGGATCTGTTGGAGGCTGTCCAGGCTTCGCTGCTTGCTCTCGACGGGTCTTGGGCACTCGCGGTGCTGGAGGAATGCAGTGGGCGAATCGTTGTCGCCGCGCGACGCTCACCCTTGCTCGTCGCCCACACGCCGGTGGGTCAGTTCGCGGCCAGTGACATCACCGCTATCGCGGAGTGGGTCGACGAGTTTCGGGTGCTCGAGGACGGCGACGTTGTCGAGCTGACTGACAGCGGTGATTCCGCCGACGGCGCGGCGCCGGCACTGGCGCGGTGTGTGTGGCGTAGCAACGACTCCGAGCTGAGCGGCTACGTCGATTACATGGCCAAGGAGATCGACGAGCAGCCCGCTGCGGCCGCACGGTTGATCGACGAGGTGGCCGGCGGCATCGCCAACGGAAAGCTCTGGGCGGATTTGGGATTGGCGCCGTTTGAGCGCCTTCAGGTCTTGGCGTGCGGCACCTCCCTCAACGCCGGTCACGTCATCGGAAACCTGGTGCGGCGGCTCGGCGGCCTGCCTGCGAGCTTCATCGTCGCCAGCGAAGCTGCCGGTGAGATCGTCGAGCCGCACACTCTCTGCCTGGCGATCAGCCAGTCGGGTGAGACAGCCGACGTTCTTGCCGCCGTCGAGCACCGCACCCCGGCCGAATCTGTTCTTGCCCTGACGAACAATTCGCATTCGACTCTCGCGCGCCGGGCGGACGCCTACCTCACCTGCGCGGCGGGGCCGGAGATCGGGGTTGCCGCGACCAAGACCTTCGTCTGTCAGGTGATTGCCGGCGCCGCACTGATGATCTCGGCGCTCGTCGCCGTGGACCGGATCGCCGCGGCCGATGCACGAACGTTCGTCGACGATCTCCGGCGCCTGCCGGATCAGCTCGACGCCGCCTGCGTCATCGCCAAATATGAAGTCCCCAGAGTCACCGAGGAGCTCAGTTCTGCGGCAGGTTTCATCTTCATGGGCAGAGGGTCCGGTGTGCCGTACGCGGCAGAGGGTGCTCTCAAACTGAAGGAGCTCACCTATCGCTGGGCTGAGCACTACCCCGCGGGCGAGCTCAAGCACGGACCACTCGCGCTGATCGGGCCCGGCACGCCGGTCGTGGTGGTCGACAACGCAGAACCGAGACTGGCCGCCAACGTCGCGGAAGTGACCGCCCGTGGAGCGCTGGTCATCCGTATCGGTCCGGCTGGGAGCACCATTCCCGTGGTCACTCACCCCGTGGCGCCCTGGGGTCCGCTCGAAAGCGTTATCCCCATGCAGATCCTCGCTCGGTCACTGGGATTGGCGCTGGGCTGGGACGTCGACAAACCCCGCAACCTCGCCAAGTCGGTGACGGTCGAGTAGCGCGATGAGCGGGGGATCTGACGCGCAACGAACGGAAGCTTCCTCGGTCGCGAACATTTTGCCTACAACAGATGGAAACGGAACCAGAAGATGAGAGCTTTGGTAACCGGCGCCGCCGGCTTCATCGGGTCGACGCTCGTCGACCGTCTCTTGCGAGACGGGCACGACGTCGTCGGAATCGATAACCTCAGCACGGGCCTGATGACGAATCTGGACAGTGCCTTCGACTACTACAGCCACGGGGGTTGCGGCCGCAATCGGTTCACCTTCGTACGGAACGACATTCAGGCGCCTGAACTGGCCGACATCGTGATGGGCAGCAACCCCGACGTCATTTTTCATCTCGCCGCGCAGGTGAATCTGCGTGCATCCGTGACCGACCCTCTCTTCGATGCCCGCAGCAACGTGCTCGGAACGGTGAATCTCTGCGAAGCCTGCCGCGAGGCAGGAGTCAGAAGAGTCGTTTACGCCGCGTCAGGTGGATCGCGCTACGGGGCGCCGACTCACCTTCCGGTCAGTGAGAGCGTGCCCCTTGGTCCTCTCTCACCGTATGCCGTGGCGAAGGTGGCGGGGGAGCTGTACCTCCGAGCCTACGCGGAAATGTACGGCATCTCGCCGATCTGTCTGGCGCTGGCCAATGTCTACGGACCGAGGCAGAATCCGCTTGGCGAAGCCGGCGTCATCACCGTGTTCGCGAGCGCGATGCTCACGGGTAGAGGGACGCGGATCTTCGGAGACGGGACCTCCTCGCGGGACTACGTGTACGTCGACGATGTCGTGGACGCGTTCGTCCGTGCCGGCGCAGCACATGACGGTGTTACCGACACATTCAACATCGGGACGGGACTGCAGACCACCGTCGGCGAGGTGCACCGCCTGGTGTCGGACGCAGTCGGGTCGTGCGCATCGCCGGCTTTCAACGCAACTCACCCCGGCGAGTTACATGCGATCGCTCTGGACTCCTCCAAGGCTGAAGCGGTACTCGGTTGGAAACCGACCGTCGGCGTCGCTGACGGCGTGCAGAAGACCATTGAGTGGCTCCGCGCGACATTGGTGCCTGGCAGCGAAGCCCAGGCGCCCCCCAAGGCCCTCATCGGCGCGTGATCCGTCGACTTGACCGGTCAGAACGACAAGACAGCTTGACACCGCAAGAGATGCACAGAATGGAGTTAGACGATGACCACTGACGTGACGGCGAACGGCCATCAGAACGGCGTTCTATCAACACGACTCGTCGGAACCGAGGTGGAGGAGCAGAACGCCGCCGCAGGCGCTGTGGCGCCGAGGTCCCGTGCGAAGCGAGGGCGTCCGAACCTGCCGCGTCGGAATCCCACCGTGAGTCTTGTCATCCCGGTCAGGAACGAGGCCCGAAACATCGCCTGGGTGCTCGAGCAGATCGCTGATGACGTCGACGAAATCATCCTCGTGGACGGCAACTCGACAGACGCGACACTGATCACTGCCCTTCGGTACCGGCCCGATATCCGAGTCGTGCCCCAGGAAGGCGTCGGCAAGGGTTCCGCTCTGCGGACGGGCTTCTTCGCTGCGACCGGCGACATCATCGTGATGATGGACGCCGACGGCAGCATGGCGCCTTGCGAAATACGGCACTACATCCACTTCCTCAACAACGGCTACGACTTCGTCAAGGGCTCACGTTTCACCGGGGGTGGGGGATCACTCGACATCACCAGGTTCAGGAGGCTGGGGAATCGGTTCCTCCTGACGGTGTTCAACACGCTCTACGGTGCCGAGTTGACCGACCTCTGCTACGGATACTGCGCCTTTCATCGCCGCTATCTCGAAACCCTGGCGCTGACCGCGACGGGATTCGAGATCGAGGCTGAAATGACCGTGCGCGCAATGCAGGCCGGTCTTCGGGTTGCCGAGGTCCCCAGCCTCGAGATGCCACGGCGATCGGGCAATTCGAATCTGCACGCGATCCGCGACGGCGTCAGGGTGCTGAAGACGGTCCTCGACGGCCGACGCACGCAGACCGTCTGAACGCACGTTTCCTTCTGGAGGTAGATCGATGACCGCAATCCGCCGGGGACCCCTCCGAGTAGCGATGGTGTCCGCACATGCCCTCCCCGAGATGGGCGGCATCGAGACACACGTGCATGAGGTATCGACCCGCCTCGCGGCGTCCGGAGCCGACGTCGAGGTCTTGACCACCGACCGATCCGGCGAACTGCCGATCGAAGAAGAACTCCCCGGCTACCGCGTTCGGAGGTGGCACGCGTACCCCGGTTGGGGCGACTACTGCCTGTCTCCTGGACTGGCTCAGCACCTGATGACGGGACGTTATGACGTAGTGCACGTGCAGGGGATCCGGACGTTCCTGGCTCCTACGGCTTTGGCGGCCGCGCGGCGCGCGAAGATTCCATATGTTCTGACGCTGCATACCGGTGGGCACCAGTCGGCGATTCGGCACTCGCTGAGGCCATTGCAGTTTCGCTTCTCTTCCCCGTTGTTGCGGCGGGCCGCGGCGGTGGTTGCGGTGTGCGAATACGAACGTGCGATGTTCGCTCGCCTACTCGGAGTCAGCGACACCGCGATCCGGTTGATCCGCAATGGATGTGATCCTCTGCCCATCGACCCCGCGGCGGAGCAGCAGGGAGGCAGCCCGCTGATTGTTTCCGGCGGACGACTCGAGCGCTTTAAGGGACACCACCGCGTGCTCGGCGCCATGCCGGACATCTTGGCGGAGGCACCCGATGCGCGGTTGGTCATCGTCGGCGAGGGACCCTACGAGAAGTCGCTACGGGCCATGGCCGATGAACTCGGCGTCGCTGACCGAGTGTCGATTCGCTGCTACGGACCGCGTGAACGGGGCTCGTTGGGCCGGCTCGTCGCAGACGCGGACGTTTTCTGTCTTCTCAGTGAGAGCGAGGCCCACCCGATCGCGGTCATGGAGGCGGTCGGCGCTGGAACCAGGGCCCTGGTAGCCGACACCACAGGGCTGTCCGAGTTGGGCCGTGCGGGGCTGGTCACCGCAATTCCGATCAGGGCTTCGGCAAGTCAAATCGCCTCTGCCGTTCTGGATCTCGCGACCGCGCCGGGCGTGGCGCCGACGCCCTCCATGAGCTGGGACGAATGCGCCGCGCAGTTGCACGAACTGTATTGCGAGGTGGTGAGATGAGAATCCTGCTGCTCGCGCAATTCCTGCCACCGATCATCGGCGGCGTGGAGCGACATGTATGGACGCTTGCGACCGCACTTGCGGCAAGGACACACGAGGTCACCCTGCTCGGTCTGGCTGCGGGCGACCAGGATCCCGGCGAGAGCACGGTGGGCGGTGTGCGTATCGTGCGTGTCCGAGCAGCTACCTCTCGGCTCCCGTTTCTCTACAGCGACCCGGCACGGCCGCACGTGCTACCGGTGCCGGATCCATTGATGAGCCGGGCGATCCGGCGCGAATTATCCGAGCACCGCTACGACATCGTCCACGCCCACAACTGGATCGTGAACAGTGCGCTCGGTGCAGCTACACGTGCCCGAGTGCCGCTGGTCATGACGCTGCACGACTACAGCCACATCTGCACCACGGCGCGACTGATGGAGAAAGGGCGGCAGCGTTGCTCCGGTCCGTCATTAGGCAGGTGCATGTCCTGTGCCTCCTCGCACTTCGGACCCGGGAAAGGACAGGCGATCGTCGCAGCGAATACGTGGTCAGCATGGCGGCGATCGCGCAGCATCACGCGTGTCGCTGCAGTCAGCGCCGCAGTCGCCAACGCAGTGAAAGCCGATGACAGCCCCGCCTGGATCAGTGGTGCCGGTCTCGATGCGCATGTCATTCCGAACTTCATCCCTGACGAGATCGTCCTCGACGAGATCCCGTCGACGAGCCATGATGCGCCGCTGCTCTTCGTCGGTGACCTCGTCCCAGATAAGGGCGTGCACATACTCATGGAGGCCTACGGGCACCTTGACGATCCACCGCCGCTGGTGCTGGCCGGTCGAGTCGGACCTGAACTCTCGCTGACCATCCCAGACGGCGTGCAACTGGCCGGCGCTCTCCCGCATGATGAGGTGTTGCAGCTGTTCCGATCGGCTCGGGCTGTGATCGTCCCGTCGGTGTGGTCGGATCCCTGCCCGACCGTCGTCCTCGAAGCAATGGCTGCCGGCCGCCCGGTCGTCGCAGCAGCGTCGGGGGGCATCCTCGACATGGTCGTCGACGGAGTGACCGGGCTGCTGGTCCCGCCGGGAGATGCGTTTGCGCTCGCACATGCCATCAACGCGATCTTGAGGCATCCGCAGAGCGCACATGCGCTCGGTGCGGCAGGACGAAATCGGGCGCGATCGTTCACTGTCAGCGCTGTGGTCGATCGAATCGAGCGCATGTACGGCGACGCCATCATGGCGACGAACCCCGGGGTGGCTCATGTCGGCTAAGCGCCTGTTACAGCAGAACGGGCTTCTGGGCATCTTCGCCTCCCAGGTCGGTTCGCATGTCGGTGGCGCGCTACTCGGGCTGGTCTTCTGGCTCCTTGCGGCGCGCACTCTGACACCTGGTCAACTCGGGCTCGGGGCGGCCCTCGTCGCGGCGATGACGCTTCTGTCGATGCTCGGCCTCTTCGGTATCGGGACCTTGTTGATCGAACGGTTCAAATACGTCGCCGTGCAGGAACGGTGGCCGCTGATGACGACGGGTTTGGCCACCGCCGCGGCAGGCGGCGTGTTCGCCACCCTCGCGTGGCTCGTGGTGTCCGCTCTCGCGCACTTCGACGGCGTCTTGGGGGACCTCTCGCTCAACCATGTTCTGCTGTTGATCGCAGCGACCGCAATCGCCACAGTGTGCTCGGCGTTCGATCAAGCCGCGATTGGAATGGGTGCTGCCCACGTTCAGTTGAGGCGGAACATCATCGCGTCATGCCTGCGGATCGCATTTCTCGTCGGCGCCATAGCGCTCGATTTCATCAGCGGTGAGATCATCCTCATCTCCTGGATCTTCGGGCTCGTCGGTTCTCTGCTCGTCAGCCGGTTCCGATCTCATGTGCTGCCCCGATCCGGGGTCACCGCACGGCAACGAGTGAACATTGTTCGCGATCACTGGGCGACCGCTGTCAGCCACCACGGTCTCACTCTGGCTCTGGCGTCGAGCAGCCTCATGCTCCCGGTCGTCGTGGCGTCGATGATGTCGGCTGAACAGACCGCACATTTCTCACAGGCCAGGCTTCTCGCCGATACGGCGCTTGCAATTCCGTACTTCCTGACGATCGCTCTCTTCGCGACCGTTCACGATCTGGAAGGTTTCCGGCGTACGGCGCGACGAACGATTGCGCTGGGGATGGTTCTGGCTCTCTGCTTTTTCACCGGTGCCGTACTGCTGGGTCGATTCCTGTTGCTGCCATTCGGATCCGAATACGCCGAGGCGTCACCACCGCTACTGGTACTCATGCTGGCGGGCGGCCCGGTCCTGGTGCTCAAGGACCATTTCGCAGTCTTGCGCCGCCTTCAGGGTAAGCGGGTTTCGGGCGCTGTCGCCATGGCTTTATGGGCAGCGGCCGAGCTGACAGGCGCCGTCGTCGGCGGTCTGCGGGGAAGCCCGGCGATGGCGTGTATCGGATGGCTGGTGACGTCCGCGGTGTGTGCACTCTTTGCGCTTCCCGTCCTGATCGGGGGAATGCGGGGATCGGCTTCGAGTGTCGCCTCCTCCGACGGGCCCCAGGTGGAGGCCGATCGGAAACTCGCCGAGTTCTGGACCTCGTATGTAGAGGCCGGTCGAAGCAAGTTCCGTTATGTTCTCCTCAACCCGCTCTGCACCTTTCGCGCCCTTCGAGGCGTTCGTGATCTCGCTGTCGTGCGCGTTGCCCGTCCCTCCGACGGGCCGGGCGGCCGCGCGGTCCGCGAAGTCCTCGACTTGAGGGGTCCATTCGGGATACCGGCACGGTGGTTCGGATCCGCGGCGGTCAACGTGCCGGCGGACGCCTCGGAACACCTCACCGGTGCCCACGCGCAGACCTTGCGACGGAAGATCCGGGCTGCCCAGCGGCATGGCGTGTCCTGTCGCATGGTGGAACAGGCCGAGCGGTCCGCCCTTCTCTCCCGGGCGAATACCGCCGAGCAGGTGCATCGCGACCAGCAGTACCGTGTGCTGGCTCCTCACAACGACGATCTTCTCGAACACGACCTCTGGATGGTGGCCGAGGACAGTGCCGGGGAACCGATTCTGTTGACAGTCATCCCGATCGACGGTGAGTTCGCGACGCTGCGCTACTTTCGAACCCTCGGTGCCGGCGACGTGTTCTCGTTGAGTCGCTACACCGCTACACATGCCGTTGTCGAGGAGCTATCGAAGCGCAACGTGCGCTGGCTGCTGGACACCGCGCCCTCGGGAGGGCAAACGAACGGCGTCAGGCACTTTCAGCGGATGGTCGGCTTCCGCTATGTGCGATTGGTACGCAACACCGTCAGCGCGGTGTCGGTGCCGACCACGTCGCGCGAAGGAATGCGTCGCTTGGAAACTGATCACCCGGCAGGTGTCCGGCCTGAAATGCAGTCGGCACCATGATCTCGACGGTTGCTGCCGTGCAGGGGGCAAGGAATGCGACTCGATCCGAGGCGGGTGACTTCACCGGGCAGCCGACCGGCGCCGTCTGGGACCTGCTGATCTTCCAGGTCGTCGCGCTGACCCTCCAGCTCGTTGCGGTGACCATGGCGTGGCGCGGTGTCAACGAACAAGCGAATATCCTGTCTTGCGGCGGAATTGCGATGACATTCGCGAGTGCACTGTGGGCGCTCTCTCGCCCTCGCCTCGATCGGGCGCTGCGGAATACCGCAGTGGTCTGTCTGGGCATCACCACCACCGTTCAGTGGAGGATGAACGACCCATTGCTCTTCCGGGGTTATGACGAGCAACTTCACATGCGGACCCTCGCCGATATCGAGTCGTCTCACAGTCTTTTTCAGCCGCACCCGCTATTGGCTGTGAGCCCGCGCTATCCGGGCCTGGAAGCATTAGCGGCGTTCTTCACTCAGCTAGGCCTCCCCGTGATGATCGCGGCGACTGCCGTCGTGCTCTTGGCGCGGCTGGCCTTGGTCCTCACGCTCTGCGCCGCTGTAGAACATCTGACGGGAAGCCCCCGCGCCGGCGGGCTGGCAGTCGCCGTCTACGCGATCTCCCCGCAGTTCGTGTTCTTCAATTCCCAATTCGCCTATCAGACACTGTCTTTGCCGCTCGCTCTGGCAGCGGTCGCTTTCATCGCACAGGCGCGCCGGTCGGATGATGCGAGGCCGTTGCTTGCCGGAGCCACTACCTGTCTTCTTGCGGTAGCCTTCACACACCATCTGACAAGCCTTCTGACCGCGGCGTTCCTGATCGTCTGGGCCATGGCTGAACCGAAGGGCCAGGTACGGCGACGGGTCGCTTTCGGCGCAGTGGTAGCCGTGCTCGCCACGGCTTTCTGGGCTGCCGTTCAGTGGTCCTTGCTGAGGGATTACTTCGGTCCGATGATCGACGACGTAGTTCTGCAACTCACATCAGGAATGCAGCGCAGTCCGTTTTCGGAGACCAGTGCGGACCCGAAGCCGTCGTGGGAGAGAGGTCTCCTACTCTACTACGCACTTATCGTCAGTCTGACCGTCTCGTTCCTAGTCCTTCTGTCGAGCCGGTCGCTGGTCCGCAGGGTGCGCTTCGCATCAGGCCGTCGTCGGGTTGCCACGAGCACGGATGATCTGCGCCCGTGGGAACCGCGAATCGTACTCGTGATGATGGTGGCGATGATCCCGTTGTTGTTCGCGGCGCGGGCGCTACCCCGTTGGGGTGAAGTCGGAGACCGTGCCAGCACCTTCCTGTATCTGCCCTTCAGCCTCCTTGTCGTCGGCGTCGCTCTGTACTGGTTCCGCAAGCCGCTGTTCGCGCGAAAGGACGGCAGCGACGCGAGACATGGGCGGCGGTGCGGGGCCACCCGAGCCAGGGGCCGAATTCTCATCCGTCCGCTGGCCCTCATCCTCGGGACGGCGGCATTTCTCGGCGGTTACCTACTGGGCTCCGGCTCGGAGTGGGCGCGATTGCCCGGCGGCTATCTCCCCGGTGGAGATGGGCGGTCGATGGACGCCGAGACGCTCGCCGCCGTGCGCTGGGCGCGCGACCAGTTGCCTGCGGGCAGCCGCATCGGAGCGGATCGGCTGAGTGCGACGCTGCTGGCCAGTCGGGCCCGACTGTGGCCGGTCCTCACGCACACTGACTCACCGGAAGTGGCGTCTTTGTACAAGGCCGACGGCTGGGGCCCGGGCCAGTCCGACATCGTCCGCAGCAAGCACCTTCAATATCTTTACGTCGATCGACGGTTTGCCGGTGCAGAGCCTCGCGTCGGCACCTATTTCGACGAGTCGCCGGCGTTGAAGTTGACGTACGCCGAACTCACGAAGTTCGACAGGGTGCCCGAGATCCGACAGGTCTACCGCCATGGGCCCATCTCCATATACGACCTGAGCGGGCTGGGAGTTTCAATCCAGCGGAGCGGATGGTTCGGACAGACGCGGCCCTCCAGCATTCCGACACAGGTTCTCATCGGTCTGCTTTACGGCACTGCATTCGCGCTGATCGGGCGCGGTGCCGCCGGTAAGAGGGTCACCGCCGCAGCCCGTTCGATCCTTACGGTCGCGGGACCCTTCCTCAGTTTCACATTCGGGCTTGCTGTGCTCTGCGTTAGCTCTGTAATGTTGCTGCTCTTCCGAATCTGGCTAGGGCCAGCAATTTTCATCTCCCTGGTTCTCGCGATAGCCCTGGTCAACCCTCGATGCATCCTGCGCGCGGTGACATCCATCGCGACAGTGATTCGCTGGAAGTGGTTCGTCGCCACAGTAACTCTGGCACTGGCCGCTGCGGCCGTAATCACACTGTCCGCACTTCACGCATCCGCCGCGCATCGGCTGGCTTTCGAGGAAGACACCATTCTCTCCGCGACCGCCGCTCCCGCCGTCGAACGAGAAATCGGATGTGTACTGCCTTACCCCACTTTGAGAAAGGGAGACGTCGGATGACAGTCAAGTCAGCTGGGACGAGCCTGACCCTGGGGGTCGTGATCTGTGCGTACACACTCGAACGGTGGGATGACGTTCTCGCCGCCGTCGCATCTATCCGCAATCAGACCACGGCTCCGCAGGAGATTGTCGTCGTTGTCGACCACAACCGCGACCTCTTCGACCGTCTGCGCGCGGCGATGCCGGACGTCACCGTCGTCGAGAACGCGAGGCAGCGCGGGCTATCCGGTGGAAAGGACACGGGCGTAGAGGTGACCACCACCGACGTGGTCGCCTTCTTGGATGACGATGCGGTGGCTCACCCTGATTGGCTCCGGCACTTTCGCGACGCCTATATCGACGACAACATCGTCGGTGTCGGCGGCACCACCCTGCCGCGCTGGGAATCCGCCCGCCCACGCTGGTTTCCCGAAGAGTTCGACTGGGTCACGGGGTGCACCTTCACTGGAAGGGAGCCTGGACCCGTTCGAAACCTACTAGGCGGCAACGCTTCCTTCCGTCGTGAAGTCTTCTCGGTGGCCGGCGGGTTCCCGAGTCATATCGGCCGGACCTCACTGCAGAGTCGTCCACTCGGCTGTGAGGAAACCGAGTTCTGCATCCGAGTGAGCCAACACCGCCCAGGCTGGAGGTTCCTATTCGAACCGAAAGCAGTAATTTGGCATCGCGTACCGGCCGAGCGCGAGCGATTCTCCTACTTTCGCTCTCGGTGCTTCGCCGAGGGACTGTCCAAGGCAGCCGTAACACGCAGCGTAGGCGTGACCGACGGCCTATCGGTCGAGCGGAAGTACACGACCCGCATCCTCACGCGGGGTATCGCGAAGGGATTCGGTGATGCGCTGCGCGGCGACCCGGCCGGCATAGAGCGGTCATACGCCATTTCGGTCGGACTTCTCTCCGCCGCGGCGGGCTACGCGCGCGGCGGTGTGCCGCTGCGCCGACGGAACCTGGTGAGGGAGGCATCGTGATCCAATCGGTTCCCATCCTCATGTACCACGCCGTCGCTGACGCGCCATCGGCCGCGACCCGGCGCCTGTCCGTCACCCCGAAGTCACTCATCGAGCAGATTGCCTTCCTCGCCGATAGCGGCTACACGGGGATGACGTTTTCAGATTTGGCCTCTGCATTCGAGGAAGGAGCGGCGTTACCCGAGCGACCCGTGGTCGTCACGTTCGACGACGGTTACGCCGACTTCGCGGAGACTGCATGGCCGATCTTGGAGCGCCGAGGTTTCCCTGCAACGGTTTTCGTCACCTCCGGGTGGGTTGCCGATGCGGGATCGCATGCTGCAGGGAAGCCGCTCGACCGTATGTTGACCCGGGCACAGATCAGAGGGCTGGCTGCCGCGGGTGTGGAGATCGGGGCCCACAGCCACAGCCATCCGCAACTCGACCAGCTCGATGACGCGACACTGTGCGAGGAAATCCGCTTCGGCCGGGCGCTACTGGAGGAGAGCATCGGTAGGCCGGTGCGGAGTATCGCCTATCCTTTCGGATACTCCAGCCCGCGGGTGCGGCTCGCGGCGCGCGCGGCGGGGTATCGATGCGCAGCTTCGGTGAGGAATCTACGCGCCACGCCATCCGACAACGTCTTCATGCTGCCGCGGCTCACCATCCGCCGCAGCACCGATGAGGACGCGTTCGCCGCCATTGTCACGGGGGCGCATGGTCCGGTCCTACGGCAGGAACGGGTGCTCACTGCCGGATGGGCGTCGGTGCGGCGCAGCCGGCGGGCCGCGAAGTGGGTGCTCGGCCATGCGTGAGTATCTACGCCCAGCAGTCACAGCACTTCTCGCAACCGCCATCATCTTCCCGAGCCCAGCATCTGCGGCATCTCCTGTGGTCGACGATTTCAGCGGGCCGGCGGGATCACCACCCAATCCAACCGTCTGGGGATATGTCACCGGCCACAATTGGGACAGGGGTGTCCAAGCCTATCGCTCCTCCAATGCGGTCCTGGATGGTCAAGGCAACCTCGCCATCAGCGCAGTCAGGTCGGGTGACGGCTTCTCATCGGGTCGCGTACAGACCAAGGACAAACTGAGCCTCGGCTACGGGAAGACGACCGCGAGGATAAAAATGCCTGCCGGGCAGGGGCTTTGGCCGGCATTCTGGATGCTGGGAGTTGACGGAGGGCTCGGCGAGATCGATATCGTCGAGTTGGTCAGCGACCCCAGCACCTACTACGCGACGATTCACGGCCCTGGCGGTGGGAGCAAGCCGTATCAAGTCCAGTTCACCGGGTCGGTCGGCAATCTCTCGACCGGCTTCCATGACTACTGGGTGACCCACGCTCCCGACGTCATCACCGTCGGCATCGACGGGACGACCATCGGCACCTTCACCCCGCGGTCCCTGCCGGAGGGCGCCCGCTGGGTCTTCAACCAACCGACGTACGCGATTCTGAACCTGGCGGTCGGCGGCAGCTGGGCCGGGCCACCCGACGCGTCGACGCCCTTCCCGGCCACGATGCTCGTCGACTGGTTCCGATGGGACCCGCTGTGATCGAACTCAACCTCAGTCGCTTCTCCGAACCGAGTAGGAACCCATGTCAGGCATAGCTTTCCCGGATACCACCACAACGATTCCCGCGGCGGACGTCGGGGACGACGTTGTGGCGGACTTCGCCGCCGCTGCCGACAGGTGGCCGGATCGTCCGGCGTTGGTGCACAACGGGGCTGTCGTCACATACGGGGAACTGATGAATCGGGTTCGGCTACTCGCCTCGCGCTACCGGGCACACCGATCCGGCGACGAGACGAGGCCCGACCTCATCGGTGCGCTGGTGTCGCACGCGCCGGGCGTGGTTGCCCACCTGTTCGGCATCCTGCAGGCAGGCGCGACGTATTGCCCAGTGGACGCCGCCCTCCCGGAAGCGCGCAGGGAGTCGATTGCCGATGTTCTGGGCCTGGACCGTCTGTTCGCCACAACGGCGCCTTCGCAGCATTCGACGAACCTTCGGATCGACACCTTCGACCCGAGCGGCGGGGGTCTCTGCGCAGAGGTGCTGCAACCGCCATGGGACCCGAGCTATCCCGCATACGTGCTGTGCACCTCCGGTTCCACGGGGACACCGAAGCCGGTGATGGTGTCACGGCATGCCCTGACCGTGACGGTGCGCGCGCTGCGGGAACTCTTCGCGCTCACCCCGCACGATCGGGTGTTGCAGTTCGCATCTCTGGGCTGGGACACGTGCCTGGAGGAGATCCTCCCGGCGCTGACCGCAGGATCGGCGCTCGTATTCGACGACGCCGCGCATTCGGGCTCGTTCGCACCCTTCCTCCGTATGCTCGCCGAACGCGAGATCACCGTCGTCGACCTGCCGACGGCGTTCTGGCACGAGCTCGTGCTCTTTCTGCACGAGGAGAAAGCGGCACTGCCGGAGAGCATCCGGCTGGTGGTGATCGGCGGTGAGCGCGTTGATCTGACGCGCCTGCGCCAGTGGCGGAATCTAGAACTGGGTCACGTCGGACTCCTCAACACCTACGGGTGCACCGAGACGACGATGATCACGCACGCCATCCAGCTCTGCGGCCCCGGAACCGGACCTGGCATCGCCACCTCCGACACGACGGCACCGATCGGTCGCCCTCTACCCCATGTGCGTGACCACATCACCGACGATGGCGAGCTGCTGGTGTCTGGGCCGGGCCTCGCCACCGGATATCTCGGAATGCCGGAGAAGACGGCTTCGGCGTTCCCGGTGATCGACTACGGGACGGGACCCGAACGGTGGTTCCGCACTGGAGACATCGCGACGCGCGACGAGCGGGGTCTGCTCTACTCGCAGGGACGCGCCGACGAGCAGGTCAAAGTGCTTGGGGTCCGGGTGCATCCGGCTGAGGTCGAGATGCAGCTGATCACGCATCCCGCCGTGACCGGCGCAGTGGTGGTCGGTGAGCACCGCCTCGGCCGTACGTCGCTGACGGCATACGTTGTCGCGTCCGAAGCGACCACCGCGGCCGAGGTGAAAAGCCACCTCCGTGAGCGCCTTCCCAATCAATTCGTGCCCACCCGGGTGAATTTCGTCGCGTCGTTGGCATACACGGCCAGCGGCAAAGTCGATCGAGCGGCCACGCGGCGGGCCGCATCGGAAAACAACAACAAAGGAGCAGGCCGGTGACTCCCGAACACATCATCCAGATCTTCCGCAGAGTCCTCGATACCACCGAGGTGGATGAGCACTCCGACTTCTTCGAACTCGGCGGCGACTCTCTGCTGGCGACGAGAGTGCTCAGCGCGATCGCGCGCCAATTCGAAATCGAATTGGACTACGACGATTTCGCCGACAACCCGACGCCGTCAGCGTTGTCAGATCTTGCGGCAGTGACGCCATGAACAGGTCGGACATGCGTGTCGTTGTCGTCGGTGCCGGCCTCGCCGGGTTGACCGCGGCGCTCGAGTTGGAGGCGGCCGGGGCGGATGTCGCGGTGCTCGAAGCTCGTGACCGTGTGGGGGGCCGGATGCACGGCATCCGGGCAACCCCGGGGGTGGTGGCGGATGGAGGTGCCGCGTATCTGGGGGTGCGGCACACCGAATTGCTGGCGCTCATCCGCGAATACGGCCTGCGTTTGGCGTCCACGGAAATGCTCGGCGAGAGCACTTTTCTGATCGGGACGGAGCGGACGACAACCGCGAGTCGGGTACCTCCACTCGACGCCATAGCGCTGGGTGATCTCTTCGATCGGCTTGACGACCTCGTCGGGCAGGTCCGCCTCGACGCGCCGTGGCAGAGCCCAGGAGCGGAGTGCCTCGACCGGATCTCCGCCGCAGATTGGCTCGCCGATGCGGTGAAGCGTCCGGATGCACATACGTTCTTCCCGCTTTTCCTCGGGGAGATGATGGCTGCCGATCCCGCGGCGATCTCCGCACTGCACATGGCGTTCTATCTGCGTTCCGGCGGCGGGATCCGCTACCTGAACGCGTTCGAGGGCGGGGCTCAGCAGTGGCGAATCGACGGCGGTTCGCACCAACTGTGCGAGGCGATGGCCGATCGGCTCGGCGACCGGGTGCGGCTGGGCCGAACGGTACGGGCGATCCATCAAAATCGGGACGGCGTCGTCGTGCGATGCGTGTCTGATGCTGATGCCGCACTGACCGAGTATCCGGCTAATCGGGTGGTTGTCGCGCTCCCTCCCGTCTTGGCGCAACGGATCGAGTTCCGCCCCGGCTTGCGCGCACCCCGGGCGACCGCGACCACGGGACGCGGCTGTGCCGTCAAGGTGCATATGGGCTATCAGTCGCCAGTCTGGCGCGACCACGGATTGTCTGGCTGGTCCGTGAGCACCAGTGGACCCTTGCTGTCGACCGTGGACGATTCGCCACCGGACGGTTCCGCCGGGGTGCTCACCGGTTTCGTCACCGGCGCGGCAGCGACCGACTTCTCGGCTTTGTCGACTGCACAACAGATGGACTCCGCGCTCGCCCACGCACGCCGTCTCTTCCCAGGTTTGCCGGCGCCGATGCGGTGCACCGTGACCGACTGGCTCGGCGAGAAGTACAGCAGAGGCTGCTATGCCGCTCTGTTCGGGCCCGGTGACTGGTTGCGGCTGGGGCCGACGCTGACCGAGCCACACGGTCGCGTTCATTGGGCGGGTACGGAAACGAGCCTGGAGTTCTTCGGGCTCATGGAAGGTGCGATCAGGTCGGGTCGGCGGGTCGCAACAGAGTTGATCGAGGGCGCCGATGTGGCGACCCACTCGCGGAAGGTGCTGTCGCGATGACCACACTCACCGAGCCTGAGGAAGCCGGCTTCACCGCGGTCACGGATCAGCCGTACAGCTATGTGCGAAGGCCGTTGTCTGAACCGGATTGGCGGCGCTACCCCGGCTGGGCTGCCGTAACCGAGTCCGAATGGCGAGATCCGCAATGGCAGAGGGCTCACTCCGTCAAGAACATCGGCCAGTTGCGAGCAGTGATGGGAGACTTGCTCGACGAGCGCTTCTATGACGACCTGGCTGACGATCAGCAGCATCGGGCAACCATGTCGATGCTGCTGCCGCCGCAGATGATCAACACGATGGCGCCGCACTGGACACCGGACTCCGGCGCGCTCACGGATGCCTTCTACGTCGATCCGATCCGGCGCTACATGCTGCCCCTACTCAGCGACCGGCATGCCGAATGGTGCTCGCACCCTTACGCCGAGCGAGATTCACTGCACGAGAGCGATATGTGGGTGGTCGAAGGGCTGACACACCGGTATCCGACCAAGGTGCTGGCCGAGTTGCTGTCGACATGCCCGCAGTACTGCGGGCATTGCACCCGGATGGACCTGATCGGCAACTCCACTCCGACGGTGAGCAAGTCGCGGTTGACTCTGCAACCGGTGGACCGGCAGGAGCAGATGCTCGACTATCTGCGCGCCACTCCGACGGTGCGTGACGTCGTGGTGTCCGGCGGCGATGTCGGCAATGTGCCCTGGCCGCGACTGGAATCCTTCGTGATGAAGTTGCTGGACATCGATTCCATCCGTGATATCCGGTTGGCCACCAAGGCGCTGGCCGCGCTGCCGCAGCACTGGCTGCAAGAAAAAGTGGTGGACGGAGTCGGTCGTGTGGCGCGTCTGGCCGCCGCACGCGGGGTCAACCTGGCAGTGCATACCCACATCAACCATGTGCAGTCGGTGACTCCGCTCGTCGCAGCTGCGGCGCGCGGACTTCTCGACGCGGGCTTACGAGATGTTCGCAACCAAGGCGTGCTGATGCGCGGCGTCAACGCCACCACCGAGGACCTGCTGGATCTGTGCTTCGCCCTGCAGGGCGAAGCGAGCATTTTGCCGTACTACTTCTACATGTGCGACATGATTCCCAATGCCGAGCACTGGCGTACGTCGCTGGCGCAGGCACAGAAGTTGCAGCTGTCGATCATGGGTTACCTACCTGGTTTTGCCACGCCTCGAGTCGTCTGTGACGTTCCCTTCGTGGGCAAGCGGTGGGTCCATCAGGTCGCCGAGTATGACCAGAATCTGGGAATTTCCTACTGGAGCAAGAACTATCGCACAGGTCTGGAAGGCGCAGATGCAGACGCTTTGAGCCGCCTCTACCCGTACTTCGACCCGATCGACACTCTGCCGGCCCTCGGGCAGGCGTGGTGGCGTAAGAATGGCGACCATCACTGCGACGTGTCGACTTCGGCCGGATTCGCGTCGGTCGGTCTCTCCGTTGACGGCGGCACCGTATCTGAACCGTACGGCGCCGTCGAAGGTGTCGACGCCGAGCTGGACGCCAACTCACCGCCGGTGATCACCCTGGCCGCCGTCATCCCGTCCGGAGAACTTCCGGCCTGACACCGTCGCGCGGATGGAAAGCTGATGTGAGGGGGAGGGATGCAGGCGAAGAAGACGCGTAGAACGTCGGTCGACCCGATCATGGACACCGACGTCGCGGCGGTAGCGGACTTTCTGTCCGCCAACCACAATGACCGAGTTCCCTGGGCACAGGCCTGCTCGAAGCCACCATGGCAGGTGGACGCTCCTAACAGGGGCTTCATGCTTCGAGACGGGCAACGCGTCGTCGGGACATTGCTGGCCCTCTACTCCGAGCGAATGGTGGCTGGACGAGTGGAGCGGTTCTGCAACCTGGGATCGTGGTGCGTACTCCCTGAGTATCGGTCGCGAAGTCTGTCGTTGCTCAATGCCGTTCTTGGTCAGGAGGGTTACAACTTCACGATCCTGTCACCCGACGAAGGCCCGCAGGAGATTCTTTCGTTTCTCGGGTTCCGGTTCCTCGACACGACGTCAGCACTCGTCCCCAATCTGCCATGGCCGACGCTGCCGGGCCGTATACGGATCAGTGCCGACCCGGACATGATCGAAAACCGTTTGGCGGGAAGCGAGCTCAAGCTGTATCGGGACCACCGGGCGGCTCTCGCAACACATCACCTCGTGCTTCTCCACGGCGACGAATCCTGTCACGTGATGTACCGGAAGTTCCGGTACAAGGGCGCACCGCTGTTCGCTATCATCCTGCACGTCAGCAACGCCGACCTGTTTCGTCGCGCATTAGTACCGCTGGCACGCCATCTGCTGATCCACCATCGGCTTGTGTCCACGTTGGTCGAGCTGCGGCTCGTCGATCAGCGACCCCGGATGTCGTTCGCGGTGACGAATTGGCCCAAGATGTACCGCAGCGCCAACCTGGAACCCCGGCAAATCGACTACCTTTACAGCGAACTCACATGTGTGCCCTGGTAGCCACAACGAGAAGGAGCTAGATTGCTGTGCCTCACATCCTGATGCTCGTGGTGGCAACGCTCGTCGTTGCAGGAATTCTTCTCTTCGCGGCACTGATGGCAGTCAACATCTGTCTCGTACTCAAGCTCCGATCCAGTATTCCTCGACCTCCCAAGTCGGCCTCCGACTCAACCCGGCTCTGAGGTCCGACGGTCAGGGGACGGCGGTCGCGTGAGTCGGGTGAATGGGTGACCAACCCACGACCGCTTTGTCACACAAGCGCAGGTTGAGATCCCCTCGGTCGTCCCGATCTAGTTCCCTTCGGCACGGGAATGTTGTGCTGGCCAGTGCTCACGGCAGTCTGTCTAGATCCGTAGCCTGAATGATCGGGTCGAAGAACTAGGCAGCGATCCGTCTGAAAAATCGCTCCCTCGGCCTATTCGCAGCGCCGCGGATCATTGATTTACTGCGGCAACGGACCGGCTCGAGGCAGAGCCGGGGGGGATAAGGAAGGGCGCCGAAGGTATGGCGCGGCCGGCCTTGTTCCGGGAGCGGAGTCCAGACATGTCGGATAGCGAAGAGTATCGAGCGACCACACTGAGGAACTCCTGCCGTGTCGTTCGGGATCCTGACTCTGCCGCTGAGAGACAGGAGGATTCGGCCCTCCAACCGCTCGCGGCAGCTCAGCCTTCGGCGAAGAACGCACCGGATGCACGTGTTGTGTTGCTCGACGACTGCGCAGTCCATCGCGAGGCTCTGGCAGTTCTGCTCCGGCAACGCGGCGTGGGGCAGATACGCGAGGCGTGGGATCTGCCGTCGTATGTCAGTGTGTTGGCGAAGACGAGTCCGTCTGTGATTTTGCTCAGTATGGACTCGGAGATCACAGAGCAGTTACTGAGGGTCGTGGCCACCATGCGCTCCGACATCCCGGTGATAGCCGTCATGACCTCCGAGCTGGATGAGGCCGGGATCGTCGCCTGCGCCGAAGCAGGGATAGCCGGCTACCACATGCGCAACGAACCCACGTCTGTACTGCTGTCGCTCATCGGTGAAGTGATAGCCGGTGGGGTTCGTCTGCCCCCCAGAGTTTCTGCCATCCTGCTACGCCGCCTGACCACTGTTGCTGCGCGGCGCCAAACCGTTCCTTGTGACATGGCACTCACGTCGCGCGAGCTGGAAATACTCCGGATGCTGGAAGAGGGCCGGTCCAACCAGGACATTGCCGACGAACTCGGCATCGCCCTCCACACCGTCAAGAACCATGTTCACAATCTGTTTAGCAAGCTCGGAGTTCGATGCCGCGCGGAGGCCGCAACCCTGGCAAAGGCGTTGCGGATGGAGCGTTATGGCAAGAGCCGGATGAGGGCCCGCCTGGTCTGAGCAGCGTAGGTGGTTTCGGGCCCTCCATTAAGCGCGGCGCAGTGAACGTCGCCAAGACGAGGAAGCTGTGAGGCACGAATCCTCACGATGAACTCAACTCCGTGGGTCGCCTCGGCCAGTTGCTTTGTGACCCGATCAGCGACGGCCAGCCGACAGCCCCTCCATACGACCCGGATGATCCGGAACGTCCGCTGACGTAACACCTTGAGATTACCTGCGCAACCACTGCAAATGGCCGGGGATCTAGGTCGTTCAATGGCGACGATTCAGTTCTTTCGAAATGTCTCCGCTTCATCCCGCACTCGCAGGCGTCCGTCAGGCGTGGTGACGGGCACATCGGGCCGACTGGCCTCAACGGGAGATTAAGCGAGCGCCGTTCCTGACCGTCTCATACCGTCACGTGTTGGATCGTCGACCTAGGTCTCGGTGATTCAAAAGATCGCTCCCACGACCCATGTACTGCAGTTCGGAATGACTCGAATACTGATCGCGTGTCTCAGGGTTCAGATACGGCACGTCGTCCGATTGCGAGGATGGCGCGTACCGGGGCGCGGCTCGAACCGAGTACCGCACCCCACGCGCTGCCTTCGTCAGCTGGATTGTGCAAAGCGGGTCTGAGGCTGCCAATGGGGCGGCAGCCGAGCAAAGGTGCCGATTGCGGCGACTTGTTTCCCCCTGCGAACAGGCGGAGCGCAGCCAAGGGGGTCAGAGATGTGCGGGATCATCGCCTGCCGGACGATCCAGCCGGCTGTTGAGTACCTGTGTACCGGACTGCGCCGCCTCGAATACCGAGGATACGACTCGGTGGGTGTTGCACTCCAGACCGCGACCGCGGAGGTTGCGCATTTGCGGACCGTCGAGCGAATCGGCGCCCTCGACGAACTCGTACGAGGTTGGTCCGGCGCGCCGCTCAATGGGGTGGGAATCGGTCACACCCGATGGGCGACTCACGGATTGGTGAGCGAGGAGAACGCCCATCCTCATGCCGATTGCAACCGACGAATATTCGTCGCGCACAACGGAATAATCCTCAACGCTGATCAGCTGAGGGACGAGCTGACGCGATCGGGGCACCGAATTGCTACAGCAGTCGACAGCGAAGTCCTGAGCCACCTCATCGAGGACGCACTCAGTGAGCACCGAGACCTCTTCAAGGCAGTCCAGACTGGGTTGACAAGGGTGCAAGGCACGTGGGCAATCGCAGTGCTCGAACGGGGCACTGGTCGTATCGTGGTCGCCTCGAATGGCTCGCCGCTGCTAGTTGCACATTCAGCACACGGTGTCTTCGCGGCGAGCGACATCGCTGCAATCGTCGATTGGACAGACGAATTCCAGGTACTCGGCGATGGCGACGTCGTAGAGCTGGTCGATGGCGGCCAGTGGGTCCGCGCGGAGGCCGACTCCGTGCCGCTCATCAGCCGCAGGTGCAGTTGGCAGGGGCGCGACGCCGACTTGAACGGTTACAGCGATTTCATGGCCAAAGAGATCAACGAACAACCGGCCGCAGCGTGTCGAGTTATCGACGACCTTGGTACCTCAATCGATTCGGGAGAACTCTGGACGGACCGCGGCCTCGGTACATTCGATCGGCTCAAGATCATAGGCTGCGGAACGTCTATGAATGCCGGGCTCGTGATCGGCAACGTGGTCCGCAGACTCGGCAGAATTCCGGTTACGTGCACCATCGCGAGCGAAGCGGCTGACGACATTCCTGAAACCGGCCAGCTGACCCTGGCAATCAGCCAGTCCGGCGAGACGGCAGACGTGTTGCAGGCCTTGACATCCGACGCAATTGGCGGCGCACCGCTGGTGGCACTGACGAACAATCAGCACTCTTCACTGGCTCGACGCGCTGACGCGGTACTCAACTGTGATGCCGGGCCGGAAATCGGCGTGGCCGCCACGAAGACGTTCGTGTGCCAGGTTATCGCCGGCGCAGCACTGATGATTTCGGGTTTATCAGCCACCGGCCGTATTGACCGAAGCGCAGCAGCTCGTTTGACGGACGATCTTCGAAGGCTTCCTGAGAAGCTGGCGGCGGCACTCAATGTGGCTCAATGTCGGGTCCCGCCATTGATCGAGGAGTTGAGCGATTGCGCAGGTTTCATCTTCATTGCAAAGGGATCCGGCCTTCCGTATGCCGCCGAGGGAGCCCTGAAGCTCAAGGAACTCACCTATCGCTGGGCTGAGCACTACCCAGCTGGCGAGCTGAAGCATGGGCCGCTTGCGCTGATTGGCGCAGGAACTCCTGTCGTTGTCGTCGACAACGGTGATACGAGATTACGTGCGAATATGGCTGAGATCGCTGCTCGTGGGGGACAGCTTCTGACCATCGGGTCCGCGGACAGCGCGATCGATGTCGCTAGTGATCCCAGCGCCGCATGGGGACCACTCGAGGCGACGGTGCCATTGCAGGTGTTGGCGCGCACATTGGCCCTGTCTCTGGGACACGACGTCGACAAACCACGCAATCTCGCCAAGTCGGTCACTGTCCAGTGATTTAAGGCAACCAGTCGAAAGGACACGAAGCGATGACGCCAATCGCCACTCGAAACAACGCAGACACGATCGAAGTTGATCGCGAACGAATGTATGCCACAATCGGCGAGAGCGTTCGTGAACCAGGAACGATAGGTGTAGTCGGCTTAGGATATGTCGGTCTGCCGACGGCTCTCGCCATCGTCGAGGCAGGTGCTTCGGTTGTGGGCATCGATGTCAGCGCAGCCCGTCTGGCTGATATCAGAGCTCATCGCGTCGATCTCATCGAATCGGATCGTTGTCGACTCGGCAGATTCATCGACACCGAGCGCCTCAGCTTCAGTGATGATGTGACACGTCTGAGAGATGCAGACTCGATAATCATCTGCGTCCCAACGCCTGTCGATGGACACCTGGTTCCCGACACCACCGCCCTGAGCGCTGCGTGCAATAGCGTGGTCGGAGTAGCCCGACCTGGACAAACGATCATATTGACCTCGACCTCATACGTCGGCTGTACGCGGGAATTGTTAGTAGAACCGCTGCGCCGACGCGGCTTCATCCCAGGCAGTGACATTTTCGTTGCGTTCAGTCCTGAACGCATCGACCCAGGCTCGCCGTCACACCTCCCCAAGCGCACACCTCGCGTGCTCGGAGGAGTGACTACAGCGTGTACTGCGCGCGCGGAGCGCACCCTGGCGAAATCAGCACCCTGGGTCCACGTGGTATCGAGTCCGGAGTCAGCTGAACTAACAAAGCTTCTGGAGAACACCTTTCGTGCTGTGAACATCGGGCTCGCTAACGAATTTGCGACAATTGCAGGTGAACTCGGTGTCGACATCATGGAGGTGATCGCGGCCGCGGCGACCAAGCCATACGGCTTCATGCCGTTCCACCCCGGTCCAGGCGTCGGCGGTCATTGCATTCCATGTGATCCGCACTACCTCCTGTGGCAACTGCGTGCCAACAGAATTCCGACACCGATCACTGAAGCCGCGATGGCGGCCATCGCGGCACGCCCGCGCGCTGTTGTATTGAGAGCGCAGGAGCTGCTTGCGGAATCCGGACGGCCGCTTGCAAGTTCCCGAATCCTGGTTGTCGGTATCGCGTACAAACCGGGGGTTGCTGACGTTCGCGAATCGCCTGCGCTGCAGATCATTGACGAACTACAGGACCACGGTGCGCTCGTCTCCTTCACCGATGCCATGGTCGAAAGCGTCATCACTTTGGCTGGTCCTCTGAAGTCAGAAGCGGATCCGGCTCGTGACGAATGGGATCTTGTGATTGCTCACACGCTGCACCCCGAAGTCGATCATTCATGGCTCTCTAGCCACAGTTTAGTGCTGGACGCTACGTACCGGCTCAGTGACGCCGTGGGGCGTCATACGTTATGACGAGATGGGTGAACTCGTGGTAAGGGCACGACCGTGGCCTCCCCTATAACCGTCATCGCTTTCGCATGTCTCATTCTCGGGTTCAATACGCTTTTCTGGGCGACAGTGGGAGCAGGGCGCTATCTGGGTTCCCGCTTGACGCTGATGTCGCGATGCGTAATCGAACAATCGCCGGAATCCGGCCGCCACCGCCGTCGGTCGTCAAGGTCTGGGGTGGCGCAGCAGTTTACTCCTGATGATGTCGCAGTGCTCATCCCGGCTCATAATGAGGCTGCGGTGCTCGAGAGGACTGTCTGCGCCGCCACTCGGTTGGTCGACGCGGCCAACATTCACGTTGTCTCCGACGGGTCAACTGACGGCACGCCCAATATCGCTCTGCAGCTCGGCGTTCAGGTCTTGGATCTGCCTCATAACAGCGGTAAGGCCAGGGCGCTCCGGGCGGCGATTGAGCATTTCGAACTCGCACAGCGATTCCGCGTCGTACTTCTCCTCGATGCCGACACCAGACTTTCCGATGATTATCTTGCGACGGGCCTGCCTGAGTTCGACGACGAAGGTGTAGTTGCCGTGGCGGGGTCGGTGCGCTGCTCGCTGGATCCGCCGCCGCGAAAGCTGATGGGGAGACTTCTCCTGGCCTACCGAGCACGTGTTTATGTGGGAGTGCAGCTACTCACCAAATACGGGCAAGCAGGCCGGTGGGCCGACGTTGTCTCAATCGTCCCCGGGTTCGCCAGCATGTATAGAACAGATGTCCTCGACTCTATTGACATCACCGCACCAGGCTTGGTGATTGAAGACTTCAACATGACTTTTGAAGTCCATGTTAAGAAGCTGGGGAGAATTGCCTTCCGGCCTTGCGCAGCCGTGGCTTACACACAGGACCCCGACGCGTTCGGGGACTACGTGCGTCAGATCAGACGATGGTCGCTGGGGTTCTGGCAGACGGTGCGCTTGCACCGAAAGCATTTCGGACGGTTTTGGTTCGCATTGACCGCCCAGGTAGCCGAATTAATCTGCGGCAGTGTGACTCTGCTCTGCATGCCGCCCTTGATGCTGTTCGCTGTGTACACCGAGGCCGTGTCCGCGACGTACGGACCACCGGAGGTCGCGGGCCATGAACTGGTAGGCACGCTGACCCCTCAGATCGTGGCGCTGGGATTCCTCGTTCCGGATCTTCTGGTGACTCTGCTAGCCGTGTGCGCTTTGCGGCGGCCGCGCCTGCTTTTATTTGCTCCACTGCTGCCCGCGTTGCGTCTGTTGGACGCTTACGTGTGTCTCCGCTCCCTCGTGGCGGCGACGCGCACACGGTCGACCGGCCGGTGGGTCAGTCCGGTCCGCCGTGCGGCTGCTTCGACTGTCGCAATGCTGAAAACAGATGATCCAGCGTCCGATTTCGCCTCTGCCGTAACAACCTGCCCTGTCTCTCGGAATAGCTAGGAGTAACCATGCGAACCGTTATCACCGGCGGTGCCGGGTTCATCGGTAGCCACCTCACAGATCACCTACTCGAGGCAGGTGACACAGTGGTCGTGCTCGACGATTTCTCCACGGGGTCGATCGCCAATCTGGCCCACCACGCCCACGACCCGCGCTTGCAGGTCGTAGAAGGCACGGTGTTGAACCGTAGGGTGGTCGAGGGTGTCGTGGCTGACGCCGACCGAATCTTCCACCTTGCTGCAGCGGTAGGCGTCAGACGCATCATCGACGAGCCCTTGAAAAGCTTGAGGGTCAACATCACAGGTACTGAGAACGTACTGGATGCTGCGCTCGCTAGGGGGGTGACGATGGTGCTCGCGTCGACCAGTGAGATATACGGCAAGAACACAGCCAACCGCCTCAGTGAAGATTCCGATCGCATCTTGGGATCGCCACTTATGTCACGGTGGTCCTACGCTGCTGCAAAGGCAATCGATGAGGCTCTCGCACATGCGTACTGGCGCGAGCTGGGGCTGAAGGTCGCGACGGCCAGGCTATTTAACACGGTGGGGCCTCGGCAAACCGGGCGTTACGGAATGGTTGTACCCACGCTGGTCAGCCAGGCACTGCGGGGAGAGACTCTTACCGTGTTCGGTGATGGCCGACAGACTCGGTGCTTCTCCTACGTCGGGGACATCGTACCGGCGCTGGTCAGTTTGAGTGAAGTGCCTGCTGCTTTGGGGTTGGCCTTCAATCTAGGCGGTCTTCGAGAGGTGTCAATCCTGGAACTCGCCGGGCGGATCATCGAATTGCTCGACAGCAGCAGCGATATCGAACTTGTTCCGTACGACAAGGCGTACGGTGAGGGCTTCGAAGATATGCGCCGTCGGATGCCGGACATCTCGCTGGCGGCAAACGTCCTGCATTTCAGGCCTCAAACCAATCTGGACGAAATTATCATGAGAGTTGCAGAAGGCCTGTCGGTCGCCAGTTGTTTAGAGGCCTCAAGTGCATCGCTCTAGGAATCTCCCCAGACAGAGGCTGGCTTTGGCGCTGGCCCTCGTACTGCTCCCGGTGTGCGGACTCACACCGGCCGGATGCGGAATCGAGCTGCGTTCTGCGTCGCAGCCTCCGCCTACGACCGAAGTGTCGTCGGTACCGTCCTCCGGACCTCGCCGCCTTGTCGAACTTCCCTTACCGCCAACCGATCCACTGCACGTCGTGCAGGGTCAGACAGTCGTCAGCATCACCTTCGACGATGGGCGCAAATCGAACATCGCTGCCGCTCGGATGATGACAGCCGACGGGCTTGCGGGCACATTTTTCGTGAACTCGATGACCATCGGCACGAAGGGCTATCTATCGCAGGCTGACCTCGTGGAAATCGCAAGGATGGGCCACGAGATCGGCGGCCACACCATGACGCACCCAGATCTCGGTGAGTTGACGGGTGACGAGGTCCGCCGACAGATCTGCGACGATCGGGAGAACCTCCTTGGCTGGGGCTTCCCCATCCGTAGCTTCGCCTATCCGTTCGCGTCGGCCAGCACCGACGCCGAAACGGCAGTCCGTCAGTGCGGTTACAACAGTGGTCGCAGTCTTGGAGAACTTCGCACTCACCGGCCGCCGCCGAACGTAGACCCCATGCTGTCTTGTCAAGACTGTGCCTTGGCAGAGGTGGTTCCGCCGGCCGATCCGATGTACACGAGCGCGCCCGCACAAGTCCGGAGTGACTGGACGGCATCCGATCTCCAACAGCAGGTTCTCGATGCGATGTCGGTCGGCGGCTGGATCGAGCTTACCTTCCATGGGTTGTGTCCTACGGACTGCAATTCGCTCACGACACCGCAGACTGAGTTCGGTGACTTCCTGGCCTGGTTGGCCGGGCAGCAGTCCGCCGGCAAACTCTTGGTTCGTACAGTGGGAGACGTGATCGGCGGTCCCGTTCGGCCTCCGATCGCGGGGCCGATTGCGCCACCTGCGCCGCCGGGCGCGAATGGCGTGAAAAACTCAGGACTGGAACAACTTTCTGACGGCAGCCCGGTGTGCTGGCTTCAAGCGAGTTTTGGTCGCAACCGGCCTGAATTCTCATTGTCGTCGGATAGTCATGGCGGAACGACCGCCGGTCGACTGATTATGCGTGATTACGTTGACGGTGACGCTAAACTCCTGCAGTCGACCGACCTCGGCCACTGCGCTCCAAGCGTTTCGCCGGGGGGGACTTACACGGTGTCGGCCTGGTACAAATCCACTGCACCTACATCATTTTCAATCCAATTCCGGCACGGGCTGGGGCGCTGGGCGTATGGGCTGAATAGCCCGACTTTTCCTGCGTCAACGGATTACACGTTGGCCACATGGTCCCTGCCGACGATGCCGTCGGATGTCACCGCCGTGAGCTTCGGATTGGCCCTGGCGGAGAACGGTGAGCTGATAGCTGACGACTACTCACTGGTCGACGACGCGACGGCTTCGAAATGACGTCTGCGCGACCCGTGTGGCGACGACTGCTGTTGGGGGCGGTGTTGGGGACGATGGCTCCGCTTTGCACCCTTTGCACTTTTCGTCATTTCGCGATCGCGGACCTTTCAGGGCGAAATTATCCATGGCACCACAACATCGTTGCCACGACCTTCTGGGTCGGCGAGGTAGTCGATCCCGCCAAGTCGGACGGTTCGCAGGTGTTCTCAACCTACGATCCCGACTGGCTCGCCAACTACGGCGGCTGTGATGGATTCGTCGAGAGGGGGGTTTGCCGGTCCGAACGTCGCGACGCATCCAACGGCTTCTTCCCCAAGACGATGACCCCGCGACAGAATCCGTTCTATCTCGACCTGCCGTTTGATGACGTCAATAACGCTGCGGCCTTTTCAATGCGTGCAACGGTGGTGCCGTGGGCGAATGATCCCGGGTATGCCGGTAGATCTGCTGACCGCTCCATCAGCTTCATGAAGAATCGCTGGGTGGAGTTACGCAAAGACGGTGCAGCGTGTTTCGGCCAGATCCAAGACGCTGGCCCCGCGATTTACGACGACGCCGCTTACGTGTTCGGCGGCGATGACCGGCGTCCCCGGAATATCCGATTCAATGGCGCCGGCCTTGACGTGTCGCCTGCCCTGAACGGTTGCCTCGCATTCGCCCGACTCGACGGTGCCGAGGATTACGTCGATTGGCGATTCGTCGAGGACGTTGACGTCCCGGACGGCCCCTGGAAGCGGCTTGTCACCACTCAACCGCTCGTACCGTGGTGACTCATGCGGCTGGTGATGGCCGGGCTTCACCGCCTCATCGCATCAGTACTCCCGACCGCGTTCCCTACATATGATCACAACTTGCCGTGGGAATCGATCACTCGAGCGTCAGCGCAACGCCGAACCTCAACGGAACGTGGCGATCAGCACCACAAGCGTCCCGGGCCGAGAGTTCGCGCAACCTGATCAGGATCGACCAGGCTCCTGTGACTTCGCTGTTGTCGCTCGTCTGTAAGCCGTCAGGGTGCAATCATGAGTTCTCCGCTCCATCGGCGTTCAGCGATGAACGCCGAATAGGTTGCGGGACAGTGCTTTCTGTTCGCTGACAACTCAGCGACGACTATCACCGGGGGGTTCAGTCCATGCCTCGTCAACCCGAGAAGGAATCGCACCGCATGTCGATCCGCAGGTATCTGGCGGCGGGAGCGACGATCGGCGTCACCGGCGCAGCAATGGTGGGCTTCGGCACGCTGGCGTTCAGCGACCATGACGCCACGGCACCAGCCTCGGTCTCCTATGCCGTCCGGCTGGCTTCGACCGGCCAGGGCTGCGGCCTGGCTATGGGCGTCATCTGCTACCCCGGCGAACAACCAACCCGGCCACTGGGCGGCGCCATCCAGCCATCCGCCGCGACGCCCGGCACCCTCAAGCTGCGGCCGATGTTCGGCAACGGAGGGTGGCTCGTCGGCAACGGCCTCGACGCGGTCGCGGGATGCACCGGCACGGCGTGCAACGGCGGCAACGGCGGCCTGCTCGGTGGCAACGGTGGCAACGGCCTCAACGGCGGCAGCGGCGGCAACGCCGGCTTCTGGTTCGGCAACGGCGGCAACGGCGGCGACGCGACCGCACCGGGCGGTGCGGGCGGTGCCGGAGGCAACGGCAGCTTCTTCATCGGCAACGGTGGCAACGGTGGCAACGGCGCGTCGATCACCGCGGCGGGCAACGTGACCGGCGGAGCCGGTGGCACCGGCGGCGCGGCGGGCATGCTCGGCGGAACACCCGGCAAGGGCGGCAAGGGCGGCGACGCCACGTCGACAGGCGGGAACGCCACCGGCGGCAAGGGCGGCGCCGGCGGTCGCGGCGGAAAGGCGGGCGGTGACGGCGGGGCCGGTGGTGCCGCCACTGCAAGCACAACGGGTACGACGGCTACCGGTGGTGCCGGTGGCGTGGGCGGATTCAGCGCCGGCATCTCCGGAAAGGGCGGTGACGGCGGGGCGGCCACGGCCACCGGCTCGGCGAAAGCCGTCGGCGGTGCGGGTGGTGCCGGCGGCAATTCGGGAAACACCGGTAAGGGCGGCACCGGTGGCCGAGGCGGGGACGCGACGGCCGACACCGGGTCCGCGACCGGCGGCAATGGTGGCAGTGGTGGCAAATCCGTCGCCGGCACCTCCCCCGGCGTCCTCGGCGACGGCGGTGACGGAGGCAGCGGCGGAGACGGTCACAACACCGCGAAAACCGGCACCGGCGGCGCCGGCGGGTCCGGCGGCAATGGCGGCCTGTTGGGGCAGAAGGGCAAGGCCGGCTCGGCCGGCGCGGGCGATACCGCGTCCGGGTCTGCCGCCAGGCACGCTACCCGAGTGAGGACTCGGCGCTGACCGCTCGCGTCAGGCCGGTGTGAACTCCACGCCCGCCAGCGCGACGGCGTTGTCCCGGTCAGGTGCGGTGACCACCGCGGTGAAGGCGGCCTGCGCATCATCGGAGTTCTTCCAGACGCTCACGCGCAGCGTCTCGCCGGGGAACACCACGCCGGCCATCCGCGCGCCATAGGACTTCAGCGCGCTGACGTCGCCGTCGAGCAGGTTGTCCACCAACGCCTTGCAGGTCATGCCATAGGTGCACAGTCCGTGCAGGATCGGGCGCGGAAACCCTGCCGCCGCAGCGAAATCCGGGTCCGAATGGAGCGGGTTGCGGTCACCGCACATCCGGTAGAGCAGCGCCTGCTGCGGTGACGTCGGCACGGACAGCTCGAGATCGGGCGTTCGGTCCGGCGCCGACGAAGATCCCGACGGTCCGCGATCGCCGCCGAATCCGCCCTCGCCCCGGGCGAAGATCGACCGCTTCTGCGTCCAGAGCAGCGTGCCCGCAGGGTCTTTGACCTCTGTCTCGGACCAGATCACCGCGGCCTTGCCCTTGTCCCAGATCTCGGTGAACCGGGTGACGGCGATCCCGGTGCCCGACGGCGGGATCGGGCCGGGCACCGTCACGGCCTCGCTGGCGTGCAGCACCTTGGACAACTCGATGTCGATTCCGGGGAACTTCACCGTTGGCGGCGCGGTCATGTGGAAGCTCTGCGCCACATTGCCGAACGTCGGCAACACCTGCGGGGTGTCATCGGCCAGGTAGCGCAGCTCGCGCTTGTCCATCGGGTCGCTGCCCGCACCGAGACCGAGGTGATAGAGCTGGACATCGCTGTTCGTCCAGGAGAACTCGACCGGGTCGAGCTCAGCACCGATCGCTTCGTCGAGATTGATGGGCACCGCTACTCCTTACCGGCCAGGTGAAGTGCCGCCAGGTAACCGAACGTCATCGCCGGACCGATGGTGCCTCCGGGTCCCGGATAGGTGTGGCCCATCACCGGCGCGCTCACGTTACCCGCTGCGTAGAGCCCCTCGATGATCGAACCGTCGTCGCGCTGCGCCCGACCGTGCACGTCGGTGACGACGCCGCCCTTGGTGCCGAGATCACCGGGGACCATCTTCGCGGCATAGAACGGCGCATGGCTGAGCTCGCCAAGATTGGGATTGGGCTTGTTGGTGGGATCGCCGTAGTAGCGGTCGTAGGCACTCTCACCGCGCTTGAAGTCCTCATCGACCCCCGAGCGGGCGAACCCGTTGAACCGCTCGACCGTTGCCTTGAAGGCGTCGGCGGGCAGGCCGGTCTTCGCCGCCAGCTCATCGAGGGTATCGGCCTTGACGATGACGCCCGACTCCATCCACTTCTTCGGAATGCGTTGTCCTGGTTGCAGTCCCGCGAAGATATACCGGTCGCGATACTGCTGGTCGAAGACCAGCCACGCCGGGATGTTCTCGCCGGGCCCGGGGCCCTGACCGTATTGACCGCCGTACATGTGGTGGCAGGCCTCGACGTAGGGCATCGATTCGTTCATGAAGCGCTTGCCGCTCATGTTGACGATGATCGATCCGGGGGAGTTGCGCTCCGACAGCGCGAACCATGGCGCGCCGACCAGCGGCACGGTCGGTCCCCACCAGGCGTCCTCCATGACATCCAAAGCGGCGCCCAGCTTTTCGGCGGCCAGGATACCGTCGCCGGTGTTGGCCACCGCACCGACGGTCCACTCGGTGGTGATCGGGGCGCGCTGGTATTTCACCCGCATCTGCTCGTTGTGCTCGAACCCGCCGCTGCCCAGGATCACCCCGCGGCGTGCCCGGATCAGGTGCGGCTCGGCGCCGGGTTCCCGTGCATCGACAACGTAGATGCCGCGGACCGCGCCGTCCTCGACGTAGAGATCGGTCATGGCCGTGTTGAGCAGCACCGGGACGCCGGCCTTCTGCAAGCCGATGCGCAGCGGCGCGATCAGCGCGCGGCCCATGCCGACGAGATTCTTGCCCGTGGCCTGCGCCCACATCGTGCGCGCTCCGACCTTCAGGCTGCGCAACACGCCGCGAGGATGCCGCTTGAGTTGGTTGAGGCGCACGTAGTCCTGCTGCATGACCACGACGTTGAGGGGAACCTTGCCGTACGGCGGTTCCAGGCCGTCCACGTCGGGACCGAGCTTTTTGGCGTCGAACGGCTTGGGCTCCACCGACCGGCCAGTGGCCTTGCCGCCGGGCGTCTCGGGGTAGTAGTCGGAGTAGTTCGGCACCCAGCACAGCTTCAGCGGGGAGTGCTTCAACACGAACGACAGCATCTCGGGGCCGCGCCGCAGATAGGTGTCGATCTTCTCGGGCGGCACCACGTCACCGATGATCGAGTGCAGGTAGGTGCGGGCGGCCTCGGCGGTGTCGCTGACGCCGTCGCGCTCAAGCACCTCGTTGTTCGGAATCCACACGCCACCGCCCGACCGTGCCGTGGAACCGCCATAGTGCGGCGCCTTCTCGGCGACTACTGTCGAGAGTCCCTGGTGGGCGGCGGTCAGCGCGGCGACCATGCCGGCGGCGCCGCTCCCCACCACGACGACGTCGTACTCCTGCTCCGTCATGTAGAACACGTTATAGAATTGCCCGGCCGACTAACAACTGTGCCGGTCGACGAAACGAGGGGACTTCACTTTCATGCTGCCCGACGAGGTGCGCGAGAAGCTCGCCGCCGACCTGGCTCAGGCCGAGCGCAGTCGCGAACCGATCTCCCCGTTGACCGATGGTCACCCGGACATCGATGTGGTGGATGCCTACGAGATTCAGTTGATCAATATCCGCCAGCGAGTCGCCGAGGGTGCCCGGGTGATCGGGCACAAGGTGGGTCTGTCGTCGGAGGCGATGCAGAAGATGATGAACGTCGACGAGCCCGACTACGGGCATCTGCTCGACGAGATGGAGGTCTTCGAGGATCGTCCGGTGAAGTCGGCGAACTACCTGTACCCGCGGGTGGAGGTCGAGGTCGGTTTCATCCTGTCCGACGATCTGCCGGGGGCGGGGTGCACCGAGGACGACGTGCTGGCTGCGACGGCGGCGTTCGCCCCGGCGATCGAGCTGATCGACACCCGGATCACCAATTGGCAGATCAAGTTGTGCGACACGATCGCCGACAACGCGTCGTCGGCGGGCTGGGTGCTCGGTGAGGCGCGGGTCTCTCCGAAAGACGTGGATATCCGTGCCATCGATGCCGTGCTGACGAACAACGGTGAGGTCGTGGCCGAGGGACGCAGCGATGCGGTGCTGGGAAACCCGGTCACCGCGGTCGCGTGGCTGGCGCGCAAGGTCGAGAGTTTCGGGGTGCGGCTGCGGGCCGGCGACATCGTCCTGCCGGGGTCGTGCACCCGTGCGATAGATGCACCTGCGGGCAGCCGTTTCGTCGCCGACTTCAGCGGGTTAGGTTCAGTACGACTGGATTTCGAATAGGAGCCTGCTGTGGCTGACAAACTGTCTGTGGCGATCGTGGGGTCGGGCAACATCAGCACCGATCTGCTGTACAAGCTTCTGCGCTCGGAGTGGCTGGAGCCGCGCTGGATGATCGGCATCGATCCCGAGAGTGAGGGGTTGGCGCGGGCGCGCAAGCTCGGCCTGGAGACCAGTCATGAGGGTGTGGACTGGCTGCTCGCCCAGTCTGAGAGGCCGGACATGGTGTTCGAGGCGACCAGCGCCTACGTGCACCGTGACGCTGCGCCGCGCTATGCCGAGGCCGGCATCCGCGCCATCGACCTGACCCCGGCTGCGGTCGGTCCGGGGGTGATCCCGCCGGCGAATCTGCGCGAGCATCTCGATGCGCCGAACGTCAACATGGTGACCTGCGGGGGTCAGGCGACCATCCCGATCGTGCATGCGGTGAGTCGGGTCGTGGAGGTGCCCTACGGCGAGATCGTGGCGTCGGTGTCCTCGGCGTCGGCGGGGCCGGGAACGCGGGCCAACATCGATGAGTTCACCAAGACCACCAGCGCGGGTGTGCAGAACATCGGTGGCGCCCGGCGGGGCAAGGCGATCATCATCTTGAACCCGGCCGACCCGCCGATGATCATGCGCGACACCATCTTCTGTGCGATCCCCGAAGACGCTGACCGCGAGGCGATCGCCGCCTCGATCCGCGACGTGGTGGCCGAGGTGCAGACCTACGTGCCCGGCTACCGGCTGCTCAACGAACCGCAGTTCGACGACCCGTCGATCAACTCGGGCGGCCAGGCGTTGGTCACGACGTTCATCGAAGTGGAGGGTGCGGGTGACTATCTGCCGCCCTACGCTGGAAATCTGGACATCATGACCGCCGCGGCCACCAAGGTCGGCGAAGAGATCGCCAAGGAGCGGGCGTCGGCGGGAACGGGAGCGCAGGCATGAACAGCGAGAAGCGCAGCGGATCGCGCATCGACCGGGCCGACGACATCTACTTCAACCCGATGTGGGACATCCGGATGACCGACACGTCGCTGCGCGACGGGTCGCACCACAAACGCCACCAGTTCACCACAGACGAGGTGGGTGCCATCGTCGCGGCGCTGGACGCCGCCGGGGTGCCGGTCATCGAGGTCACCCACGGCGACGGGCTGGGCGGGTCGAGCTTTAACTACGGGTTCTCCAAGACCCCGGAGCAGGAGCTGATCAAGCTGGCCGCCGAGACCGCCACCGAATCCAAGATCGCGTTCCTGATGCTGCCGGGTGTGGGCACCAAGGAGGACATCAAGGAGGCGCAGAACAACGGCGGGTCGATCTGCCGCATCGCCACGCATTGCACCGAGGCCGACGTGTCGATCCAGCACTTCGGGCTGGCCCGCGAACTCGGCCTGGAAACCGTCGGGTTCCTGATGATGAGCCACACCATCTCCCCGGACAAGCTGGCCGCCCAGGCCCGGATCATGGCCGATGCGGGCTGTCAGTGCGTGTACGTGGTGGACTCCGCAGGGGCGTTGGTGCTCGAAGGCGTGCGCGACCGGGTCGCGGCGCTGGTGGCCGAACTGGGCGATGACGCGCAGGTGGGCTTCCACGGCCACGAGAACCTCGGGCTCGGGGTGGCCAACTCCATCGAGGCGGTGCGTGCCGGGGCCAAACAGATCGACGGCTCCTGCCGCCGCTTCGGCGCCGGGGCGGGCAACGCGCCGGTCGAGGCGCTGATCGGGGTGTTCGACAAGATCGGGGTCAAGACCGGCATCGACTTCTTCGACATCGCCGACGCCGCCGAAGAGGTCGTCGCCCCCGCCATGCCCGCCGAATGCCTACTGGACCGCAACGCGCTGATCATGGGCTACTCCGGCGTCTACTCCAGCTTCCTCAAACACGCCATCCGCCAGTCCGAACGCTACGGCGTGCCGGCGCACAAGCTGCTCCACCGCGCCGGCCAGCGCAAGCTCATCGGCGGCCAGGAAGACCAACTCATCGACATCGCCCTGGAAATCAAACGCGAAATGGACGCCGCGACCTAGAACTTTTTCTGATCTGCTCTGCAACGGCTCTGAACTGCGGAGATACCTCCTCCACGGATGCTTTGACCGCACCGCGCGTGTTTAGCGATCCCCGCGCTCTGGTTACGCCTTGGATGCGACCGACTGATCGCAGACCGTGAGGAGTGATTTCTATGACCACGTCCGCTAACACTGTGCGGCGCGGCCTGTTCGGCATGTTCGCCGGTGGCCTGCTCGCTTTCGGTTCGGCGGCGATCCTCGCCCCTGTGGCGAGTGCTCAGCCGGCCCCGGCCCCGGCCCCCGGGCCTGACTGCTCGGCCGCCAGCGTGGCGGGAACCGTGAGCGCGGCGACCGCTTCGGAGGGTGCCTACCTGACCGCGAACCCGCAGACCAACCAGGCGCTGACGGAGATCTCGACGGAGCCCCAGCCGCAGGCTGAGCAGGCCTACCGTACGTTCTTCGCGCAGAACCCGCAGGTCGAGGACCAGCTGAAGGCGATTCACCAGCCGGTCAGCGCGCTCAACGACCGCTGCAACGTGAAGTTGACGCCGACGGCGGTGGCGCAGGCAGTCTGGAGCGTCAGCGACACCGGTGTGCCGGCACAGACGCCGGCTGCCCCGGGAGAGCCCGCGACTCCGGGCGCCCCGACCGGCCCGGCCCCGGCGGAGAGCCCCGCAACGCCGGCGCAGCCGATGGCCTGAGGGACATCACCTCGTAACTGAATACGCTCACCGTGCCCACATTCCCGTGGGCACGGTGAGTGCTTTTCTGTGACGTCGTAGGGGCCAGGCACGATGGGCGCATGGCAACCCGCGCTGACGCCCAGGAGATCCTCGAGCAGCTGGCCGGTCCGGACGCACGGCTGCGCGACGACCAGTGGACGGCGATCGAAGCGCTGGTCGTGCATCGCCGGCGTGCGCTCGTCGTGCAGCGCACCGGCTGGGGCAAGTCGGCCGTGTACTTCATCGCCGCCAAGCTGCTGAGAGCCGGAGGACACGGCGCCACGGTGATCGTGTCGCCGCTGCTCGCGCTGATGCGCAATCAGGTCGCCGCCGCGGATCGCGCGGGCGTCCACGCGGCCACGATCAACTCGAGCAACGTCACCGACTGGGACGAGATCCACCAGCGGGTGCGGAGTGGCGAGCTCGACGTGCTCCTCGTGAGCCCGGAACGGTTGAACAACCCCGACTTCCGCGACCAGGTGTTGCCCGCGCTGGCGCGTGACGCCGGGCTGGTGGTCGTCGACGAGGCGCACTGCGTGTCCGACTGGGGGCACGACTTCCGCCCCGACTACCGGCGCATCCGCACGCTGATCGCCGACCTCGGCGCCGACGTCCCCGTGCTGGCCACCACGGCCACCGCCAACGACCGCGTCGTCGACGACGTCGCCACGCAGTTGGGGGTCGGGGGACAGGACACGCTCGTCCTGCGCGGCGGGCTCGACCGCGAGTCGCTGCACCTGTCGGTGGTGCACGCGGGCAACCCGGCGCAGCGCGCGGCCTGGCTTGCCGCGCACCTCGATGCGCTGCCCGGCTCGGGCATCGTCTACACGTTGACGGTAGCTCAGGCGCACGATGTGGCCGCACTTCTGCGGGAGCAGGGCTTCCCCGTCGCCGCCTACACCGGTTCCACCGAGACCGCCGAACGCGAGCAACTCGAGGCGGACCTGCTCGCCAACCGCGTCAAGGCGCTGGTCGCGACGTCTGCGCTCGGCATGGGCTTCGACAAACCCGACCTCGGCTTCGTCGTGCATCTCGGTGCGCCGTCCTCGCCGATCGCCTACTACCAGCAGGTCGGCCGCGCCGGTCGTGCGACCGAGAAGGCCGAGGTGATCCTGCTCCCCGGGCGGGAGGACCAGGATGTCTGGAGTTACTTCGCCTCCGTGGCCTTCCCTTCGGAGGCCCTGGTGCGCAAGGTGATTCGTGAACTCGAGACGGAGCGTCCGCTGTCGACGCCGGCGCTCGAACCACTGGTGGACCTCGGCAGGTCCCGGTTGGAGATGGTGCTCAAGGTGCTCGACGTCGACGGCGCGGTGCGCCGCGTGAAAGGAGGCTGGGTCGGCACCGGTGCGGCGTGGGAGTACGACGAACCGCGGTATCGCCGTCTCGATGAGGCGCGCAAGCGTGAGCAGCAGGCGATGCTCGACTACCAGAGGACGGATGACTGCCGCATGGCGTTCCTGCGACGTCAACTCGACGACCCGGATCTCGCGGCTGACGAGCGGTGCGGCCGCTGCGACAACTGCACCGGCGCACGCTACAGCGCCGACGTCGACGCGGCCGCCGCCGAGGACACCAGGCGAGCGCTGATGCGGCCCGGCGTCGAGCTGGCACCGCGCAAGCAGTGGCCGTCGGGGCTGGGCAAGCTCGGCCTCGACTTGTCCGGCCGGATCGCCGACGGCCCCGAGTCCGGTCGGGTCATCGGCCGGCTGACCGACCTCGGCTGGGGTGCTCGGCTGCGCGCACTGCTCGACGGGCCCGACGGCGAGGTGCCCGACGACGTGGCGGCGGCCGCGGTGAAGGTGCTGGCGGCGTGGGACTGGAAGGTGCGGCCGACCGCGGTGATGGCGCTCGACTCGGACTCACACCCGGTGCTGATCTCCTCGCTGGCCACCCGGCTCGCTGAACTCGGCCGCCTCACCGACCTCGGCACGCTGCAGTACGCGCCCGAACGCCGGCCTGTGACCGCGGCGAACTCGGCGTATCGCGTGGCCGCGTTGAACGGATCCTGGGCACCACCGGCCGCCCTTGGGCCCGGAGCCGGCCCGGTGTTGCTGGTCGACGACATGACCGACACCGGATGGACGATCACGATGGCCGCCCGGGTTTTGCGCGCGGCGGGCGCCACCGCAGTCCTGCCGTTCGCCCTGGCCGGCACCGCGTAGCCTCACCGCCAGATCGGCTTCACCCCGCCGAGCTGTGCGGTGACGGCGTCCGCGGTAGTCACCACGGCGCGGGCCCGTTCGGTGATCGCGCTGTGCGGCAACGACTTCCCGACGTGCATCGAGGCGACCATCACCTGCCGTCGATAGTGGTCGTAGACGGGTGCGGAGATCACGCTGATGTCATGACGCCCGCGTCCGGTCCGCTCGCCCCGCAGATACACCCGTTCGCCGATGTCGGAGACCAACTCGCCCAACAGGACTCGCAGTTCGTCCGGCAGGGTGGCCGACATCCCGGCCATCAACGAGTACAACCGGCGCCCGCTCGGCGTCAGCCGTTCCACCAGATAGCCGTCGGCGCGGCACTCCGCGATCACCCGGTCGAGACGCTCGGTGTCGGTGCGCAACGGGATCGTCGGCTCGCGGGCCAGCCACTCCCGCGCGGCTCCGTCGTCCCAGAGCACGAACATCAGGCCGACCGGCGGGGCGAACGGGTAGCTCTGCCCGATCTCGACACCCGGTCGCACACCCGCAGGGGCGACGAGATCGAGCAGGGTGATCCGGTCGTCGACGACCGCGGACAGTGCCGCGGTGATCCCGAATCTCGCCGAGAGGCGGCGCAGCTCCTCGCGCGCCGCCGGGCTCACGCGCATCGACTCCTGCGCTCGGTGGCCGAGCGTGATCAGCGACGGACCCAGCCGGTAGCTCTTGTCGGCGGTGTCGCGCACCAGGTAGCCGGCCTCGGACAGCGAGGTGACGATGCCCAGGCACGTCGGCTTGCTCAACGCCAGGCGGCGCGCCAGCTCCGACACCCCGAACCGCTCCTGCGGCCGGCCCGCGAAGAAGTCCAGGATCGCGATCACGCGGTCGGTCGGCGGCGAGGTGCGACCGGACGTCTCGGGCATCTCGGCAGGCTACACCTTCGGTACATATTTGGAACGCAGCGGTCGACATATTGACTACTACTAGAACGCGTTCTAGTTTCGAGGGCGTGTACTCCCCACCGCTCATCGACGCGATCGCCGAGGCCGAGAAGCTCGTCGCCGCCGCGCCGTTCATCGAATCCGAGGCCGACCTGCTCGAGGGGCTCCAATACCTCGCAGGGTGCGTCGCAGCGTGCACACACGTCGCCTTCGACTACGACCGCGATCACCCGTTCCTGCACAGTGGCACGGGTCCGTTCACCAAGATGGGCCTGGACAACCCGGATACCCTCTACTTCGGAACGCGGGTGGTACCCGGCCGCGAATACGTCGTCACCGGCCGGCGCGGCACCACCACCGATCTCAGCTTCCAGATGCTCGGAGGCGAGTACACCGACGACAATGTGCCCGACAGTGAAACCGCCTTCGACGACCGCGAACTCGACATCGCCGCCGACGGGTCGTTCGAATGGCGCATCGTGCCGAAGAGCCCGGCGCAGCTGGTCATCCGTGAGGTCTACAACGACTGGTCCGCGCAGCGCGGCACGCTGGCCATCGCCCGGACCGACACCGCCGGTACGGCGCCACCGCCGCTGACCCGTGAGCTGATCGAGAAGCGGTACGCCGTCGCGGGAAAGCAACTGGTCCAGCGCGTCAAGACATGGCTGCAGTTTCCCCAGTGGTTCTACAACACCCTTCCGGTCAACACGATGATCCCGCCCCGGCTGACCCCAGGTGGCCTGGCCACGCAGTACTCGTCGGTGGGCCACTTCGACCTCGGGCCGGATCAGGCGATGGTGATCACCGTTCCGGTGTCGGACGCCCCGTACATGGGGTTCCAGCTGGGCAGCCTCTGGTACATCTCACTGGACTACATCAATCATCAGACCTCGCTGAACGGCACACAGGCACAGGCCGACCCCGACGGCAAGATCCGCATCGTCGTCTCGGATGCCAATCCCGGCGTGACGAACTGGGTGGAGACGCTCGGACACCGCAAGGGATACCTGCAGTTCCGCTGGCAGCGGGTATCGCGGAAGATGACCGAGGCGGACGGACCGAGTGTCGAGGTCGTCGGAATCGACCAGGTGCCCGGCGTGCTGCCGCACTACGAGCACGACAAGATCTCCGAGGAGGACTGGCGGGCGCGCATCGCGCGGCGGCAGTTGCAGATCGGCTACAGGATGGTGGGTTGAGACATGGCCGGAGCGTTGGCGTTGCTGGAGGGCAAGGTCGTCGTGATCAGTGGCGTCGGTCCCGCGCTGGGCACCACGCTGGCACGTCGGTGCGCTGAGGCCGGCGCCGATCTGGTCCTCGCGGCGCGCACCGTCGAGCGGCTCGAGGACGTCGCCAAGCAGGTGACCGACGTCGGCAGACGGGCCGTCTCCGTCGGCACCGACATCACCGACGACGCGCAGGTCGACAACCTCGTCGCGCAGGCGCTCGACGCGTACGGCAGAGTCGACGTGTTGATCAACAACGCCTTTCGCGTGCCGTCGATGAAGCCGCTGGCCAACACGACGTTCGACCACATGCGAGACGCGATCGAGCTGACGGTGTTCGGCGCACTGCGCCTGATCCAGGGGTTCACCCCGGCGCTGGCGCAGGCCAACGGGTCGGTGGTGAACGTGAACTCGATGGTCGTGCGTCACTCCCAGGCGAAGTACGGTGCCTACAAGATGGCCAAGTCCGCGCTGCTGGCGATGTCCCAATCGTTGGCCACCGAACTCGGAGAACACGGGATCCGCGTGAACTCCGTTCTGCCCGGCTATATCTGGGGCGGGACACTGGAAAGCTACTTCACCCATCAGGCCGGCAAGTACGGCACGACGGTCGACGAGATCTACAAGGCCACGGCAGCAGCGTCGGATCTCAAACGGCTGCCCACCGAGGACGAGGTGGCCTCGGCCATTCTGTTCATGGCCAGCGACCTGTCGAGCGGCATCACCGGACAGACCCTCGATGTGAACTGCGGAGAGTACAAGGCCTGATGGCACGCACCAATGTGGGCACCGTCGAGGACCTGCACGCCTCGGCCGTCAAGGCCTGCGGCCTCGACGACTTCGGTAGTGACGACGACAACTATCGCGAGGCGCTGGGCGTGCTGCTCGACTCCTACGCGCGAGACGCCGACTTCACCGAGCTGGGCAGCAAGATGTCACGCTTCTTTCTGCGCAACGCTCTGGTGGCCAGGTTGGTGTCCGAGGCGGCATGGAAGCAATATCCGCAGCACGCCGACGTCGACATCGTGCGGCCGATCTTCGTGACCGGTCTGCCGCGGACGGGCACCACGGTGCTGCACCGGCTGCTGGCCGCCGACCCTCGCCACCAGGGCCTCGAGCTGTGGCTCGCGGAATTCCCGCAACCCCGCCCGCCCCGCGAAACCTGGTCGCAGAACCCCGTCTTCGCCCAGCTCGACGCCCAGTTCACCAAGGCGCACACCGAGAACCCGGACTACACCGGTCTGCACTACATGACCGCCGACGAGGTGGAGGAGTGCTGGCAACTGCTGCGCCAGTCACTGCATTCGGTGTCCTACGAGACGCTGGCCCACATTCCGACCTACTCCCGCTGGCTCGCCGGCCAGGACTGGACGCGGTCGTACCAGCGGCACCGCCGCAACCTGCAGTTGATCGGGCTCAACGATGCCGACAAGCGCTGGGTGTTGAAGAACCCCAGCCACCTGTTCGCTCTCGATGCGCTGTTCGCCACCTATCCCGACGCGCTGGTGGTCCAGTGCCACCGTCCCGCCGAGACGATCATGGCCTCGATGTGCTCACTGGCTGAGCACACCACGGAGGGCTGGTCGAACGCATTCGTCGGCAAGACCATCGGCGCCGACTCGCTGGAGACCTGGTCTCGCGGTCTCGAGCGTTTCAATGCCGTTCGCGCACAACATGATCCCGCACAGTTCTACGACATGGACTACTTCGACTTGATCGCCGACCCGGTGGCGACGGTCGATGCGATCTACCGCCACTTCGGCATCGAGATGACCGACGACGCGCGGGCCGCGGTGCAGGAATGCCACGAGGAGAGCAGGCAGGGCCCTCGCGCGCCCAAGCACTCGTACTCGCTCGCCGACTACGGTTTGACCGACGAACAGGTCAAGGAACGGTTCAAGGGCCTGTAACCCTTCGGTGTGCGTCCGCCGCACATCGTCGTCCTCACCTTCGCATCTTTCCCAGCCTTCCGACGATGCCCACGCACATCCGCCATCGTCCTGCGGGCGATTTTGCCGATCAGCCGCCAGCAATCGGGTGTTCGTGCTGCGTAACGACGCTCTGCAATACCGCTCCTATCCGAATCGTAATTTGCCATAACCTCGCCGTTCAGCATTGTTTATGGCCAGATTCAGGGGGCCGCCCACGCGATGCCTCGCCGACCGGAGCGAGAATATGCTGTACAACAGCACTGATTGCGTCGCCGGGTGGCCGTGGGCGGCGGATCGCGGGCGCTCCGTGCAACTTCATTCAGCACATCTTTCTAGATTGCTTGTTCTTTACTGACGTGCGTGGTAATTTCTGGGCGTCGGACACCGTCTGCCGGGGGCCGCAGGTTCCGTGAAGTGATCCCGATGTGCTGGAAGCGCTTCGCGTCATCGATCCGAGCCTGCCGATCGTGAAGACGGCTGTTGCCTCGTTCAGGATCCGAAGGAGCGGAAGTGACCGCACTCTACGAACGGCCCGAAGTCCTCGATGGCATGGTCGATGCTGCCGAGACGGAGACGGCACTGCCGTCGGTGGCGGCGCCCGCGTCGCGCAGCGTCGGTGTCGTCGGACTCGGTTACGTCGGCCTCCCCACCGCGCTGGCCCTCGCTGAATCCGGCGCAGCCGTGCTCGGTTGTGACATCAGCGAGGCGCATATCGACGCGATCAAGGCTCAGCAGGTGGATCTTCTGGAGGACAAGCTCGCGACCTTGCGCCGGTTGCTCGACTCGGATCTTCTGACCCTGACCACGGGCACCGCGGGGCTTCCCTTTGTGGACACCGTGCTGATCTGTGTCCCGACCCCCGTGGACTCCCACCTCGTCCCAGACCTGACTGCCCTGCGCTCGGCGTGCGCCGTGGTGGTCGAGGCCGCGCGACCGGGGCAGACGATCGTGCTGACGTCCACCACGTACATCGGCTGCACCCAGGAGTTGTTGGTCGAGCCACTGCGGCAGCGCGGGTTCGTCGTCGGCAGAGATGTCTTCGTCGCCTTCAGTCCCGAGCGGATCGATCCCGGCTCACCGTCGAACGTCCCCGAGTTGACGCCGCGAGTCGTCGGCGGTGTGACGCACGCCTGCGCTTTGCGTGCGATGGAGACCCTGGCGATGTCCGCTGGCTCGCTTCACCGGGTCTCCTGCCCGGAGGCCGCGGAATTGACCAAGCTGCTGGAGAACATTTTTCGAGCGGTGAACATCGCGCTGGCCAACGAGTTCGCCTCGGTGGCCGGCCATTTCGATCTCGACGTCATGGAGGTGATCTCTGCCGCGGCGACCAAGCCCTACGGGTTCATGGCGTTCCGGCCGGGACCCGGCGTGGGTGGTCACTGCATCCCCTGTGATCCGCACTATCTGTTGTGGCAGTTGAAGGCCGGCAGACTGCCGTCCCCGGTGACCGAAGCCGCGATGGCTTCCATCGCGGCACGTCCTCAGGCCGTCGTCCGCCGAGCACAGGAGTTGATGGCGGACCGCGGCCGGCCGCTCGCCGGATCACGTGTGCTCCTCGTCGGAGTCGCCTACAAGCCGGCGGTGGCGGACGTCCGGGAGTCGCCGGCGCTGCACATCATCGAAGAACTGCGCCGCCTCGGCGCCGACGTCGGCTTCACCGACGTCATGGTCGACAGCATCTCGACATCGTCGGGTCGGATCGTGTGTGAAGCCGATCCGGCCGGCCGGCATTGGGATCTGGTCATCGTGCACACCGTGCACCCCTCGGCCGACCACTCCTGGCTCTCCGACGTCCCCGTGCTCCTGGATGCGACCTACACGCTGCCCGAACTTCCGCAGCGGAGCACTCTTTGAGCTCGACCGCGGGCGGAGTGGCGCTCCTCGATGCGCCGCTCCCTCCGGCTGTCCCACCGACGCCCGCGCGCACAGTGGCGTTCGCGCGGTGGATCGACTCCCAGCCGGCCCACATTCGCAGGGGTCTGCGGCGAGTGCTGGTGCTCGCGGCGCTGATGCCCTTGATCGTGCTGATCGCGGTGCAGGCGCCGTTCCTGCTGAACGCGCCGTTGCTCCTCGGGTACGGGATGTGTGTGCTGGCGGCCACGATACTGATGATGTATCTGGGCTTCGCGCGATACGAGGACCCCAGCGTCCATCCGAAACCAGCCCCGGACATAGAGATACGCGTGCGGCACTCTCGAGTGCGGCAGGCGCGGACGTTTCCGGCGTTACTCGAGATGCCCACGGTGAGCATGCTGGTCGCGGTCCGTGACGAGGTGGACGACATCGAACAGTGCATTCGGACGATGGTGGGTTCGGACTATCCGCGGCTGGAGGTCATCGTCGTCGACGATGCGTCGACGGACGGCACTCCGGAAGTCCTGCGGCGCTTGGCGGCCGAATTGCCCATGACCGTGCTCTACAACGAAACCAACCGCGGCAAGAAGCACGCGCTGACCGACGGCGTCCGTATCGCCTCGGGAGAGGTGCTGGCGTTCACCGACTCCGACTGCGTTCTGGCGCCCGATGCACTCTCGCGTTGCGTCTGGGCGCTGACGGCCAACCCGGATCTCGGGGCGGTGAGCGGACACGCACGCGCGCTCAACGCCGACGAAACCGTCCTGACCCGCGCCCAGGACACGTGGTACGACGGGCAGTTCCGGGTGGCGAAGGCCGCCGAGGCGACCTTCGGCAACGTCACCTGCGTGTCCGGCCCGCTGGCGGTGTTCCGCCGCGACGCGATCGCCAACTACCTCCCCGCGTGGGCCAACGACACGTTTCTCGGCCGCGAGTTCCGCTTCGCCACTGACCGGCAACTCACCGGCTACGTGCTGGGGCAGATCTGGAAGGGCCGGGAACTCAAACGTCGGTACGCCGATGATCCCCTTGTGGCACAACAGGATCATCCCGAGCGGTGCTGGCGGGTCGGGTACGTGCGGTCGGCGCACGTGTGGACCACGGTCCCGGCGCGTCTGCGTCCGTTCCTCAAACAACAGGTGCGGTGGAAGAAGAGCTTCATCCGAAACCTCTGCTTCACGGGGTCTTTCATGTGGCGCCGCGGGTTGGGTGGCGCGGTGCTGTTCTACAGTCACGTGCTGTTCGTGGCGGCGGCGCCGGTGATGGCGGTGCGGCACCTGGTGTGGGCGCCGGTGCACGGGTTGTACTTTCTCACGTTCCTGTACCTGTGCGGCGTGCTCACGAAGGGCTTCGCCTGGGCCGTCGCCTTCAAGCTCGCCAACCCGGGCGACTCCCACTGGCGCTACCGACCCCTGATGGCGGTGTTCGGTTCGCTGGTGTTGTCCTGGCTGCTGCCGTACTCGATGGTGACGATCCGCAAAGGCACCTGGGCGAGAGGTGCTCAATGAGGCATCGAAGGCTGACGACACGGTTGGTCAACCTGCTCTATCTGGCCGTCGGTGCCCTGATCTTCCTGATCGTGCTGACCAATGGAACGTTGTGGTGACGTCGGCGGGAAACCGGGTCGCCGCGTGGCCGACCCGCTGTGCGCACGGCTCGATACGGGCTTTCTTCGCGGTTTTGACCATCGCGCTCATCGCGACCCCCTTCGGGGTGGCGTGGTACCTGCATGTGCTCGGACTGCAAGTGAGCGAGCAGCATTCCGTCCCGCCGACTGCGCTGACACCCGATCAGCGTGCGTTGGCCACGGCGGTCGACGCCGGGCTCCCCTCCCACGCACCGCCTGTTGTGCTGGCGTACCACGACATCCGGCCGGTCACCGCGGGCGGTACCGACTCAGACCGGGTGCGCGATTCCCGGCACCACTTCGTCGTGACGCCCGAAGCGTTCGATGCCCAACTGGCGGCGCTGGACGCCGCCGGGTACACGTCGATCTCGTCCGATCAGTACGTCGACTACCTCGCCGGCGGCGAGGTGCCCAAGCGGTCGGTGCTCATCACGTTCGACGATGGGACCCACGGATTGTGGACGTACGCCGACAGAATTCTCGAGCGGCACGGGATGCGCGCGGTCTCATTCCTGATCACCGGCAACGTGGGAGCCAACCGGCCGTATTACCTGTCCTGGCAGGAGATCGAGCGGATGGCCCGTTCCGGGCGGTGGGATTTCCAGTCGCACACCCGGAAGATGCACGCCCGGATGCCGGTCGACAGGGCCGGGACGTTGGCTTCGGAGATGACGCATCGTCGTTGGCTCTCCGGGCAGAACCGACTCGAGACGTCGGGCGAGTTCGAGGCGAAGATCAGAAAGGACTTACGAGGTTCCATCCAGGACATCGCCGATCACGGGCTGCCACGGCCGACGCTGTTCGCCTTCCCGTTCTCCGAGGGCTACAACGACAACGGCGACAGCCGCGACCCAGAAGCAGCAACGATCGCGATGTCGGTGATCCGCGAGATGTTCGCCGGCGCGCTCAACAACGCACCGCCGCTTCCGTTGCCTCCCGGCGCTCGTGCGGTCGCACACGGCATGGCGGGACGAATCGAACTGAACATCGACTCGACACCCGAGGAGCTGCTCACCGCGGTCCGGGCGCGCACGCCGGTCACGCCCGCGCAGGCGGCACCGTCGGCACGCCCCGATCTGTGGACGAAGTTGAGTGACGACGGCACCTCTGCCCCCGTGCGCGCAGACGATGAGAAGCTCCGCTTTCTCGGGCGAGACCGTTGGCAGGGCATCGCCTTCGGGCGGTGGGCCACCGCCGACTGGGCTTCTTACTCGGTGTCGCTGACGATGCGCGGTTTGTCGGCGGAAGGTGTGGGGAACGCGGCGCTGATCGCCCGCGTCGGCAGCGGCAACGAAGTGTCCGCCCAAGTCAGTGCCGGCTACCTGCGAGTGTCGACCGGGCTCGGGACGAATCAGAGAATCGTCGGGGATCTGCCGCTCACCGCCCGCGACGACCACACCGTGGCCATGCAGGTGTCACCCCGCGTGGTCGAGGTCGTTCTCGACGGCTTGCCGATGCTGTCGGTCCCGGCGAGCGGGGGCCCCGACGGGTACGGGGGCATTGGTCTGAGCAGTTCGCGCACCATGGAGTCCGCGCCGTGGCCGGTGTTCGCAGACCTCTCGGTCGCCACAGGGCCCGATCTGCCGAACGTCCGATCCGGCGTCGGCATCCCGATCCGCGGCTGACTCAGCTCCCCGCAACAGGGACTCCCCGGACGTCGTCGAAGCGCAAGATCGAGTCGCCGCTGACCGCGGACTTCTCGGAGAGGGTCAGACGTCCCGGCCGGTGAACGTGTCGTCGATCACCCGAGGCTGCCACGCGGTGGTCGAGACGGAGCCCAGCCACGCCACCGCCTCGCCCGCCTCCGATTCACTCCGCCGTCGCCGGGGGAGGGGGCGCTGGAGTACTCCTCAAGGCAGCCCTCGGCGACCGCATGCCGGATGCTGTCGGCCAAGCGGGGGCACGACCGTTCACGGGCGGGATCCCCACCGGCCTCGCGGATTTCGGTGAAGTGCGCGCACCGCTGGGTCGCCTCGGTGGTCCACTGGACCGATGTGTGCGCCGGGCCCAGCTTCTTCACCTGGACCGCGACGTGACAGAAGCGGCAGTCCACGGACGCCAGACCCGACGTCAGGTACCGTTCGCGGTCGCGCCGGGTGTTCTCCCGCACCGCGGCGGCACGGTCCGGATCCTGCGCGAAATCCGGTGCCTTGCGCCACGATCCGCCGCTGTCGGTGTCGCCGCCGGGATGATGGTCGTACTCGTCGTCGTGGCCGCCGTGCAGCAGCAGCATCGACCGGGCGAGCCGATCCACATCGGGCTTGTCATCCATGTCAGCGATCCGCCTCGCTATGTCGCTTGTTTCTCCGCTTCGCGGGCCTTGAGATTCTCCTCCACCTCGACATGCCACTTCTCGTTGGCCACCGTGGTGTCGACCTCCATCTCGAAGCGGTCGGTCATCTCGGGGGTTACGTCGGCGACGTCGACGTAGAACTGCTGGTACCAGCGCCGCATCTGGTACACCGCGCCGTCTTCCTCGACGAGCAACGGGTTGTCGATCCGGGTCTTGTGCTTCCAGATCTCGACGTCCTGCAGGAAGCCCTTGCTGACACCGTCGGTGAAGGCCTCGGCGAGCTTCTCGGTGGTCTTGTCGTCGAGGCCCTTCGGCTTCTCGACGATCACACCCCACTGCAGCACGAAGGAGTCCTGGGTGACCGGGTAGTGGCAGTTGATCAGGATCGACTCCGCTTTGAAGTCGCCGTACGTGTTGTGCAGCCAATTGATCATGAACGACGGACCGAAGTAGCTGGCCTCGGAGTCGAGGTGGGCTTCCCCGTACGCGGTGCCCATGTCGTTGACGTCGGGCCGGCCGACGTTGTGCAGATACTGCGACGCGACATGTCCTTCGAACACGTTCTTGAAATACGTGGGCAAGCCGAAGTGGATGTAGAAGAAGTGCGCCATGTCCGTGACGTTGTCGATGATCTCGCGGCAGTTGCTGCCCTCGATGAGCATCGAGTTCCACCTCCAGTCGGTCCACTCGCCACTGGCCCACTCCGGGATCTCCGGGATGCGCACTTCCTCTTGAGGCGGGTTGCCCTCGTGGTCGTGCCAGACGAACAGCAGTCCGCCTCGCACGTCGGTGTGCCACGCCCTCGTGCGCGCCAGTCTCGGCGTGCGCTTGGCGTAGGGGACGAGCTTGCACTTGCCGTCACCGCCCCAGCGCCAGTCGTGGAACGGGCAGGCCACCTCGTCACCCTTGATGGTGCCCTGCGACAGGTTGCCGCCCATGTGCCGGCAGTAGCCGTCGAGGATCTTCAGTTCGCCCTGGGAGTCGGCGAAGACGACCAGCATGGTCCCGAAGATCTCGATGCCGTGCGGCTTGCCGTCGGTGAAGTTCTCCACCGGGCCGAGGCAGTGCCAGCCTCGAGCGAACCGGTCCGGCAGGGTGCCGGTGTCGATCTCGCGAATGCTCGCGGTTCCCGCACGTGAATCGGTGCTCACCTCGAACCTCCCCAACGTCGTGTCCGAATTAGAACACGTTACAGTTTTCGGGCTCACCTGCGCAATCCGATCGCCGTTCACCTGCGAAGAATGTTGCCTACACCACGACGGACCGGCGGCGAACCACCTTCTACGAGCCAGTGGGTACCCCTGACAGCGGAAAGTAGTACCGACAGACGCGCGTATATAGTGGACAGAGTGTTCAGTAAAGTGAGGTCGGAGCCGTGACCGCGGCCGTCGTGGCGCCCGCGGGCGCGCAGCAGCGGACCCGACGCTCTCGCCGGTGGCTCGCGGTGGCCGCGGCGACCTTCGCGATCGCGTGGGGTGGCAACGAGTTCACGCCGCTACTCGCGATGTACCGCACCGACGACGGGTTCTCCACGCTGACCGTCGACCTGCTCCTGTTCGCGTATGTGCTCGGCATCGTGCCCGCGCTGCTGATCGGCGGGCCGCTGTCGGACCGCTTCGGCCGCCGCCCGTTGATGCTTCCCGCGCCGGTGCTGGCGGCGATCGGCTCGATCACCCTGGCGTTGGGTGCCGACTCGGCGGTCGCGCTGGCGGTCGGCCGGGTCTTCAGCGGCCTGGCGCTCGGCCTGGCCATGGCGGTTGGCGGCAGCTGGCTCAAGGAGCTGTCGAGCCCTCCGTGGGACAGCGGCAACGCCGGTGCGCGACGAGCGGCGATGAGCCTGACCGCGGGTTTCGGCCTCGGTGCGGGGACCGCCGGGGTACTCGCCGAATGGGCTCCGGCCCCGTCGGTGCTGTCGTATCTGGTCAACGCCGCGATGGCGCTGGCGGCCGCAGCGGTGCTGGTGGCGGCGCCGGAAACCCGGCCGCGGGCCCAGGCGTCGCCTGGCCGCCCCTGGTGGACGGACCTCGCGGTGCCTGCCGCATCGCACCGTCGCTTCCTCTTCGTGGTCCTGCCCGTCGCGCCGTGGGTGTTCGGCGCCGCGGGGTCGGCCTACGCGGTGCTCCCCGCGCTGATGGCCGCCCATGCGGGCGGGGCACCGATCGCGTTCTCCGCGCTGCTGTGCGTCGTCACACTCGGCGTCGGCTTCGGCGTTCAGCAGCTCGGCGGGTCTCTGGGCGCCGACGGACCCCGCGGAGTGGTGGTCGCACTGCTGCTTCTCGTGGCGGGCATGGGCGCCGCCGCATGGGCGGCGGTGGTCCTGACGGTGTGGGCCGCGCTTCTCGCGGCGGCGGTGCTCGGCGCCGGGTACGGCGTCGCCCTGCTGGCGGGGCTGCAGGAGATTCAGCGTCTCGCCGGACCGGACGATCTCGCGGGCCTGACCGCGGTGTTCTACAGCCTGAGCTATCTCGGCTTCGCCGTGCCGGCCGTGCTGGCGTTCGTGTCGACGGCCGGACCGAGTTATCCGGTGATGTTCGGCGCCGGCGCAGTCGTCGCGCTCGCCTGTCTCGGCGTGACGCTGTTCGGGATCAGGCGGCCATAGGCTGGTCGGATGGTCAACCGTCGCGGGCGGCCGCGCAGCGAGGCGGTACGCACCGCCGTGCTCGAAGCCGCCGCCGAGCTGGCCCTCCACGGCGGACCCGGTGCGGCGACCATGGACGCCATCGCCAGACGCGCCGAGGTGAGCCGGACCACGATCTACAAGTGGTGGCCCTCGGCGGCGGCGATCGTGCTCGAGGGGCTCCTCGAATCGGTGCGCGAGTCCATCACCCGCCCGCCCGGCAGCACGTCGGTCGAGGCCGTCGTCCATCACGTCAGCTCGCTGTACGGAATTCTCGCCGACCCCGCAGTCGGTCCGTTGCTGCGCAACGTCATCGCCGCATCAGCGTCCGATCCCGCGATCGAGCGCGCGCTGCTGGACCAGTGGATCATTCCCCGCCGGGCGGCGGTCACCGAAGTGGTTCAGGACGCGGTCGAGCGAGGCGAGCTGGCCGCCGGCACGGACGTCGAAGCGGCCGTCGACGCGATGGTGACATCGCCCTACTACCGGCTGATGTTCGCGATGCCCGCACTCGACGAGGACGCGGTCGAGCAGATGGTGCACATGGTGTGGCGAGGGTGTCAGCCCGCCGGGGAATCCTGCCAGCCCGAGTGAATGTAGGTGTCGGCGAACCGCTTCAGGGAGTCCTTCTTCTGCTCGAGTGGGGCATCGAAGCTCAGCCCGTCGAAGACCCAGGGGATCACGATGTTGTCCGTGACGCCCGCCTCGGCGAGCTCCCGGTGCCCGTCGACGCCGAACTTGTCGATGCACACCGCCTGGAACTCGAACGGCTCGTCGGCACGGCCGTACTCGGCGCGTAGCGAGTTCAGCGTGGCGATGGTCTCGGCCAGCTGATCGCCGGTCATCATCGCGCTCGTCCAGCCGTCGCCGACGCGCGCCGCACGCTTGAGTGCGACGTCGGTGTGGCCACCGACGTAGAAAGGCACCGGCTCGCTCGGCGCGGGACTCATCTGCAGCCGGTCGAAGTCGTAGAACTCGCCGTGGAACTCCACCATGCCGCCACCGAGCACGAGCTTGATGACCTCGATCATCTCGTCGACGCGCTTGCCGCGCTTGGCATACGGTACGCCGCACCACTCGAACTCCTCAGGCGCCCAGCCGATCCCGACGCCGAACCCGAACCGGTTGCCGGTCAGGTTCGCCACGGACCCGACCTGCCGCGCCAGCAGCAGCGGGTTGCGCGACCCCAGCTTCATCACGTTGGTGTAGAAGCGCAGGCGCGAGGTCACCGCACCCATCGCGCCCGCCGCGATCAGCGGGTCCACCCACGGGGTGTCCTCGTTCCACATGCGGGAGCCGTCGGGGGTGTACGGGTAATCCGCGGCCTGCTTCTCCATGTAGAACAGGGAGTCCGGCAGCGCGATCGAGTCGAAGCCGACCTCCTCGGCGGTCCTGGCGATCTCGATGAGCTGATCGATCGGGCCCATCGCGATGCTGCAGGTGTACTTCATCCGCGTCATGACGGTTGGACTGGCTTTTCGGAGCCCACCACCCACATCGAGTAGTACTGTGCGCCACCGCCATACGCGTGGCCGAGGGCCTTTCGGGCCCCCTCGACCTGGTGCTCGCCGCCCTTACCCATCACCTGGATGGCCGACTCGGCGAACCGGATCATGCCCGACGCGCCGATCGGGTTCGACGACAACACTCCGCCGGACGGATTGAACGGGATGCGTCCCCCGATGGCGGTCTCTCCGGCCTCGGTGAGCTTCCAGCCCTCACCCTCGGGTGCGAACCCCAGGCTTTCCAGCCACATCGGCTCGTACCAGGAGAACGGGACGTACACCTCGGCGACGTCGATCTCGTCGATCGGGCTGGTGATGCCGGCGGCCTTCCACAGAGCGGCCGCGGCGTCGCGGCTGGCCTGCGGGTTGACCTGGTCGCGGCCCGCGTAGGCCAGCGGTTCGGTGCGCAGCGCCGTCGCGTGGATCCAGGCGACCGGATGTCCGTCGGCGACCCGGGCGTCGGCGGTCGCCTCGTCGCCGATGACCATCGCCGCCGCGCCGTCGGAGGACGGGCACGTCTCGTCGTAGCGGATCGGGTCCCACAGCATCGGGGACTCCATCACCTTCTCCAGCGTGATGTCGGGCTGATGCAGGTGTGCCAGCGGGTTTTTCGCGCCGTTGAGCCGGTCCTTGACCGCGACCATCGCACCGATGTGCGTCGGGGCGCCCGAGCGGCGGATGTAGGCGCGCACGTGCGGAGCGAAGTAGCCGCCGGCGCCCGCGCCGACCGGCTTCGTGAAGGGCACCGGGATACTCAACGCCCACATGGCATTCGACTCGGACTGCTTCTCCCACGCCATCGTCAGCACGCGCCGGTACTTGCCCGACTGCACCAGACTCGCCGCGACGATCGACGTCGACCCGCCCACCGAACCGGCGGTGTGCACGCGGATCAGCGGCTTGCCGGTGGCGCCCGTCGCGTCGGCCATGAACAGCTCGGGCATCATCACGCCCTCGAAGAAGTCCGGTGCCTTGCCGACGACGACCGCGTCGATGTCGGCCAGGGTCACGCCGGCGTCGTCGAGAGCGCGGTCGATGGCCTCACGGACGAGGCCGTTCATCGAGACGTCCTTGCGCTTGGCGACGTACTTGGTCTGACCGGTGCCCAGTACCGCGGCGAGCTTCTTTGCCATTACTTGCCCTCCAAGACCGCGACCAGATTCTGTTGCAGCGCAGGCCCGCTCGTCGCGTGTGCCAGCACCCGAGAGGCGTTGCCGTCGAAGATGTGCCGCGCGGCGAAACCGATGCGCTCGAGGCCCGCGGAGAACATCGGGTTGGCCGCGAGCGCACCGCCGGACGGATTGATCCGGGTGCTGTCGGGCAGGCCGATGGCTTCCTTGAGGATCAGCTGCTGGTGACTGAACGGGGCGTAGAGTTCGGCGACCTCGATCGACGAGGCGTCCCCGCCGGTGGCGGCCTCCGCCGAGGCCGCCGTCGAGGGCGACATCGTGAGGTCCCGCGCTCCCAGCACCGGGGTCTCGATGCGGTGCTCGAAACCGGAGATCCACGCCGGGCGCTCCCGCAGCTCGCGGGCGCGATCACCGGCGGCCAGCACGATCGCCGACGCACCGTCGGTGATCGGGGCGATGTCGTGGCGGCGCAACGGATCGGCGAAGAAAGGCTGCTCCAGCAGTTCGTCGACGGTGCTCCCGGGCTCGAGCCGGTCGACCCGCGGAGCGGCGGCCTGCGCGTCGAGGGCGACCTGAGCCATCTGCTCGGCCGTCCACTTGCCCGAGTCCAGCCCGAAACGGGCCTGCAGCCCGGCCATGCTGACCGAATCCGGCCACAACGGCGCGACCGTGTACGGGTCGGTCTGCAGGGCCAGCACCCGGCGCAGGGTGCCGGCCGAGGACTTTCCGAACCCGTAGACCAGAGCGGTCTCGACCTCGCCGGTGAGGATCTTGATGTAGGCCTCGTAGAGGGCCCACGCGGCGTCCATCTCGACGTGCGACTCGTTGATCGGCGGTACCGCACCGATCGAGTCGATCGCGGAGATGAACGAGAATGCGCGCCCGGCAAGGTAATCCGAAGATCCGGAGCACCAGAACCCGATGTCGGCCTTCGTGATGCCGAGGTCACCGTAGATCTCGGCGAAGCACGGCATCAACATCTCGACGCCGTTCGTGGTGCCGTCGGTGCGGCGCACGTGCGGGGCGTGCGCGAAGCCGACTACTGCTACTGAAGTGTCCGAGGTCATGGTGCCCTTTACAGGTGATGCTTGTAGGTGTCGTAGTCGGCGTCGGGCTCGCCCGTCGGCCGGAAGTACTCGATGTTGTCGATGCCCAGCCCCCACTGCTCGCGGGGCTTCCACACCGCCTCGACGCGCATGCCCATCCGCACCTTGTCGGCCTCGATGTCCGAGACCAGGTGCAGCACAGGGATATCGGCACCGTCGAGCAGCACGTACGCGGCCACGTACGGCGGCTTGATGCGCTGTCCCGCGAACGGGATGTTGATGATCGCGAACGTCGTGACGGTGCCCTTGTCCGACAACTCGATGAACTGGTCGAGCGGCCGGCCGGTCGACGGATTGGCTTCGCGCGGCGGGAAATACACCTTTCCGTCGTCGCCCGTGCGGGCGCCCAGCAGCGTGCCCTGCTCGAGCGCGCGCAGGAACGCGCTCTCCGGCATCGACGCGGTGTGCTGGATCTCGATGGCGGTGGGTACGACGATCATCGTGACCGGGTCCAGGCCCTCCGCCGGCGGCGGGACGTCCTCGGCCTGGTCGCCGACATCGAAGTACGCGATGTCGGTGATGGCCCCGACCGGCTCGTCGATCCAGTGCGCGTGCACCCGCGCACCGGTGCTGACGGCGTCGGGTCCGTCGGCGTTGACGGCGTGCAGCAGCGGGGTGTCGGCGCCGTCGAGTTGGATCAGCGCCCACGCGAACGGGCGATCCAGCGGCTGGCCTTCGAGCGGCTCGGATTGCCATGTCCACGACAGCACCGTGCCGACGCTTGCCACCGGTACGATCTCGGTCAATCGGTCCCAGGTGACGGGGTCGTATTCGGCCGGCGGGACGTGAACCCGTCCGTCCGACCCGCGCACCCCGACGATGCGCCGCTCGCGCAGAGCGGTGAAGAACTCACCGAGGAGTGGTCCTACTGAACGGGTGTAGTCGAAGGCGAGCTTCAGCGGCGCCGAAAGTGGCGGCTCATGGGGATCGATCTGCACCGGGCTGCTTTGGCTGGTGGTCACGGCATCGAGTAGAACAGGTTCTAAGTTTCGTTTCAAGGGACGGTTGTGGCTTCCCGGAAAGGCGCATCGCATGAAGTTGGGTTTGCAGCTCGGATACTGGGGTGCGCAGCCGCCGACCAACCACGCGGAGTTGGTCGCGACGGCCGAGGAGGTCGGCTTCGACACGGTGTTCACCGCGGAGGCGTGGGGCTCGGACGCCTACACCCCACTGGCGTGGTGGGGCCGCGAGACGACGCGGATGCGGCTGGGCACGTCGGTCATCCAGCTCTCCGCGCGGACTCCGACCGCGTGCGCGATGGCGGCGCTGACGTTGGACCACCTGTCCGGCGGCCGGCACATCCTGGGCCTCGGTGTCTCGGGTCCGCAGGTCGTCGAGGGCTGGTACGGCGCGAAGTTCCCCAAGCCGCTGGCCCGTACTCGCGAGTACGTCGACATCCTGCGTCAGGTCTGGGCGCGCGAGGCGCCGGTGCACAGCGACGGCCCGCACTATCCGCTGCCGCTGACCGGCGAAGGGACCACCGGCCTGGGCAAGAACCTCAAGCCGATCACGCATCCGCTGCGCGCCGACATCCCGGTGATGCTGGGCGCCGAGGGCCCGAAGAACGTCGCGCTGGCCGCCGAGATCTGCGATGGCTGGCTGCCGATCTTCTACTCGCCGCGGATCGCGGGCATGTACAACGAGTGGCTCGACGAGGGCTTTGCGCGCGCCGGCGCGCGGCGCACCAGGGAGACGTTCGAGATCTGTGCCACGGCGCAGGTCGTGGTGACCGACGACCGGCCGGCGATCATGGAGCTGATGAAGCCGCACCTCGCGCTCTACATGGGCGGAATGGGCGCCGAGGACACCAACTTCCACGCCGACGTCTACCGGCGCATGGGCTACGCCGAGGTGGTGGACGACGTCACCAAGTTGTTCCGCAGCGGCCGCAAGGACGAGGCGGCCACAGTGATTCCCGACGAGCTGGTCGACGATTCGGCGATCGTCGGCGACCTGGCCTACGTGCAGGAGCAGATCAAGGCGTGGGAAGCCGCCGGCGTCACGATGATGGTCGTGGGGGCGCGCTCGCCCGAGCAGATCCGCGACCTGGCCGGTCTGGTGTAGGTGGCTAGACACTTCTTGCAGTCTGTCTAGAACACGTTCTAGATTTGGTTGTGTGAGCCACAGCACGCCAGTCTCCCAGCACACGATCGCCGGCACGGTGCTCACGATGCCGGTCCGGGTCCGCACGGCCCACCAGCACACGGCGATGTTCACCGTGGACGCCGACGCCGCCCAGCGCATGATCGACTACAGCGGATTCCGGGTGTGCCGGTTCGGCAGGAACAAGGCGCTCGTCGTGCTCATGCTGATGCGCTACGAGGACACCGACCTCGGGCAGTACTACGAGTACGGCACGAACGTGATGGTGAATCCGCCGGGCTCGAACGCCCGCGGACTGCGCGCGCTCCAGTCGGCCGGCGCCTTCGTCCATCACCTGCCGGTGGACCAGTCGTTCACGCTGGAGGCCGGCCGCACGATCTGGGGTTATCCGAAAGTCATGGCCGACTTCACCGTCCGCGGAACGGACAATCGGGGAGATGTCCGCGGAGCGGACAATCCGGCTACCGTCCGCGGAGCGGACAATCCGGGAGATGTCCGTGACGGGCGGCGGTTCGGGTTCGACGTGCGCATCGACGGACAGTTGGCGGTGAGCATGGACTTCACGCCGGGACTGCCCGTGCCCGCCGCGTTCACGGCGCGCCCGCAGGTGCACTCGACGTACTCCCATCTCGACGGCGTGACGCGTGAGACCCCGGGGGAGATGCGGATGACGGGCGTGCGGTACCGGCCCGGCGGCGTCGACATCCGACTCGGTGACCACCCCTACGCCGCGGAACTGGCCGCGCTGGGTTTGCCGAAAAGGGCCCTGGTGTCGAGCTCGGCTGCCAACGTGGACATGACATTCGGTGATGCCAAGGAGATTGTGTGACGACTGTTGCCCCCACCAAGCCCGACGTCGACCTCGCCGACGGCCGGTTCTACGCCGACGGCGCCGCGGCCCGGGCGGCCTATGCGTGGATGCGGGCCAACCAGCCGGTGTTCCGGGATCGCAACGGGCTGGCCGCGGCCACCACGTATCAGGCGGTGCTGGACGCCGAGCGCAATCCCGAGCTGTTCTCCAGCGCGGGCGGCATCCGTCCGGACCAGCCGGGCATGCCTTACATGATCGACATGGACGATCCCGCACATCTGTTGCGGCGCAAGCTCGTCAACGCCGGGTTCACCCGCAAGCGCGTGATGGACCGGCTGCCGTCGATCGAGGCGCTGTGCGACACGCTGATCGACGCGGTGTGCGACCGCGGTGAAGCCGACTTCGTCCGCGACATCGCCGCGCCATTGCCGATGGCGGTCATCGGCGACATGCTCGGCGTGCTGCCGACCGAGCGCGAGAAGCTGCTGCAGTGGTCCGACGACCTGGTCTGCGGGCTGAGCTCGCACCTCGACGAGCAGGCCGTTCAGATGCTGATGGACACGTTTGCGGCGTACACGGCGTTCACGATGGAGGTCATCGCCGACCGGCGTGCGAACCCCCGTGACGACCTGTTCTCCATCCTGGTCCACTCCGAGGTCGAGGGATCCCGGATGTCGGACGACGAGATCGTCATGGAGACGCTGCTGATCCTCATCGGCGGCGACGAGACCACCCGGCACACACTGTCGGGCGGTACCGAACAGCTGCTGCGGCACCAGGATCAGTGGGCGGCCCTGGTGGCGGATGAGCGCTCGCGCGAAGACCATGGGAGAAGTTCGGAGCTGCTGCCCGGCGCCATCGAGGAGATGCTGCGCTGGACCTCACCGGTGAAGAACATGTGCCGCACGCTGACCGCCGACACCGAATTCCACGGCACGTCGCTGAAGTCGGGCGAGAAGATCATGCTGATGTTCGAGTCGGCGAACTTCGACGAGTCGGTGTTCGAGAATCCCGCTGACTTCGACATCCGCAGAAACCCGAACAGCCACTTGGCCTTCGGCTTCGGCACGCACTTCTGCCTCGGCAACCAGCTGGCACGCCTGGAACTGAAGACGATGCTGACCAAGGTGCTGGAGCGGCTGCCGGATATGCGGTTGGCCGACGAGAACATGCTGCCGCTGCGCCCGGCGAACTTTGTCAGCGGCCTGGAGTCGATGCCGGTGGTGTTCACCCCGTCAGCCAGAGTCCTGGCCTGACACTCCGCCGAAATTGCATTCCGCGCGGACCTCTCGCGACCTTTCGCGCGTGGAATGCAATTTCGGCGGGGTAGGTCAGCGCATCTGGAAGTTCGGCGGGCGCTTCTCCTTGAAGGCGCGCGGGCCCTCCTTCGCGTCCTCGCTCAGGAACACCGGGATACCGTTCGCGGTGTCGGGCTTGAACGCCTCTTCCTCGTGCATGCCCTCGGTCTCGCGGATGGTCTTGAGGATCGCCTGCACCGCCAGCGGGCCGTTGTTGTTGATGACCTCGGCGATCTCGAGCGCCTTGTCCAGCGCGGTGCCGTCGGGCACGACGTAACCGATGAGCCCGTACTCCTTGGCCTCGGCGGCCGTGATGTGGCGTCCGGTCAGCAGCAGATCGCACGCGATCGTGTACGGGATCTGGCGCACCAGGCGCACCGCCGATCCGCCCATCGGGTACAGGCTCCACTTCGCCTCGGAGATACCGAACTTCGCGCTCTCCCCGGCGACGCGGATATCGGTGCCCTGCAGGATCTCGGTGCCGCCGGCGATCGCCGGGCCCTCCACCGCGGCGATCAGCGGCTTCTTGAGCCGCCGGCCTTTGAGCAGCCCGTCGATGCGCGACGGGTCGTAGCTGCCGTCCTTGAAGGAGTCACCCGGCGGTTTCGCCGACGCCGCCTTGAGGTCCATCCCCGCGCAGAAGTACCCGCCCGCGCCGGTCAGGATGCACGTGCGGATCTCCGGATCGTCGTCGACGCGGTCCCAGGCGGAGACCATTATCGAGAGCATCTCGCCGGAGAGAGCGTTGCGCGCCTCGGGGCGGTTCATGGTGACGATCAGGGTGTGTCCGCGCTGCTCAACGAGGCAGTCGGGCTGCTTGTCGGGTTCGCTCACAGAGGGCCGCCTTCCAGCGTCGTTGCCACAGACTTGTCTGGAAATGTAACACGTTCTAGTTTAGAGCCGTGGCTCTCAACATCGCCGATCTCGCCGAGCACGCCATCGACGCCGTGCCTGACCGCGTCGCCCTGATCTCGGGTGACCAGCAGCTGACGTACGCCGAGCTGGAGGAGAAGTCCAACCGGCTCGCGCACTACCTGATCGACCAGGGCGTCAAGAAGGACGACAAGGTCGGGTTGTACTGCCGCAACCGCCTCGAGATCGTCATCGCGATGCTGGGCATCGTCAAGGCCGGCGCGATCCTGGTCAACGTCAACTTCCGCTACGTCGAGGGCGAGCTGAAGTACCTGTTCGACAACTCCGACATGGTCGCGCTCGTGCACGAGCGGCGGTACGCCGACCGGGTGGCCAACGTGCTGCCCGAGACGCCGAAGGTCAAGACCATCCTCGTCGTGGAGGACGGTAGCGATGAGGACTACCAACGCTACGGGGGAGTCGAGTTCTACTCCGCCCTCGAGCAGGGCTCGCCCGAGCGCGACTTCGGCCCGCGCAGCGAGGACGACATCTACCTGCTCTACACCGGCGGCACCACCGGATTCCCCAAGGGCGTGATGTGGCGCCACGAGGACATCTACCGTGTCCTGTTCGGCGGCACCGACTTCGCGACCGGCGAGCCCATCGCCGATGAGTACGGATTGGCCAAGCAGGCGGCCGAGAGCGGGCCGATGGTGCGCTACCCGATCCCGCCGATGATCCACGGTGCCACCCAGTCGGCCACCTGGATGGCGCTGTTCTCGGGTCAAACCACCGTGCTGACACCGGAATTCGACGCTCACTCGGTGTGGCGCACCATCCACGAGCACAACGTGAACCTGCTGTTCTTCACCGGCGACGCGATGGCGCGGCCGTTGCTGGATGCGCTGCTGGCCCACCAGGACGCCGGTGAAGAGCTCGACTTGAGCTCGCTGTTCCTGCTCGCCAGCACCGCTGCGCTGTTCTCCACCAGCATCAAGGAGAAGTTCCTCGAGCTGCTGCCCAACCGCATCATCACCGACTCCATCGGCTCGTCGGAGACCGGCTTCGGCGGCACGAGCGTCGTCGCCAAGGGGCAGTCGCACACCGGCGGCCCGCGGGTGACCATCGACAAGAACACCGTGGTGCTCGACGAAGACGGCAACGAGGTGGAGCCGGGGTCGGGTAAGCGCGGCATCATCGCCAAGCGCGGCCACATCCCGGTGGGCTACTTCAAAGACGAGAAGAAGACGGCCGAGACGTTCAAGACGATCAACGGTGTGCGGTACGCGATCCCGGGCGACTACGCCGAGGTGGAGGCCGACGGCACCGTGACGATGCTCGGCCGCGGCTCGGTGTCGATCAACAGCGGCGGCGAGAAGATCTACCCCGAAGAGGTCGAGGCCGCGCTCAAGGGGCACCCGGACGTGTTCGACGCGCTGGTGGTTGGCGTGCCCGATCCGCGGTTCGGTCAGCACGTCGCCGCCGTGGTGCAGGCGCGCGAGGGAACCCGCCCGACGCTGGCGGACCTCGACGCCTTCGTGCGCAGCGAGATCGCCGGATACAAAGTCCCGCGCAGCCTGTGGCTCGTCGACGAGGTGAAGCGTTCACCCGCCGGCAAGCCGGACTACCGCTGGGCCAAGGACGTCACCGAAGAGCGTCCGGCCGACGAGGTCCACGAAAAGCACGCTGCGGTCAACTCCTAACTTAGGAACGGATATGCGCACCGAACTGTGTGATCGCTTCGGCATCCAGTACCCGATCTTCGTCTTCACCCCGTCGGAGAAGGTCGCGGCCGCCGTCAGCCGCGCGGGCGGACTCGGCATGCTGGGATGCGTACGGTTCAACGACGCCGACGATCTCGAGAACGTTCTGCAGTGGATGGACGAGAACACCGACGGCAAGCCGTACGGCGTCGACATCGTGATGCCGGCCAAGGTGCCCGCCGAGGGAACCGCCGTCGACATCAACAAGCTCATCCCGCAGGCGCACCGCGAGTTCGTCGACAAGACGCTCGCCGACCTCGGCGTCCCGCCGCTGCCCGTGGACGAGGCGCGCTCGGAAGGCGTTCTGGGATGGCTGCATTCGGTCGCCCGCAGCCACGTCGAGGTGGCGCTCAAACATCCGATCAAGCTGATCGCCAATGCGTTGGGTTCGCCGCCCAAGGACGTCATCGACCAGGTGCACGCCGCGGGTGTGCCGGTCGCTGCGCTGGCCGGGAGCGCCAAGCACGCGCAGCGCCACGCCGACAACGGCGTCGACATCGTCATCGCCCAGGGTCACGAAGCAGGCGGCCACACCGGCGAGATCGCCTCGATGGTGCTGGTGCCCGAGGTCGTCGATGCTCTCGACGGCAAAGCCGCGGTGCTCGCCGCCGGCGGTATCGGCACCGGACGCCAGGTGGCTGCCGCGCTCGCCCTGGGTGCGCAGGGCGTCTGGATGGGGTCGGCGTTCCTGACCGCCGCCGAGTACGACCTCGGTGTACGCACCGAGGGTGGCGCGTCGGTGATCCAGCAGGCGCTGCTGGCCGCGGGCTCCGGTGACACGGTGCGCCGGCGTATCTACACGGGCAAGCCCGCCCGGCTGCTCAAGAGCCGCTGGACCGACGCGTGGGACGCCGAAGGCGCACCCGAGCCGCTGCCGATGCCGCTGCAGAACATCCTCGTCAGCGAAGCCCACCAGCGGATGAGCGAGTCCACCGACCCGACCACCGTGGCGATGCCCGTCGGGCAGATCGTCGGCCGGATGAACGAGATCCGGCCGGTCGCCGAGATCATCGCCGAACTGGTCAGCGGCTTCAATGAGGCGACCAAGCGATTGGACGGCATCCGCGAGGGCTAGCGGGTCTACAGTCGATCGCGATGACGATCGACGTCTGGATGCAACATCCGACCCAGCGGTTTCTCGACAACGACATGCTGGCCTCGTTGCGCCGGTGGACCGGCGGCGCGATGCCCGATGGCGACCTCCCGATCGGGGTCACGATCGCCGCGATGGACGCGGCCGACGTCGAGTTCGGACTGCTGAGCGCGTGGCGGGGCCCCAACGGACTCGACCTGGTGTCCAACGATGAGGTGGCCGGTTGGGTGCGTGCGCATCCCAGTCGGTTCGCCGGCCTGGCCGCCGTCGATCTCGACCGGCCGATGCACGCGGTCCGGGAGCTGCGCACGCGGGTGCGTGAGGACGGCTTCGTGGGACTGCGGGTCGTGCCGTGGCTGTGGCGGCTACCGCCGACGGATCGGCGCTACTACCCGTTGTTCGCCGAATGCGGGGAACTCGGGGTGCCGTTCTGCACCCAGGTGGGCCACACGGGGCCTCTGCGGCCGTCGGAAACGGGCCGGCCGATTCCCTACATCGACGAGGTGGCGCTCGACTTCCCCGAGCTGGTCATCGTCTGCGGCCACGTCGGCTACCCGTGGACCGAAGAGATGGTCGCCGTGGCGCGCAAGCACGAGAACGTCTACATCGACACGTCCGCCTACACCGTCCGGCGGCTGCCGGCCGAGCTCGTCGCGTTCATGAAGACGCGTACCGGACAGCGAAAGGTGTTGTTCGGCAGCAACTATCCGATGATCGGGCACGCGCACGCCGTGGACGGGCTCGGTGACCTGGGGCTGTCAGACGAGGCGCGTCATGACTTCCTCCACGCCAACGCCGAACGCGTCTTCACCAAGCTCGAAGGGACACGGCCGTGAACGGCGCCCAGGCTCTGATCAGGACACTCGTCGGTGCGGGGGTCGACGTGTGTTTCGCCAACCCGGGCACCTCGGAGATGCACTTCGTGGCCGCGCTGGACTCCGTTCCCCAGATGCGGGGCGTGCTCGGCCTTTTCGAGGGTGTCGCCACCGGTGCCGCCGACGGGTACGCCCGGATGGCCGGCAGGCCCGCCGCGGTGCTGCTGCACCTCGGCCCGGGCCTCGGCAATGGACTGGCCAACCTGCACAACGCACGTCGAGCCGCGACACCGGTGCTCGTCGTCGTCGGTGATCACGCCACCTATCACAAACGCTATGACGCGCCACTGGAATCCGACATCGACGCGGTGGCCGGCAGTGTGTCCGGATGGTTTCGCCGCACGATGCGCACCTCCGACGTCGGCACCGATGCCGCCGAGGCCGTCGCCGCCGCCCGAGCCGGAGCGGTGTCGACGCTGATCCTGCCGGCCGACGTGTCCTGGACCGAGGGCGCCGAGCCCGCGGACGCTGCCCCGGTGCCGCCTTCCCCCGGCGTCGACGACGACGCCGTGCGCGCGGCGCTGGTCGCGCTGCGCTCCGGCGCGCCGACGGTTCTGCTCATCGGCGGCGACGCGACGCGAGAGCCGGGGCTGACAGCTGCTGTTCGGATCGCCGAGGCCGCCGGCGCGCGGGTGCTGTGCGAGACGTTCCCGGCCCGGCTGCAGCGCGGTGCGGGAGTGCCCGCAGTCGATCGGTTGGCGTATCTGGCCGAAGCGGCGACCGAGCAGCTCGCCGGCGCGCAGCACCTTATCCTGGCGGGCGCGAAATCTCCGGTGTCGTTCTTCGCCTATCCGGGGAAGCCCAGCGATCTGGTGCCGCAGGGGTGCGCCGTGCATGTGCTCGCCGGACATCTCGATGCGGCCGGGGCACTGCAGCAACTGGCCGACGAACTGGCTCCCGGCACGTCGGCGCCGGTTGCGCCGGCGACCCGGCCGACCCCACCCTCCGGTGACCTGAACGCCTTCTCCGCAGCCGCAGTGATCGGCGCGCTGCTGCCCGAAGGAGCGATCCTGGTCGACGAATCCAACACTGCGGGAATCGGTGTCGCCGCGGCGACGGCCGGCGCGCCGGCCCACGACGTGCTGACGTTGACCGGCGGTGCGATCGGTTATGGCCTGCCTGCCGCCGTGGGCGCCGCGATCGCGGCGCCCGATCGCCCGGTGCTGTCGCTGCAGGCCGACGGGTCGGCGATGTACACGATTTCGGCCCTTTGGACCCAAGCCCGCGAACAGCTCGACGTGACGACCGTGATTTTCAACAACGGCGCCTACGACATCCTGCGGATGGAGTTGCAGCGGGTCGGCGCCACCGATGCGGCCACGCCGGGACCCAAGGCGTTGACGCTGCTCGATCTCGGCTCTCCTGCAATTGATTTCGTGAAGATCGCGGAGGGCATGGGCGTGGCCGCTCGGCGCGTCACCACTGCCGAGGGGCTCGCCGCCGCGCTGACGGATGCGTTCGCCGAACCCGGTCCGCACCTGATCGACGCAGTGATGCCCTCACTGCTGTCCGGTTAGACGGTATGGGGTGACCGTCGGCGTTGTGTCGGGGGTTGCAGGCCGGGGCCTCGCTCACCCATGTTCGTGGGTTACCGGGTGGGTAGTGGGCCCGCCCGGTCTATCCGACAGTGGTGGGAGGCCCCGGTGTTCACTGAGCGTACGAGTATTGGGCTGGACGTGCACGCACGTTCGGTCGTGGCCGCAGCGATCGACGGTGTTACCGGGGAGGTGACCCGGACCCGGTTGACGCCGTCCTTCGAGCACATTCAGTCCTGGATCAGGCATTTGCCGGGTCCGGTGGCGGTGGCCTATGAGGCGGGTCCGACCGGTTTCGGGTTGTATCGGGCGTTGACCGAGACCGGGGTCAGGTGTGAGGTTGTCGCGCCGTCGAAGCTGCAGAAGCCCGCCGGGGACCGGGTGAAGACCGATGCCCGCGATGCACTTAATTTAGCGCGGTTGTTGCGTTTGGACGAGGTCACCTCGGTGTCGATCCCGAGCGTGAACCAGGAGGCTTGCCGCGATCTGGTGCGTGCCCGCGAAGACTGCCGCGGTGACCTGATGAGGGCGCGTCATCGACTGTCCAAGCTGCTGCTGCGCCACGGCATCGTCTATCACGGTGGTGGCGCCTGGACCGATGCGCACGATCGCTGGCTGCGTGCGCAGGCAGCGCCGCAGTTATCAACACTGGCGACCCGGATGGCGTTCGATTCCGACTACGAGCACGTGTTGATGCTGCAGGCCAGACGCCGCAGTCTGGACTCGGCGATCGAGGACATCGCCGCCGACAGTGAATTCACTCCGGTGGTGCGCAGGGTGTCGTGCCTTCGCGGGGTGGGCACGTTGACCGCATTCGCGTTAGCAGTCGAGATCGGCGACTGGAATCGTTTCAACGGCAACACAATTGGATCGTTCGTCGGTTTGGTGCCCTCGGAGTCCTCCTCGGGTTCCAGGCGGGCGCAAGGACCGATCACCAAGACCGGCAACACTCACGTGCGTCGATTGCTCGTGGAGGCGGCCTGGCATCACCGATCCAAGTATCAGGTCAGAGCGGTGATGCGTTCGCGATGGGAGCTGGCCCCGGCGGCAGCCCGCGCTCGAGGCCACGAGGGCAACCGTCGCCTCCACAACCGATGGCTGGGCTTCCTGGCGCGACGTAAGCGATCCACCGTGGCCAACGTCGCGATCGCCCGTGAGCTGGCCGGCTGGTGCTGGTCTCTGGCGGTCATGGACGACTGACCGCCACCTGACTGCTTCCTCGCGAGCATCGGTGGTGGCAGCGCGTGGATCGAACCCGCGACACAACTATGAGCAGACCCGCCCGAGTCGACGCTCGACCCTAGACACGCGGATGCGATCCAGCCGAACACCCGTCCTGCGGTAACCAACCCGCGAATATCAGTCTGACCGCGCGTCGCCAACCGACACGCTCACCATCGGACTCGCGAGGAAGCAACGAGGCGCCGTCGGGGTAGCTCCCCGACGGCGCCTCCCCATGCCCACTTGACAAAGTTCTCCACATATCAGTTGTCGCTTGGTGGTGGTTGGGGTTGGAAGGGTTCGTACCACCACCAGTCGGCGCGTTCGCCGGTGGGGCCTTTGTAGGGTGCCACCGCGGGTGGCGGTGTGGTCGGGGTGCGGGCCAGCGAGGCGGAGCTCAGGGCGCGGCCGGCGCCGTCGGTGACGACGAGTCGGTCGGCGGGTCCGGTGATGGTGATCAGACCGCGGTGGTGGGCCCGATGGTGGTACGGGCAGAGCAGTACCAGGTTGGACATCTCGGTGGGGCCGCCGTCTTCCCAGTGCCGGATGTGGTGGGCGTGCAGCCCGCGGGTGGCCCCGCAGCCGGGCACGGCGCAGGTGCGGTCGCGGTGTTCGAGGGCGCGGCGCAGCCGCCGGCTGACGGTGCGGGTGGTGCGGCCCGCGCCGATCGGCTGGCCGTGGCGTTCGAACCACACCTCGCAGGTGGCGTCGCAGGTCAGGTATCGCCGGTCGGCGTCGGAGAGCAGCGGACCCAGGTGCAGGGCGGCCACCGGCTTGTCGAGGTCGAGGTGCGCGACCACGGTGGTGTGCTGCCCGTGGGGGCGGCGGCTGGTTTCGGCGTCCCAGCCGGCTTCGACCAGCGCCATGAAGGCATCCGCGGTGGTCGGCATGGGTGGCCGCTGCCCCGAGCCGTCGGCGGCCTCGGTGTCGTGGTCGCGCTTCCAGTCGGTGATCAGCGCGTCCTGATGGGAGGCAAGCGCGGCCTCGAACTTTGCGGCCTCCAGTGCGGGCAGGGTGATCCGCCACGTGGTGCACACGCCGTCGGAGGTCTTGCTGATCGAGGGCTCCGGCGCCGGCGCAGGCTCCGGCTCAACCTCAGGCTCGGGCCTGGGTTCGGGCTTCGGCTTGGGGGCGAGCTTGAGGGCGAACCGCAGCTGGGTCACCGTGGCCGAGGCGGCCAGGTCGGCGTAGTGCTCGTCGGAGCCGTCGGCGGCCCGTTTGGCGATCGCGCCGACCTGGTCGAGGGAGAGTCGGCCCTCGCGCAAGCCTTGGTGGCACAGCGGGAACCCGTCGAGCCGGTGGGCGAGGGTGGCGATGGTCTCCGCGCGTGCCGGGGTCACCCCGGCCTTCCACGCCACCAGCGACGCCACCGACCGTGCTCCCGCGGCCGCCCACAGCCGGTCGCGGTCGACTTCGGCGACGATCTCGACGATGCGGCCGTCGATCGCATTGCGCTGCCCGGTCAGCTCCGCCAACTCCCCGAACAACACCGCCAACCGCTCATCGGCACGCCGCGAAGCGGCCAAAGACGGTGCAGGCGAGGACATGCCACCATTCTGGCAGAGGGGTCCGACAAATCAGGCTGCTCGCCGATCGATGTTGAGCAGCGGGCTAGCGGGCCGCGCGCGCCGCGAGGTTCTGCGCGACCTCCTGCTGCCAGAGGTCGTTGGCGTGGGTGGTGTCGACCTCCTGCTCGAAGCGGTCTGTCATGTCGGGGGTGACGTCAGCGGCGTCGACGTAGAACTGCTCGTACCAGCGGCGGTGCTGGTACACCGGTCCGTCCTCCTCGGTCAGCAGCGGGTTGTCGATACGCGTCTTGTTCTTCCAGATCTCGACGTCCTCGAGGAATCCCTCGCCGAAGGTGCGGTTCATCGCGGCGGCGAGTTTGGCGGCCTTGTCGGCGGGCAGTCCGGGCATCTGCTGCACAGACACTCCCCACTGCAGCACGAACGAGTGGTGGGTCACCGGATAGTGGCAGTTGATCAGGGCCACCTCGACGGTGAAACCGGGACCGAGGTCGTTGTGCAGCCAGTTGATCATGTAGGCGGGACCGAAATACGTTGCTTCTGAGCGCAGATGCGTTCCATCCCAGAGCTTCTCGGGGTCGGCGGTGTAGTCGGGGCGGGGTTTGGACTCCATGTACTGGCTCGCGGTGTGGCCCTCGATGACGTTCTTGAAGTACGTCGGGTAGGCGTGATGGATGTAGAAGAAGTGCGCCATGTCGACGTTGTTGTCGACGATCTCGCGGCAGTGCGCGCCTTCGATCAGGATCGAGCTCCATTGCCAGGGCGACCAGATGCCCTGGTCGTACCCCTCGATGGTCGGCGGGGTGAGTTCTGCTGGGGGAGTGGACCTTTCCGGGTCGTGCCAGACCAGCAGCTGGCCGTTCACCTCCGTGGTCAGCCATGTCCTGGTGCGCGCCATCCGCGGTGTCCGCTTGGCGTACGGCACCAGCGCGCACTTGCCGTCACCGCCCCAGCGCCAGTCGTGGAATGGACAGGCGACGTTGTCCCCCTTCACGCTGCCCCGGGACAGATCGCCACCCATGTGGCGGCAGTACCCATCGAGCACCTTCAGATCACCCCGGGAATCGGCGAAGACCACCAGCTTGGTCCCGAACGCCTCGATGCCGTGCGGTCGGCCATCCCGGAACGACTCGGCGAGGCCCAGGCAGTGCCAGCCGCGGGCGAACCGCGTCATCGCCGTGCCGGTGTCGATCTCACGGATCTGAGTGCTCATGCCTGGCCTCCTGCCATGTCACGCACGGCCAGGTGGGAGAAGACCATGCTGGTGCCGATCGGGTTGCCGCCACCGGGGTACGCCGTGCCGCTCGGCGCAGCCATCGTGTTGCCCGCCGCGTACAGCCCCGGGATCACATTGTCCGCCGCATCCAGTACCCGCGCGGCCGAATCGGTGCGCAGCCCGCCTTTCGTTCCCAGGTCCGAGACGCCGAACGCGGCCGCATGGAACGGCGCCTTCACGATCGGGTACAGCGGCGCCCCGCCGGAGAACGCGCGGTCGTACGGCTCGTCGCCTCTGCCGAAGTCATCGTCGACGCCGCGGCGCGCGAACTCGTTGAAGCGCGCCACCGTCTCGACGAGATTCGCCGCCGGCACCCCGATCTCGACTGCCAGCTCTTCCAATGTGTCAGCGCTGCGCCACAATCCGGCGTCGATGTAGCGCTGCGGCTCGACCATCGACACGTTGGTGGCCTGGACCGGCGGCACACCGCCGGCACTGTCGTCGTAGACCATCCAGTACGGCAACGTGACCAGGCCGTCGGCCATCGCGCCCAGCACCGCACGGCCCAGCCGGTCGTAGGCCGCCGACTCGTTGCAGAAGCGTCTGCCGTGGTCGTCGACGAAGATGCCGCCGGTGAACCACAGCGCGAACGCCGACGAGCCGTCGGGATGGGTCAGGCCCGGCGACCACCACGCCTGGTCCATCAGGTCGGTGCCGGCGCCCGCCGCGATGCCCGCGAGGTGAGCCAGTCCGCGGTTCCCCCACGGCCCCATGCTGTCTCGGGAGTCACCCGGAACGCCGTAGCGGGCCCGCATCTCGTCGTTGTGCTCGAAGCCGCCGGCGGCGAGCAGGACACCGCGGCGGGTCTGTATCGCCCGGCGCCGTCCCTCGGTCTCGACGATCGCACCGGTCACCCGTCCGTCCGCGACGACGAGTTGGACCAGCGCCGTGTTGAGCCGGGCGGACGCGTGCGGGTAGCGGCGCAGCGCGATCAGGAAGCGCGCGATCAGTGCCCTGCCGCCGACGAAGTAGTCCGCGGGTTGCGGCGTGCCCAGCCGGTCGGTGTCCAGCGGTCCCCGGATCAGCTCGCGCAGATCGGGCGCCGCGGCGACTTTCAGCGCTTTGGCGGCGATGTGCCGCATGCCGTCGGCGCGCGCCTTGGGCGCTCTACCGAAATAATCCGGCCACGGCAGCAGCTGGAACTTCAGCTGGTCGTCGGCTTCGAGGTACTCGATCAGCGGCGCCCCGCTGCGGACATAGGTTTCCTGCAGTGCGGCGGGCGTGCGATCGCCGACGACCGACCGGTAGTACTCGAGCGCGTCGTCGAGGGTGTCGTCGGTGCCCGCGCGCTGCAGAACGGGGTTGCACGGGAACCACATTCCGCCACCGCCTGAGTAGGCCGTGGTGCCGCCGAACTTCTCGGTCGCCTCGACGAGGATCACGTCGAGCCCCTCGCGCGCGGCGGTGTAGGCGCCGGTCACCCCTCCGGCGCCGGACCCCGCCACCAGCACGTCGGTGGTCTCGTCCCACTGACGTTCACACTCGTCGCGCACGCGCTCACCCGGATCAGACATGGCGTTCCCTTCCGTGCGCCGCGAACTCCGCGTCCAGCGCGTCGCGGTCGGCGTCGCTCATCTGCTGGTAAACCGGTCGGCCGCGGCCCGGCCACCGATAGATCGGCTCGCGGGTGTGCCACTTCTGCGCCTGCAGGTCGCGTTTGAGCACCTTGTTCGACCCGGTCGTGGGAAGGTTGTCCGACACCCGCAGGAGCCGGGGAAATCCCTTGGCGCCCAAATCATCCTGTGCGAGGAGGAACGACACCAGTCCGTCCAGGTCGAAGGCCGCCGGGTCGGCGACCTCGATGGCCGCCATCACCTGATCACCCGACCGCGGATCGGGAACGCCGTACACCGCCGCGGTGACGACGCCGGGGTGGCGGCGTAACACGCGCTCGATGGTCAGCGCCGACGTGTTCTCCCCGTCGACGCGGATCCAGTCACCGCGGCGGCCGGCGAAGTACAGGAATCCGTCGCCGTCGATGTAGCCGAGGTCGCCGGTCCAGTACCAGCCGTTGCGGACCCGTTCGGCGTCGGCGGCGTCGTTGCGGTAGTAGCCCTCGAAGTCGCGGGCTCCGCGCCGGTCGACGATCTCGCCGATCGCCTCATCGGGGTTGAGCACTCTGGCCTGTGCATCGAGAACCGCTGTCGGACAGGGGGCGAGCGTTTCGGGATCGACGACGACGACGTCCGGATGCGCGGGCCGCCCGAGGGCACCCGGCGGGGCGTGCGGGTCCGTGGCCGCCACAGCGCCGCCCTCGCTCGAGCCGTACCCCTCGAACAGTTCGGCCCCGAAGCGGCGGCGGAACTCGACCTGGTCCTCTGGCGAGGCCTCGGTGCCGAAGCCGCGCGTCAGGGTGTTGTCCGCATCGTCGGGCTGCTCGGGTGTGGCCATCAGGTAGGCGAGCGCCTTCCCGACGTAGCTGAAGAACGTGGCGCCGTAGTGCCGCACGTCGGGGAGGAAACGCGACGCCGAGAAGGTCGGGGCCAGACAGACCGTCGCGCCGTTGGCCAGCGCGGGCGCCCACAGCGCCATCAGGGCGTTGCCGTGGAACAGCGGCATGCAGCAGTAGTCGACGTCCTCGCGGTGATGGCCGAATTTGTCGGTCGCGGCGTACGCGATCCGGGCCAGGCGGCCCTGGCTGCATCTGACCGCCTTCGACGTCCCGGTCGTTCCGGACGTGAACAGCAGCAGGAACAGCGACGCCGCGCCCACCCCGGCGGCCGCGCCCGGTTCGGCGCGATGCTCGTCGACGCGGCGCTGGTAGGCAGGGTCGTCGACGAGCAACACGCGCGACGGGGCGACACCGTGGTCGAGCTGCGCGAGCCGGTCCGCCCCCGTGCTGTCGGTGACGATCAGCGCGCAGTCCGCGTGCCGGATGTCGGCGGCCAGGCCGGCCGAGCCTCGGGTCGGATTGAGGCCGACGATCACTGCGCCGGCCAGCGCGGCGCCGCCGAGCCAGAACACGAAGTCGGGCACGTTGTCGAGGAGGACCCCGATGTGAAACGGTGCGTCGCCCAGTGTTTCGTCGCGCACGGCGGTGGCCAGTGCCGCGCGGGCCGCCGACTCCCGGACGACCGCGTCCCAGCTCCACTCGCGGTCGCGGGTGCGCAACCCGAGGCGCTCGTCGCCGAGGCGGTCGAGCAGCATCGTGGCGATGTCGTCGCGGTGGGTCATGGCCGCTCGATGAGGAAGACCGGATCGGCGCACGCGGTGCCTTCGGCCGACAGCCGACGCTTGAGCACCTTGAACGTCTCGGTGCGGGGCAACGCGGCGGCCACCCGGACGACAGCGGGCCACTGTTTGGGGCCGAGATCGGACTGCCGGCGCAGAAACGCGGTGAACTCGGCCGGGTCGAAAGCGGTGCCCTCGGGCAGCACGAGAGCCGCCATCACCTGGTCCCCGACCGCGGGATCGGGGATCGGGTACACGGCGACCTCCGTGATTCCGGGGTAGCGCAACAGGATTCGCTCGATCGGGGCGGTGCCCAGGTTCTCGCCGTCGACGCGCATCCAATCACCCAGCCGGCCGGCGAAGTACGCGAATCCGTTCTCGTCGCGGTAGGCCAGGTCGCCGCTGTGGTAGATGCCGTCTCGCATGCGCTCGGCGTCGGCACCGGGATCGTTGTAGTAGCCGCGGAACTGGCCAGGACCCTCGGTGTTGACGAGCTCTCCGATCACTCCGGGCGCGCACTCGGCGCCGGTGTCGACGTCGACGATCGTCACGCCGTTCAGCAGAGGGCCGAGCGCTCCGTCGGGGGTGTCGGGGGTGCGGGCGATCGCCACCCCGCCCTCGCTCGAGCCGAAGCCGTCGACTACCTGCACCCCGAAGCGCTGCGCGAACCGGACCACGTCTCTGGGCGCGCCTTCGTTGCCGTACGCGACCCTCAGCGGGTTGTCGGCGTCGTCAACACGCTCGGGGGTGGCGAGGACGTACGACAGCGGCTTGCCTACGTAGTTCGCGTACGTCGCATGGAACCGCCGGACGTCGGGCATGAACTGAGACGCGGAGAATCTGGGCCGCAACGCGATCGACGCACCCGCGGCCACGGCTGGAGCCCAGCCGGCCATGATCGCGTTAGAGTGGAACAGGGGCATCGACAGGTAGCAGGTGTCCGCGGGCCCGAGGCCGAACCGCTGCGCCAGCATCACCCCGGGAACCGCCACCTTCTCGTGCGTGCAGCACACCGCCTTCGGGTCGCCACTGGTTCCGGACGTGAAGAGCAGCATGAACAGGTCGTCGGGGTCGGCGGTACGGAATTCGACCGTCGCGTCGCGGTGAGCGTCGAGTTCGGCTGCGAAATCGGCCGATTCGACGTCGACGGCGGAGATTCCGTCCTGGATGCCGTCGCTGTCGGCGAGCACCAGCTGACAGTCGGCGTGGGCGATGTCGCGCTGCAGTGCCGCACCGCGGCGGGTCGGATTCAGCCCGACGGGCACGATTCCCGACATCGCGGCGGCGACCAGCACCGTGCCGAAGAACGGTGTGTTGCCCAGCAGTACGCCGACATGCGGCGGGCGATCAGCATCCAGCCGCGCCCGAAGCGCCGCCGCGAGTGCGGCGCCGTCGCGAATGTGCTCGCGCCAACTGGTGAACGAGACCGCGTCGGAACCAGGCTGCACCGCGTGCACCCCGCGGTCGTCGACCATGGCCAGGGCCGACAGCAGAGAGGACACCGTCGGCGTGACAGGGGCGGCCACCGTGAGCGGTCGGATCAGGCCGGTGTGTCGGCCAGTTCGCGGCCGATGCGCAGCAATTGGCCGGTGGCGCCGCCGACGGCGAACTCCGTCTGCTTGGCCGCCAGGAAGTACCGGTGCACCGGGTGGTCGGTGTCGATGCCGACCCCGCCGTGCACGTGCACGGTCGTGTGCGCCACGCGGTGACCCGCTTCAGCGGCCCAGAAGGCTGCCGTGTTGACGTCCACCTCCGCGGGCAGGCCCTCCGAGAGCCGCCACGCCGCCTGGGTGAGGGTCAGCCGCAGCGCCTTGATGTCGATGTAGCCGTCGGCCAGCCGCGCCGACACCGCCTGGAAGCTGCCGATCGGCCGGTCGAACTGCTCGCGCTCCCGTGCGTAGGACGCGGTCAGCTCGAGCGCCCGGTCGAGCACGCCGAGCTGGAACGCGCTGCGGCCCAGTGTGGCCAGCGTGGTGAGCCACGGCACGATCTGATCGCCGTCGCCGACCACCCGATCGGAACCCAGGTCGGTTCCCGCGAGGGTGAGGTGGCCGACGCTGCCGTGACCGGTGGTGTCCAGGGTCTCGATGTTGACGCCGGGATCGTCGGCTGCGACGACGAAAAGACGTGTGCCGGTGTCGGTCTCAGCGGGCACGAGGTAGGCGTCGGCGACCGGGCCGAAGCCGACCTGCGTCCGGGTACCGGTCAGCCGGTAGCCACCGTCGACGGCGTGCGCCTGCACAGGTCCTTCCCCCATGTCACCGTCGAGCGCCACGGTCAGGATCTTCTCGCCTGTGATCGCCGGCACCGCCCACCGCTGCTGCTGGGTTTCGGAGCCGAACTTGGCCAGCGCGCCGGCGGCGAGGACCGCCGACTCCAGGTAGGGGACAGCGGCCATCTGCCTGCCGAGCGCGACGAGCACCGCCACCTGCTCGAGCAGGCCGAACCCGCCGCCGCCCAACGATTCCGGCGCGGCCGCCGACAGGATGTCGGCGTCGATCAGCTTGCGCCAGAGGTCGCGATCGAATCGTTCGTCCGCGCCGTCGAGTTCACGTTGGCGCTCGGGCGTGCACACCGACTCGGTGATCGTGCGCACCAAGCCGCCGAGGTCGTCGCTGGCTTCGGTCGTCTTGAAATCCATGAGTGGTCTCCGTCGTCTCTTAGCGGTTCACCCGGGGCAGCCCCAGGGCGACCATGCCGATGATGTCGCGCTGGATCTCGTTGGTGCCGCCACCGAACGTCAGGATCAGGCACGACCGGTGCATGCGCTCGATTCGTCCCCGCAGCAGGGCGCCCGGGGAATTGGTGCGCAACGTGGCCGCGGTGCCGAGCACCTCCATGAGCAACCGGTAGGCCTCGGTCGCCAGCTCCGTGCCGTACACCTTGGCCGCCGAGGCGTCGGCGGGCGAGGGTGCGGCGTCGGTGTCCGGGTCGGAGGCCGAGGCCAGCTCCCAGTTGATCAGCTTGAGCACCTCGGCCTTGGCGTGCACGCGCGCCAGGTTGAGCTGCACCCACTCCGAGTCGATCAGCCGTTTGCCGTGGACATCCTTGGTGTTCTGGGCCCACTCACGAACCCCGTTGAGCGCCAGGAAGATCGGCTGCGCCGACACCAGGGCGACGCGTTCGTGGTTGAGCTGGTTGGTGACCAGCTTCCAGCCGGCATTCTCCTCACCGACGAGGTTGGTCACCGGGACGCGGACGTCCTGGTAGTACGTCGCGCTGGTGTCGACCCCCGCCATGGTGTGCACCGGCGTCCACGAGAAGCCCTCGGCCGTGGTCGGCACGATCAGCATCGAGATGCCGCGGTGCTTCTTGGCTTCCGGGTTGGTCCGCGCCGCCAGCCAGACGTAGTCGGCGTAGGCGATCAGGCTCGTCCACATCTTCTGGCCGTTGATGACGTAGTCATCGCCGTCGCGCACCGCGGTGGTCCGCAGCGCGGCCAGGTCCGTGCCCGCGCCGGGTTCGGAGTAACCGATCGAGAAGTGCAGGTCGCCCGAGGCGATCTTCGGCAGGAAGAACTTCTTCTGCTCGTCGGTGCCGAACGCCATGATCGTCGGCGCGACGCTGTTGATGGTCAGGAACGGCACGGGCACGTTGGCCAGCGCGGCCTCGTCGTTGAAGATCAGGCCGTCCATCGGCGGTCGCGCCTGGCCGCCGAACTCCTCGGGCCAGGACAAGGTCAGCCAGCCGTCTTTGCCCATCTGCGCGACGGTCTCGCGGTAGACGTTGCCGCGCCCCATCTCGCCGTCGTTGCTCGACAGCGCCTCGGCACGTTCGGGCGTCATCAGTTTGGTGAAGTACGCGCGTAGTTCGCGCCGAAGCTCCTCTTGCTCAGGGGTGTAGCCGATCCGCATCGCGTGGTCCTCACTAGTCTGCGAGCCTTAGTCTGGGTGCCCGTGCACACCCGGCGGCCCTTCCCGGTTGTAACACGTTCTAGTGTTGGGGTCCAGGGTGGTGTCACACTAGGTGCCCGGCAGGATCGCGCCGACAGCCCGACCGACAGGAGGTTCTCATGCGTGTGGAAGTGGATCGTGACCGTTGTGAAGGCAATGCGGTCTGCGTCGGAATAGCCCCCGACCTGTTCGACCTCGACGATGACGACTACGCCGTGGTGAAGGCCGACCCGGTACCGGCGGAGGAGGAGGCGCTGGCCGAGCAGGCCATCGCAGAGTGCCCCCGGGCAGCCCTGATCCGACGCGACTAGAGGTATTCATAAATTGTCTTCTCCAAGCAGTGCGAGCCAGACCGATCTCTCCGGCCGAGTCGCGGTGGTGACCGGAGCCGCGGCCGGATTGGGCCGCGCCGAGGCGATCGGACTCGCCAGGGCGGGTGCCACCGTGGTGGTCAACGACATCGCCCGGGCTCTCGACCAATCCGACGTGCTCGACGAGATCGCGACGGCGGGATCGAAGGGTGTCGCGGTGGCCGGGGACATCAGCGAGCGGTCGACCGCCGACGAGTTGGTCGAGACCGCCGACGGGCTCGGCGGGCTCGGCATCGTCGTCAACAACGCGGGCATCACCCGGGACCGAATCCTGTTCAACATGACCGACGAGGAGTGGGACGCGGTCATCGCGGTGCACCTGCGCGGACACTTCCTGCTGACCCGCAACGCGGCCACGTACTGGCGGTCGAAGGCCAAGGCGGGGGACGGGACGATCTACGGCCGCATCATCAACACCTCGTCGGAGGCCGGCTTGTCCGGACCCGTCGGCCAGCCCAACTACGGCGCAGCCAAGGCGGGCATCACGGCGCTGACCCTGTCGGCGGCGAGGGCGCTGGGCCGGTTCGGCGTGCGCGCGAACGCCATTGCGCCGAGGGCCCGCACCGCGATGACCGCGGGGGTCTTCGGTGACGCGCCCGACCTGCCGAACGGTGTGGTCGACCCGCTGTCGCCCGAGCACGTCGTGAACCTCGTCCGGTTCCTGGCCTCGCCGGCGGCCGAAGCGGTCAACGGGCAGCTGTTCATCGTCTATGGTCCGACGGTGACGCTTCTCGCGGCGCCGACGGCCGAGAAGCAGTTCAGTGCCGACGGTGATGCGTGGAACCCGGCAGCGCTCTCAGAAACCTTACAGAATTACTTTGCTGATCGGGATCCGGAGCGCAGTTTCTCCGCCGCCATGGGGCTGGGCGATCGAGACTGACAGTCTTGGTTGTCACTTTCGTCAGTTAACTAGAACGTGTTCTAGAATGACCTGGATCACAGTGGCCTTGAGCAGCAATAACATAACAATTTCGCCTGTTTATACCGTTCTTTGACACTGCGAACACGTTCTAGTTAGTATGATCCGGCTCACTAAGAGCGCTGCTTACCAAAGGGGTGGGGACCCGTCGCCTACGGACTGTGAACAACAATTCGCCAACGCGTCACCCCCATGCACCCTGACCGAGAACGGAGCCGAGGTTGATCGAACAGCTTGCGGCGCCGGCGCGGGCCGTGGGTGGGTTCGTCGAGATGTCCCTCGACACGTTCGTCAAGTCTTTCCGCCGGCCGTTCCAGTTCCGTGAGTTCCTCGACCAGACCTGGATGATCGCCCGCGTCTCGCTGGTGCCGACACTGTTGGTGGCGATCCCGTTCACCGTGCTGGTGGCGTTCACGCTCAACATCCTGCTGCGTGAGATCGGGGCGGCCGACCTGTCCGGCGCGGGCACCGCGTTCGGCACCATCACCCAGCTGGGCCCCGTGGTGACGGTGCTCGTCGTCGCCGGCGCGGGGGCCACCGCGATCTGCGCCGACCTCGGTGCGCGCACCATCCGCGAAGAGATCGACGCGATGCGCGTGCTGGGCATCGACCCGATCCAGCGCCTCGTGGTGCCGCGCGTGCTCGCCTCGACGTTCGTCGCGCTTCTGCTCAACGGCCTCGTCTGCCTGATCGGCCTGGCCGGGGGTTACGTCTTCTCGGTCTTCCTGCAGGGCGTCAACCCGGGCGCCTTCATCAACGGCCTGACCGTGCTGACCGGGCTCGGCGAGCTGGTGCTCGCCGAGGTCAAGGCGCTGCTGTTCGGCGTCGTCGCCGGGCTCGTCGGCTGCTATCGCGGACTGACGGTCAAGGGCGGTCCCAAAGGTGTCGGCAACGCCGTCAACGAGACGGTGGTCTACGCGTTCATCTGCCTGTTCGTGATCAACGTGATCATGACGGCGGTGGGGGTCCGGGTGTTGGCGCGGTGAGCTCCCGAGCGAAGAACGATCGATCATGAGTTACGACGCCACAGTCCGCTTCCGGCGCCTCTTCCGGGGCGTCCCGAAGGCGGTCGACACCGTCGGGGAGCAGGCGCTGTTCTACGGCGAATCGGTGCGCTACATCCCCAACGCGCTGACCCGCTACCGCAAGGAGACCATCCGGCTCATCGCGGAAATGACCATGGGCACCGGAGCATTGGTGATGATCGGTGGCACCGTGGGCGTGGCGGCGTTCATGACGCTGGCCTCCGGCGGCGTGATCGCCGTCCAGGGTTACTCGTCGCTGGGCAACATCGGCATCGAGGCGCTGACCGGCTTCCTGTCGGCCTTCCTGAACGTCCGCATCGTCGCGCCGGTGATCGCCGGCATCGCGCTGGCGGCGACCATCGGTGCCGGTGCCACGGCGCAGCTGGGCGCGATGCGCGTCGCCGAGGAGATCGACGCGGTGGAATCGATGGCCGTGCATTCGGTGTCCTACCTCGTGTCGACGCGGCTGATCGCGGGCTTGATCGCGATCGTTCCGCTGTACGCGCTGTCGGTGCTGGCGGCGTTCTTCGCCGCGCGCTTCACCACCGTCTACATCAACGGGCAGTCCGCCGGTCTCTACGACCACTACTTCAACACCTTCCTGATACCCAGCGATCTGCTGTGGTCGTTCCTGCAGGCGATCGTGATGTCGGTCGCGGTCATGCTCGTGCACACCTACTACGGCTACAACGCCTCCGGCGGTCCGGTCGGCGTCGGCATCGCCGTGGGGCAGGCCGTGCGCACGTCGCTGATCGTGGTGGTGGTCATCGTCCTGTTCATCTCCCTGGCCGTCTACGGCGCGTCGGGCAACTTCAATCTCTCTGGTTAGGCAGGACTTCCGATGGCCGACGGTGACGCCAAGCGCAGCCACGTGCGGATCGCTGCGGCGATCCTGGCTGCCGTCGTCGTCGCGGCCGCGGTGTTCACCTATCTGTCGTACACAGCGGCCTTCACACCGACCGACAAGGTGACCGTGCTCTCGCCGCGGGCAGGTCTGGTGATGGAATCCAAGGCCAAGGTCAAGTTCCGCGGCATCCAGGTCGGTGACGTCGAATCCATCGAATACGCCGGCGACAGTGCGAAGCTCACGCTGGCGATCCGCAGCGGGGAGATGCGCTACATCCCCTCGAACGCGACAGTGCGGATCGCGGGCACGACGATCTTCGGTGCCAAGGCCGTCGAGTTCCTGCCGCCGCCCAAGCCGGACAAGGCGTCGCTGCGGCCCGGTGCGGAGATCAGGGCCCAAGACGTCCAGCTCGAGGTCAACACCCTGTTCCAGAGCCTGACCGACACCTTGACCAAGATCGACCCCGTCAGCCTCAATGCCACGCTCTCGGCCCTGGCCGAGGGTCTTCGCGGCCACGGCGAGGATGCCGGCGCGATACTGTCAGGACTGAACTCGTATCTGGCGCAGCTCAATCCGAAGCTGCCGACTCTGCAGGACGACTTCCGCAAGGCGGCCGTGGTCACCAACATCTACGGTGACGCGGGACCCGACATCGCGACCATCCTGGACAACGCGCCGTCGATCAGCCAGACCATCGTCGACCAGCAGGACAACCTCAATGCAACGCTGCTCGCCGCGACCGGGCTGGCCAACAACGGCACCGCGACGCTGGAGCCGGCGGCCGACAACTACATCGCCGCGATCCAGCGACTCCGCGCGCCGTTGAAGGTCATCGGCGAGTACTCACCGGAATTCGGCTGCATCCTCAAAGGCACGGCCAACGCGATCGACCGGTTCGCCCCGATCATCGGTGGTATCCGTCCGGGCTTGTTCACCTCGTCGAGCTTCGTTCTGGGATCTCCTTCCTACACCTACCCGGAGAGCCTTCCGATCGTGAACGCCACGGGCGGGCCGAACTGCCGCGGCCTCCCCGACATACCGAACAAGCAGTACGGCGGCAGTTGGTACCGGTCACCGTTCCTGGTCACCGACAACGCCTACGTTCCCTTCCAGCCGAACACCGAGGTGCAGTTCGACGCCCCGTCGACGCTGCAGTTCCTGTTCAACGGCGCGTTCGCCGAGAGGGACGATTTCTGATGGGAGACCGCCTGCGTTGCGATGAGCGCTTGCGCGAAGAGCCGACGATGAGGAACAGACGATCATGAAGCGCGATCGCACCCTGGTCTACGTGTCGATCTTCACCGTCGTCATGCTCGTGGTGGCGGCCGCGCTGGTGGTGGTGTTCGGTCAGTTCCGCTTCGGTTCGGACAGGGACTACCACGCCACTTTCACCGACGCGTCCCGCTTGAAATCCGGTCAGGACGTCCGCATCGCGGGCGTCCCGGTCGGCAAGGTCAAAGGTGTCAAGCTCAAGGATGACAATTCCGTCGACGTGGCGTTCACCGTCAGCGACCGCTATCAGCTCTACACCTCCACCCGGGCGGCCGTGCGGTACCAGAACCTCGTCGGCGACCGCTATCTCGAGATCACCTCGGGTCCGGGGGAGCTGAGGAAGCTGCCGCCGGGCGGCACCATCGTCAACACCCAGCCGGCACTGGATCTCGACGCGTTGCTCGGCGGGCTCCGCCCGGTGCTCAAGGGTCTCGATGGCCAGAAGGTCAACGCGATCAGCAGCGCCGTCATCGAGTTGCTTCAGGGGCAGGGCGGGGCGTTGTCGGAAATGCTTTCCAGCACCAGTGCGTTCACCCAGAATCTCGCGGCCCGCGACCAGCTGATAGGCGACGTGATCACCAACCTCAACACCGTGCTGGGCACGGTTGATGAGAAGGGCGCGCAATTCGACGCCAGCGTGGACCGCCTGCAGAAGCTGCTCACCGGCCTGGCCGAGGGACGCGATCCGATCGCGGGTGCCATCGCTCCGCTGGCGTCGGCGGAGAACGACTTGACCGACATGCTGAAGAAGTCCCGGCGCCCCCTGCAGGGCGTCATCGAGAACGCCCGGCCCCTGGCTCAGCGCCTCGACGAACGGAAGGCCGATATCAACAAGGTCATCGAGCCGCTGGCCGAGAATTACCTGCGCCTCAATGCGCTCGGGGCGTACGGTGCGTTCTTCAACATCTACTACTGCGCCGTCCGGATGAAGATCAACGGACCCGCCGGCAGCGACATCCTCATCCCGTTCGGTGGCCCGCCTGATCCGTCGAAGGGGAGGTGTTCCGACAATGGCTAAACCAGACGGCGGAAGCCCGCTCCGCACAGGCATATTCGGCATCGTTCTGGTGACGTGCCTGGTGCTGGTGTCCTTCGGATACGCCAACCTACCGTTCATGCCGCAGGGCAAGACCTATGAAGCTTTCTTCACCGATGCCGGCGGAATCTCCCCCGGCAATACGGTCAACGTCTCGGGGATCAACGTCGGCAAGGTGAAGAGCGTCGCGCTCGCTGGTGACACCGCGAAGGTCACGTTCACCGTCGACCGCAAGGTCCGGGTCGGTGACCAGTCGCTGGTGGCGATCAAGACCGACACCGTGCTCGGGGAGAAGTCGCTCGCCGTCACCCCCAAGGGAAGTGGTTCGGTCACCTCCATCCCGCTGGGGCGGACCACGACTCCGTACACGCTCAACACCGCGCTGCAGGATCTGGGCCAGAACGCCAGCGAGCTCGACAAGCCCCGTCTCGAGCAGGCGTTGCAGACGCTGACCGACTCGATGCGGGAAGCCAAGCCGCAGTTGCGCAGCACGCTCGACGGCGTCACCAACCTGTCCCGCAGCCTGAACAAGCGCGACGCCGCGCTCGAAGAGCTGCTGAGGCACGCCAAGCGCGTCAGCGATACGCTCGCGCAGCGGTCCGGGCAGGTCAACCAGCTGATCGTCGACGGCAACATGCTGTTCGCGGCGCTGGACGAGCGCCGGCAGGCGTTGAGCAATCTGATCTCCGGTATCGATGATGTCAGCCAACAGCTCTCGGGATTCGTAGCCGACAACAAGCGCGAATTCGGCCCCGCGCTGGAGAAGCTGAACCTGGTGATGGACAACTTGCTGCAACGCAAGGAGCACATCGGCGAGGCGCTCAAGCGCCTCCCGCCGTACGCGACAGCGCTGGGCGAGGTCGTCGGTTCCGGACCCGGCTTCCACATCAACCTCTACGGCCTGCCGCCGGCCAGCCTGGCGGAGGTGCTGCTCGACACCTACTTCCAGCCGGGCAAGCTGCCCGACAGCCTCGCCGACTACCTGCGCGGATTCATCTCCGAGCGCTTGATCATCAGGCCGAAGTCGCCATGAGTCAGTCGAATTCGTCCTCGAGAACCGGTCGTGCCATGCGGCTGGGGCTGGCCGCGGTGCTGGTGGTCGTGCTGGCATCGGCGGTGTACCTGGTGTGGCCGTCGCGCACCGGCCACAAGGTCGTCGCCTACTTCCAGTCTGCGGTCGGGCTGTATCCCAGCGACCAGGTGCGGATCGTCGGGGTACCGGTGGGCACGATCGACTCGATCGAGCCCCGCGCGTCCGACGTCAAGATCACGATGACGATCCAGGACGGCGTCAAGGTCCCGGAGAACGCCCGGGCGCTGATCATCTCGCCGAACCTGGTGGCGGCCCGGTTCATCCAGCTGACTCCCGCCTACACCGGCGGCCCGGTGATGGCCGACGGCGCCGAGATCGGCCTGGACCGGACGGCGGTCCCGGTCGAGTGGGACGAGGTCAAAGAGCAGCTGACACAACTGAGCGCTCAGCTCGGCCCGCAGCAGGGGTCGGTGCAGGGCCCGCTCACCGAGTTCGTCAACCAAGCGGCTGACACGTTCGACGGCAACGGTGACTCGTTCCGTCAGGCGTTGCGGGAACTCTCGCAGACGGCGGGGCGTCTCGGTGATTCACGCACCGACCTTTTCGGGACGGTGCGCAACCTGCAGGTCCTCGTCAACGCGCTGTCGAACAGCAACGAGCAGATCGTCCAGTTCACCAACCATGTCGCCTCGGTGTCGCAGGTGCTCGCGGACAGCTCGACCGACCTCGACAAGACGCTCGGCACCCTGAACCAGGCGTTGTCGGACGTCAAGGGTCTGCTCAACGACAACAACCAGGCCCTGATCGATCAGGTGCACAAGTTGGCGGACTTCACCCAGATCCTGACCGACCACAGTGACGACATCGAACAGGTTCTGCACGTCACGCCGAACGGGTTGTCCAACTTCTACAACATCTACAACCCCGCGCAGGGCACCGTGGGCGGCTTGCTGTCGCTGCCGAACTTCGCGAATCCGATTCAGTTCATCTGTGGCGGTGCGTTCGACATCGGCGCGTCTCCGGACGAGTACAAGCGTGCCGAGATCTGCCGCCAGCGCATGGGACCGGTGCTCAAGCGCATCACGATGAACTACCCGCCGGTGCTGTTCCACCCGATCAACACCATCACCGCGTACAAGGGCCAGATCATCTACGACACGCCCGCCACCGAGGCCAAGGCGCAGACGCCGGTGCCGTATCTGCAGTGGCAGAACGCGCCTGGCGTCACTCCGCCACAGATCCCGCCGGACGCCGACCTGACCTCGCTGCTGGTGCCGCCGGCGCCGGCCAGCGCGCCGACGTCGCACTCCGGCGGGCAGGCAGGGCAGGGCTCAGGCCCCGCTCCAGGTCCGGCACCTGGTCCCGCTCCTGGCCCGGCGCCCGGTCCCGCCCCTGGTCCCGTTCCTGCTCCGACTCAGGCGGGTGGCTGATGCGAAAAGCATTGGGAGTGAAGACCGTCAAGCGAACGCTCGCGCTCGCGACAGGGGCCGCTCTACTCGCCGGGTGCCAGTTCGGCGGACTCAACTCGCTGAACATGCCCGGCACGGCCGGTCACGGTCCCGGCTCGTTCTCGATCACCGTCGAACTGCCCGATGTCGCGACACTGCCCCAGAATTCGCCGGTGATGGTCGACGATGTCACCGTCGGCAGCGTGTCGGGCATCGACGCGGTCCAGCGCGCCGACGGCTCCTTCTACGCGGCGGTCAAGCTCTCGCTCGACAAAAACGTCGTCCTGCCGGCCAACGCGATTGCCAAGGTCGCGCAGACGTCTCTGCTGGGCTCGCAGCACATCGAGTTGGCCGAGCCCCCCGGAAAGTCGGTCGGGCGGCTCGAGAACGGTTCGGAGATCCCGATCGAGCGCGCCGGCCGCTATCCGACCACCGAGGAGGTGCTCTCGTCGCTCGGCGTCGTCGTGAACAAGGGCAACCTCGGTGCGCTGCAGGACATCACCGAGGAGGCGTACAAAGCCGTGGCCGGCCGGGAGGGCACCTTCACCGACCTGATCCCGCGGCTGGCCGAGCTGACGGGTTCGCTCGACCGGCAGACCAACGACATCATCGCGGCGATGGAAGGGCTCGACAGGTTCTCGGGCATCCTGGCCAAGAGCAAGGACAGTCTCGGCCGAACCCTCGATACGCTGCCCGGTGCGCTCGACGTCTTGAATCGCAACCGCTCCAACATCATCGACGCGTTCGCCGCGCTGCGCCGCTTCGCCGATGTGGGCTCGCGTGTGCTCGCGCAGACGAAGGACGACTTCGCCGCCGACATGAAAGACCTGTTCCCCGTGATCAAGTCGTTCAACGACAACGCCGACGACTTCGTCAAGAGCCTGGAGTTCCTGCCGACGTTCCCGTTCCACTACCGATACCTGCGTAAGGCGGTGCGCGGCGACTACCTCAACGTCTTCGCGACGTTCGACCTGACCCTGCGCAGGCTGGGGGAGACGTTGTTCACCACCTCGCTGGGTCTCGACCCGAACATGAAGCGGATGAGCGAGATCATCAACCCGCCGGACTTCCTCGTGGGCTCCCTGGCCAATCTGTCGGGCCAGGCGGCCGATCCGTTCAAGATCCCGCCGGGAACGGCGACCCAGCACCAGGGGGCGCCCTAGATGTTGGACCGGCTTACCAAGATCCAGCTGTCGATCTTCGCCGTCGTGACGGTGTTGACGGTCGGCGCGATCTCGATCTTCTACCTGCGGGTGCCAGAAGCGCTGGGGCTGAACACCTATCAGGTGACCGCCAACTTCGAGACGGGTGGCGGGCTGTACCAGAACGCCAATGTCACTTACCGCGGGGTGACCGTCGGACGCGTCGAGTCGATCGGTCTGAGTAACAGCGGTGTGGTCGCCCATATGCGGCTGAACAGCGGAACGCCGGTGCCGGACAACGTCACCGCCACCGTCAAGAGCGTTTCGGCGGTGGGGGAGCAGTACGTCGACCTGGTGCCACCTGCGAAGCCGGCGTCGGCGACACTGAGCGACGGCTCCGACATCGGGATGGACCGCACCGCTGTGGGGCAGGACATCGCCCAACTTCTCGACCAGGCGAACGCTCTGGTCAACAGCGTCAGCAACAGCCGTGTCCGGGACCTCCTCCGGGAGACTTTCAAGGCGTTCAACGGATCGGGGCCGGAGCTGGCACGGCTCATCCAATCGTCGCGGTCGCTGATCGACGAGGCCAACGCCAACTACGGGCAGACCACGCAGCTGATCGATCAGGCGGGCCCGTTCCTGGACGCCCAGATCCGAAGTGGTGACAGCATCCGATCGCTGGCCGACGGCCTGGCCCGCTTCACCGGTGAGGTCGCCAACGCCGATCCGCAGCTGCGTTCGGTGCTGCAGAACGCGCCGTCGGCGGCCGATGCGGCGGACACCACGTTCGAGGGCATCCGCCCGACCTTCCCGATCCTGGCGGCGAATCTTGCCAACTTCGGGCGCATCGGCGTGATCTACCACAAGTCGATAGAACACGCCCTCGTGGTGTTCCCGGCGCTGCTCGCCGCGCTGAACACCGTCGCCGGCGGCCTGCCCTCCGACGAGGGCGGCAAGCTGGACTTCAAGGTCGACCTCGGCGATCCCCCGCCCTGCTCGGTCGGGTTCATCCCGCCGACGCAGATCCGTTCTCCTGCAGACACCACGCTGCGTGAACTGCCCACCGACATGTACTGCAAAGTGCCGCAGAACGATCCGAGTGTCGTCCGTGGCGCCCGTAACTACCCCTGTCAGGAATTCCCGGGCAAGCGGGCACCGACGATCCAGCTCTGCCGCGACCCCAAGGGCTACGTTCCGATCGGCAACAACCCGTGGCGCGGTCCGCCGGTGCCGGTCGGGACACCGATCCAGGACGGCCGGAACATCCTTCCGCCGAACAAGTACCCGATGATCCCGCCACAGGTGGATCCCGACCCGGGTCCACCGGTGGTGCAGCTACCCCCCGGAGTGGCACCGGGACCGGGGCCGGCGCCTCATGCGCCGTTCCCCTTGCCGGTACCGCCGAACGAACCCGGAATACCGCCGCCATGGCCGTACTTCGCGCCACCCGATCAGGTGGTGCCGCCGTACGGACGCACACCACCGGCTCCCCCGGCTCCACCTGCCGCGCCCGCGCCCCCGGCGGCGCCGCCGGCCGCGCCGCCGGCACCGGGCGGCCCGCTGCTGCCCGCGGAAGCCACTCCGCAGGCCGTCCCTCAGGCGATGGCGAGCTACGACAAGAACGGCAAGTTCGTCGACCCCGAGGGCGGAACTGGCATCTACGCCCCGGGAGCTGACAAACTGGCGCCCGCAGAGAACTGGGTCGACTTGATGTTGTCGCCCAAGCAGGCGTAGGCAGGTCGAGTGACAGAAGTTGTGCCCCCTCAGACCGGGCGACCGGGTCGGCGCCGTGCGTCGCGGGCCGCCGGGCCGGCCACGGCCTCCGAGGCCGGCGCGTCCGGCGCCGCCACAGCCGTCCTCGTCGACGCACCCAAGTCCGCCAAGACGCCGTCGACGACGGCGCTGTCACCGCCGCCCCGTCGTGCGGCGCACCGTGGCCTGGTCGCGCTGATCTCGGTTCTCGCGCTGCTGGCGGCAGGCGGTGCCGTGGGCGGCGTCGTCGCGTGGATGCTGGTGCAACAGCGTCAGGAACAGGCTCAGCTGGACCGCGACCAGCGGTTCGTCGACACGGCCTCCCAGCTGGTCGTCAACATGTTCAGCTACACGCAGGACAACATCGACGACAGTGTGAACCGGTTCGTCAACAGCACCAGTGGGCCGCTGCGGGACATGCTCAGCCAGAGCAACAACGTCGAGAACCTCAAGGCGATCTTCCGCGACACCAACGCCAGCTCCGAAGCGGTCATCAACGGCGCCGCGCTGGAGAAGATCGACGAGGTGAGCGGCAACGCGTCGGTACTGGTGTCGGCGCGGGTGACCGTGACCGACATGGAGGGAACCAACAAACCGTCGCAGCCCTACCGGATGCGGGTGATCGTGCACGAGGACGACAACGGACACATGACCGGCTACGACCTCAAATACCCCAACGGAGGCAACTGATGGGCGACCGCGTCGCCAAGATCGTCGGGGCGTTGGCGGTGCTGCTGTCGGTGGCGTTCGTCGGGTTGGCTGCCGTCGGCGGTTGGTTGTTCTGGAACCGGGTGGAACTGCGAGGTCAGCAGACCACCCGCGAGGAGCTCGCACCGCTGGCCGCGGCGCAGATCCCGCGGGTGTTCGGCTATGACTACCAGACCGTCGAGCGCAGCCTCAACGACGTGTATCCGCTGCTGACCCCCAGTTACCGCCACGAATTCGAGGATCGGGCGACCAAGGACATCATCCCGCAGGCGCGGGACCGCCAGCTGGTCAGCCAGGCGAACGTGGTGGGCGTCGGAGTGCTTGACGCTCAACGTGATTCGGCGTCGGTAATGGTGTACATGAACCGCACGGTCACCGACAAGTCGCGTCAGCCCGTCTACGACGGGAGCCGGCTGCGCGTCGACTACCAGAAAGTCGACGGCAAGTGGCTGATCAACTACATCACTCCGATTTAGTCTCCGCGCCGGCCAGCGCGTCGAGGAACGCCCGGGCCCACCGGTCCACGTCGTGGGCGAGGACCTGCCTGCGCAGGGCCCGCATCCGTCGTCTGCCCTCTTCCGGCGTCTGATTGAGTGCGGCCTCGATCGCGTCCTTGACCCCCTCGAGGTGGTGCGGGTTGGTCAGATATGCCTGGCGCAGTTCGGCTGCGGCGCCGGTGAACTCGCTGAGCACCAGTGCGCCGCCGAGGTCGCTGCGGCAGGCGACGTACTCCTTGGCGACCAGGTTCATACCGTCGCGCAGCGGAGTGACGAGCATGACGTCGGCGGCGACGAAGAACGCGAGCAGGTCCTCCCGCGGGACGGGCCGGTGCAGGTAGTGCACGACGGGGTGGCCGACCTCGCCGTACTCGCCGTTGATGTGCCCGACCTGGCGTTCGATGTCCTCGCGCATCGCGATGTAGCTCTCCACCCGCTCCCGGCTCGGAGTGGCCAGCTGCACCAGTACCGTGTCCTCCGGGTTCACCCGGTGCTCGTCGAGCAGCTCGGAGAACGCCTGCAGCCGCACGTCGATGCCCTTGGTGTAGTCCAGCCGGTCGACACCGAGCAGGATCTTGCGCGGATTGCCCAGCTCCTCGCGAAGCTTGCGGGCGCGGGTCCGGATCGTCCTGGTGCGTGCCTGCTGATCGAGTTCGGTCGAGTCGATCGAGATCGGGAATGCGCCGACCTTGACGGTGCGGAAGCCGACCTGCACCTCACCGAACCGCGACCGCACGCCGACGTTGCCGCGGGAGGTGTTGGCGCCGACCAGCCGTCGGGCCAGGATCAGGAAGTTCTGCGCCCCGCCCGGCAGATGGAAGCCCACCAGATCGGCGCCGAGCAGACCCTCGGTGATCTCGGTGCGCCACGGCATCTGCATGAACAGCTCGACCGGCGGGAACGGGATGTGCAGGAAGAAGCCGATGGTCAGGTCGGGGCGCAGCATGCGCAGCATCTTGGGCACCAGCTGCAGCTGGTAGTCCTGGACCCACACCGTCGCGCCCTCGGACGCGGTGCGCGCGGTCGCCTCGGCGAACCGTCGGTTGACCTCGACGTAGCGGTCCCACCATGCACGGTGGTAGATCGGCTTGACGATGACGTCGTGGTAGAGCGGCCACAGCGTGGCGTTGGAGAACCCCTCGTAATACTCCGCGACGTCGGTCGCGCTCAGCCGGACGGGCACCAGGTGCATGCCGTCCTGCTCGATCGGCTCCTCGCTGACGTCCGGGTCGTCGGCCTCCTGCGGTACGCCGGGCCAGCCGATCCACGCCCCGCGTCGGCGCCGCAGCAGCGGCTCGAGCGCCGTGACCAACCCGCCGGGGCTGCGTTTCCACTCGATTGTGCCGTCGGGTTGGCGCACCATGTCGATCGGCAGCCGGTTGGCCACCACGACGAAGTCGGCGAACCCGGAGCGGCCCTCGGCACCGCCCTGGGGGCTCATCAGGCGTCGAGCTTCGCCGGACCGATCCCGAGCATGGACAGGAAGACGCGGCACTCGTCAGCGTCGGTCGCGTAGGCGGCGACCACCCGGCGCGCCTGGCGTTCGGTGCTGTCAGCGATCGGTTCGACGTCGCCGATCTCGGCGGGGTCAGATTTCGCAGGCATGAGACAACTGTAGACAACCGGGCGGGACGTAAGGTGCTCGATGTGGCGAACGCAGACCAGGTGACATACGAGACCCTCGACGAGGGGCGCATCGCGCGGATCTGGCTCAACCGGCCGGACGCCCAGAACGCGCAGTCGCGGACCCTGCTGGTGCAACTCGACGAGGCGTTCGGGCGGGCGGAGGCCGACGACGAGGTCCGGGTCGTGATCCTGGCTGCGCGCGGCAAGAACTTCTCGGCCGGCCACGACCTGGGATCCGAGCAGGCGCTGGCCGAGCGGGCGCCCGGGCCCGATCAGCACCCCACCTTCCGGTCCCACGGCGCGACCCGGGCGGCCGTCGCCGAGCGGACCTATCTGCAGGAGTGGCACTACTTCTTCGAGAACACCCGCCGGTGGCGCGACCTCCGCAAGATCACCATCGCCCAGGTGCAGGGCAACGCCATCTCCGCAGGGTTGATGCTGATCTGGGCGTGCGACCTGATCGTGGCCTCCGACGACGCGAAGTTCAGCGACGTCGTCGGCGTGCGGATGGGGATGCCCGGTGTTGAGTACTACGCCCACCCGTGGGAGTTCGGCCCCCGCAAGGCCAAAGAGCTGCTGTTGACCGGTGATTCGATCGACGCCGACGAGGCGCACCGGCTCGGCATGGTGTCCAAGGTCTTCCCCCGCGCGGAGCTGGAGGACAAGACGCTGGAGTTCGCCAAGCGCATCGCCGAGCGGCCCACGATGGCCGCGCTGCTGATCAAGGATTCGGTGAACGCCGCCACCGAGGCGATGGGGTTCACCGAGACCCTGCGGCACGCCTTCCACATCCATGAGCTCGGCCACGCCCATTGGGCGGCCCACAACGAGAACCGGTATCCCGTCGGGCTGCCCCCGGATGTGCCGGATTGGCGGACTCTCGGCGCGCCGAAGCCGTCCCGCCGCGACGAGCCGTGACGTATAACTAGAACTCGTTCTAGTTAGTTCGTCGAAGGAGTCGGGCGTGGAAATCTCGTTGTCGGGTCGGACGGTGTTGGTCACCGGTGGTGGCAGCGGGATCGGCAAGGCCGTCGCGGCGGAGGTGGTCGCGGCCGGCGGCAACGCCATGCTGGTCGGGCGCAACGCCGACAAGCTGGCGGCGGCCGCGCAGGAGATCGGCGGATCGGTGCGCTACGAACCCGCCGACGTCACCGACGAGGACGAGGTGGCCCGCGCGGTGGACGCCGCGGCGGCCTGGACCGGCCGGCTGGACGGCGCAGTGCACTGCGCCGGCGGAAGCGACACGATCGGGCCGATCACCCAGCTGGACTCCGCGGCGTGGCGGCGCCTGGTGGACCTGAACATCAACGGCACCTTCTACGTGCTCAAGCATGCGGCACGCGAGATGGTCCGGGGCGGCGGCGGTTCGTTCGTCGGCATCTCGTCGATCGCGGCCAGCAACACCCACCGGTGGTTCGGCGCCTACGGGGTGTCCAAGGCCGGGGTGGATCACCTGATGCAGTTGGCGGCCGACGAGCTGGGGCCGTCGCTGGTGCGGGTGAACTGCCTGCGCCCCGGCCTGATCCGCACCGACCTGGTGGCGGCGATCTTCTCCTCGCCGGAGGTCAGCGGGGACTACGCGGCGGCCACGCCGTTGCCGCGGCCCGGTGAGGCCGAGGACGTCGCGAACGCCGCGGTGTTCCTGCTCAGTGACGCGGCGAGCTACATCACCGGGCAGCTGATCAACGTCGACGGCGGCATGATGCTGCGCCGCGGCCCGGACTTTTCGGCCATGCTGGAACCCGTGTTCGGCGCGGACGGCCTGCGCGGGGTCGTGCCTCAGTAGCGACCTCCCGCCGAACTTGCATTCCATGCGGCGTCCACACGGCATTTCGCGCGCTGCGCGCAGTGTCGGCGAAGGGGCGAGCGTCAGCTCATCGACTCGGAGGCGCGGCGCACCGCGTTGACGATGCCCTGATAACCGGTGCACCGGCAGAAGTTGCCCGACAGGCCCTCGCGAATCTCCGCGTCGGTCGGGGTCGGGTTGTCTCGCAGCAGCGCCGTGATACTCGTGACGAAACCCGGTGTGCAGAAGCCACACTGGAGTCCGTGACAGTCGCGCATCGCCGCCTGCACGGGTGAGAGCTCACCGTCGTCGGCCACGCCCTCCACCGTGGTGATCTCCTGGCCGTCGACCTGCACCGCGAAGATCAGGCAGGACCGCACCGCCTGCCCGTCGAGCAGCACCGTGCACGCGCCGCAGGCGCCGTGCTCACAGCCCAGGTGGGTGCCGGTCAGGCCACACCTCTCGCGCAGGTAGTCAGCCAGCGTCAGCCGGGGCTCGACGCTCGCGGCGTAGCGACGGCCGTTGACCGAGACCTCGACGGGAAGTTCATGCATCACGTGCCTCCGTGGTTGCCTCGGTCCAGGCGCGCGCGACCATCGCCGCACCCACTCGCGTGCGGTAGGCCGCCGTGCCCTGCAGGTCGGCGGGGACGTCCTCGAGCGCCGACACCGCCAGCCGGCCGAGCTCCTCGGCCGTGATGTCGGTGACGGGCCGGCCGACGACCGCCTGTTCGGCGGGCGTTCCGCGCTCCGGTGTGGATCCCAGGCCCAGCAGCCCGATACCGCAGCGCGTCACGGTGTTGTCGCCGTCGAGTTCCACCGCGACGGTGGCTCCCGCAATGGCGAAATCGCCGTGGCGGCGGGCGAATTCCTGCACGGAGAAGCCGCACCGGCCGGACCACACCGGAAAGGCGACGGCGGTGAGCACCTCGTCGGGGCTCAGGGCCGTCTCCCACAGGCCGGTGAAGAACTCCGACGCCGGGATCCGGCGGGTGCCGCGGGCCGACGTCGCCTCGATGTCGGCATCCAACGTCAGCGCCACCGCCGCGTACTCGGCGGCCGGATCGGCGTGGGCGATCGCTCCGCCGAGCGTTCCCCGGGTCCGGATCTGGAAGTGTCCGATGTGGGGTGTCGACAACGTCAGCAGCGGAACAGCTTCCGCGACCTCGTCGTCCATGCCGACGAAGGCGTGCGGCGTGCCGGCGCCGATCCGCACGACGTCGTCGCGCCGGTCGATGTCGCGCAGTTCGTCGACCCGCGAGATGTCGATCAGGTTCTCGAAGTGCGTCAGGCGCATCGCCAGCATCGGCACCAGGCTCTGCCCGCCCGCGAGGATCTTCGCGTCCTCGCCGTACTCACCGAGCAGCCGCACCGCGCCGGCGACGGAGTCCGGGCGATGGTAGGCGAACGGTGCTGCTTTCACGACAGCAGCCGAGCCAGCACGGCCTGCAGATCGTCGGCCAGCACCGCGGCCGGGCCCTTGCGCCTGCGACGGCCGAGCACGAACCCGACCGCACCGGCGGCCAACGCCGCGCCGAGCACCGGGGCATACCGTTTGGCCATCGGGACGGCGACCACCTTGAGCAGGTCCACGGAGTCACCGGCCTCGGATGCTGCGGCAGAAGTCGTTGCGGCCGAGCCAGTCTGGGACGGAGACGGAGCATCGCCGAGCAGTTCGGCCTCCAGGCTCCTGGCGAACTGCGCGATCAGGTTGCCGGAGACGTCGGCCAGCACCCCGCGCCCGAACTGGGCGGCCTTGCCCGAGATCGCCAGGTCGGTGACGATCCCGACGTAGGTGGCGTCACCCTCGTCCTGGAGCTGCGCGGTGACCGTCGCTGCGGCCGTGCCGTTGCCCCGGGTCTCCTTGCCCTCGGCCCGCAGCACGATCCGCCTCGCACCGGCGTCCTTCTCCTGGTAGGACGCGACGCCTTTGTAGGACACCGTGATCGGACCGACCTTGACCTTGACCGCGCCGTCGAACGTGTCGCCGTCGACGCCCAGCAGGGTGGCGCCGGGCAGGCAGGGCGCGACGCGTTCGACGTCGGTGAACACCTCCCACACCTTCGCGGGTGGTACCGCGACCCGGAATTCGTTGTTCAGTTCCACGGTCAGTGGTCCTTTCTGGCTTTCTCGATGAGGTCGACGATCGCGGCGGGCGTGGCGGGCAGCTGGGTCAGCGTCACGCCGAGCGGGGCCAGCGCGTCGTTGACGGCGTTGATCACCGCGGGAGGCGACCCGATGGCGCCGCCCTCGCCGGCGCCCTTGTAACCGCCGACGCCCGGACCGGGGATCTCGACGTGGCCGAATTCGATCGGCGGGACCTCGGTGGCGGTGGGCAGGAGATAGTCGACGAAGGTCGAGGAGACGGGGTTGCCCGCATCGTCATAGGCGAGCTGCTCGAGCAGCGCGCCGCCGATGCCCTGGGCGGTACCACCGGCGACCTGTCCCTCGACGACGTTGGGGTTGATCATCGGTCCGACGTCCTCGCTCACGATGTAGCGGGTCAGCGTCACATGCCCCGTCTCGATGTCCACCTCGCACGTGCACACGTGGGTTGCGTTGGCCCAGTGGATCATCGCCTGCGAGTTGAACCGTGCGGTGGCCTCCAGGGTGGGCGGCACGCCGCCCAGTTGTGCGGGGTCGTAGTAGGAGCGGTACGCGATGTCGGCGAAGCTCACGCTCTTGTCCGGTTCGCCGCGCACGGTGGCGCGTGAATCGGCGAGCTCGACGTCGTCCTCGCCGACGCCGAGGATCTGCGCGGCGATCGCGATGATCTGCTTGCGCAGGATCGCACCGGCCTCGTTGACGGCGCCGGCGGTCATCGGGCCGCTGCGGCTGCCCTGCGTGCCGGCGCCGTACGGGGTCACGGCGGTGTCGCCCTGAATGGTCGAGACGTCACCGATGTTGGCGCCCAGCGCATCTGCGGTCAACTGGACGACGGTGGTCTCGATGCTGTTTCCGCTCGACCCCCCGTTGACGTAGACGTTGATCTGCCCGGTCGGCTCCATCCGCATGGTCGCGCCCTCGGTGGCGAGGTGCCCGGTCGCCGCGCCGGTCGGTTCGATGTAGGCGGAGAAGCCGAGCCCGATGTAGCGGCCCTCGGCGAGCGCGTCGGCCTGCTCCTTGCGGAACCCCTCGTGGTCGAGGATCTTGACGGCCTGCTCGAAAGTGTCGGCAGGGGCGCAGTTGTCGTAGGGCATGCCGTTGGGGTTGAAGTACGGCATCTCGTCCCCTCGCAGGATGTTGATGCGGCGCAGCTCGACCGGGTCCATCCCGATCTTTCGTGCGGCGCAGTCGAGAAGCATCTCGCGAGTGAGGGTCTCGTACTGCCAGGGCCCGCGGTATGCGTGCAGGCCCGGGGTGTTGGAGAACACGGTCTTGTAGTTGAAGCTGGCCTTGGGCACCCGGTACGGCCCGGGGAAGAACATGCCGATCGCGGCGGTGGTCAGCACGGGATACGGCGTCGGGTAGGAGCCGATGTCCTGGATGAAATCGATGTCGGCGGCCAGGATCTTGCCGTCGGCGTCGAACGCCATCCGGACCTTGCCGTCGACGTGGCGGGACTGGCCGGCCGACATGAGGTTCTCGCGCCGGTCCTCGATCCACTTCAACGCCACGCCCGATTGCGCGTTCGACGTCGCGGCGGCCACCTTGCGGGCGGCCAGCAGGATGCACATGTCCTCGCGCATCGGCACCACCTTCTGGCCGAACGCGCCGCCGGTGTCCCGCATGATCACCCGGACCCCTTGTGCGGGGATGCCGAGCAGCCGGGCCGCGAACGCCCGGAGTTCGTGCGGTGTCTGCGTCGACGCCCACACCGTGAGTTCCTCGGTGGCCGAGGTCCATTCGACGACGATGCCGCGGGTCTCTATCGGTACCGGGACGTACATCTGCTGGTAGATGTGCTGTTCGACGACATGGGGCGCCGTGGCGAACAGCTCCTCGTCCGGCGGCATGCCCCCCATGCCGCCCGCGACGTTGTCGGGGTAGTCGGCGTGCACGACGGGCACTCCGGCCTCGGCGCCGCCGACCGCCTTGCGGAAATCGGCGACCGCGGGCAACTGCTCGTAATCGACCTCGACGAGGTCGACGGCGTCTTCGGCGATGTAGCGGTTGTCGGCGACGACCAGCGCGACCGGGTCGCCGACGAACTTGACCTCGCCCTCGGCCAGCGGCGGCCGGGGGGTGTCGGGGACGTCTTTGCCGGCGACCGCGTGCCACGCCTCTTTGACCTCGGGGTTGAGGTCGGCGGCGGTGAAGACCGCATGCACGCCGGGCAGGGCGAGTGCCGCGGCGGCGTCGATGCCGTTGATCGTGGCGCGGGCGAACGGGCTGCGCACGAAGCAGGCGTGCAGCATGCCCGGGCGGGTGATGTCGTCGACGAACGAACCGCGACCCGTGAGCAGGCGGGTGTCCTCGACGCGCGGGACCCGCGCGCCCGCGTAGCGGGGCGTGACGGCCGTCCCGCCGGGAGGAGCCAGCTCGGCTGAAGTCATCGTCGATCCCCTTCCGCACCTGAGAGTGACGTTATCGCATCCGAGAGCGACATTTCCACTACTGGTGTCTCACGGCCCCCGCGGGGTTTCAGTGGTGGATCCGGCCGCCGGTGCCGGAGAGCGGCCGGCCACCGCCGCCCCACCGACGCGCGATGATCTCAGCGGCGATCGACACGGCGGTCTCCTCGGGGGTGCGGGCACCGAGGTCGAGGCCGATGGGGCTGGCCAGCCGGGCCAGTTCGGAGTCGGTCAGGCCCGCCTCGCGCAGCCGCCGCATCCGGTCGTCGTGCGTGCGGCGCGACCCCATCACGCCGATGTAGCCGACTTCGGGCAGGCGCAGCGCCACCTCGAGGACGGGCACGTCGAATTTCGGATCGTGGGTCAGTACGCAGATCGCGGTGCGCGCGTCGATCGCGCCCGCCTCCGCCTGGGCGGCGAGGTAGCGGTGCGGCCAGTCGACGACGACGTCTTCGGCGGCGGGGAAGCGCGCTGCGGTGGTGAAGACCGGCCGCGCGTCACAGACGGTCACGCGGTAGGAGAGCAGGCTGCCTTGCTGAGCAAGTGCGGAGGCGAAGTCGATCGCGCCGAACACCAGCATCCTCGGACGCGGCGCGTGACTGGCGATGAACACCTCCATTCCGGCCTCCTGGCGCTGCCCGTCCGGACCGTAGGACAGCACCGCCGACCGGCCGGCGGCCAGCAGGCCACGGGCGTCGTCGGCGACGGCGGCGTCGGCACGGGCAGACCCCAGCGACCCCGTGGCCGAGTCCGCTCCCACGATCAGACGCAGGCCGAGGCGCTTGTGGTCGGGGTGGGCGACGATCGTCGCCACGGCGACGGCGCGGTGGGCGGCGATGTCGTCGGCGACGCTCTGCAGCTGCGGAAAGGTGTTGCGCGACACCGGTTCGGTGAAGACGTCGATGGTGCCGCCACACGTCAGGCCCACCGAGAAGGCCTCGTCGTCGCTGACTCCGTAGCGCTGCAACTCGGGCACCCCGCTGGCGACGACGTCGTTGGCGACCTCGTACACGGCGGCCTCGACGCAGCCACCCGACACCGAACCGGCTACCGAGCCGTCGGGGGAGACCACCATCGCGGCGCCGGGTGGTCGCGGCGCGGACCTCATCGTGCGCACGACGGTCGACAACCCCGCCGTGCCGCCGGTCCGCCAGACCGCCAGCAACTCGTCGAGGACATCGCGCACGAGCGCAGTGTATGCCTACGCTGACGGAATGGGCGTTGTCGCGCTGCGCTGCTTGATCATTGGATTCCTGTCGGTCGCCGCTGCCGTGCTGCCTCCTGCGAGGGCAATTCCGTTGTCACGGGCATCGCCCGTTCCGCCGGTGTCGGATCAGGCCCGCGCAGCCGGCTTCGTCGACGTCCGCTCTGTCGTCGCCGATGCGGTGATCGACCTGCGCTACGCGACGCCGGACAACTTCGTCGGCATCCCGGTGTATCCCGCCGACGCCCGGTGCCTGGTGCACGAATCACTGGTTCCCGGCCTGGTCGCCGCCGCGGACCGGTTGCGGCAGGGCGGAGAACGACTCGTGTTCTGGGACTGCTACCGGCCCCATGAGGTTCAGGTGAGGATGTTCGAGGCCGTCCCCAACCCGGCCTGGGTCGCGCGCCCGGGCCGGTTCGCGCGCAGCCACGAGACGGGGCGGTCGGTCGACGTGACGCTCGCCGGCTCGAACGGTTTGGCCGACATGGGCACCGGATTCGACGACTTCTCCTCACGCAGTCACGCTGAGGCCACCGAGGGCGTCAGCGCCCCCGCACAGGCGAACAGAGCCCGCCTCCGCGACGCGATGACCGCGGGCGGCCTGACGCCCTACTCCGGCGAGTGGTGGCACTTCGACGGTCCCGGTGCGGCACAGGACCGCCCGATCCTCGAGGTGCCGCTGGACTGATCAGAGCTTGGTCAGGTCGGTGTGCATCATCATGACGTCGTAGCTGGACCACAGCGACAGGTTCCAGTACAGGTCCGGGCCCGTGCCCAGCGTCGACGGCGACCACGGGTTCAGCATGGGTGCGTAGATACCGCCCGGCTGCTGCGTCATCAGGATCGTCGGGTCCGACCAAACGCCTTCGGGCGTATCGGCGGTGCGCATCACGATGTTGTTGGACTGGTCGCCGTAGAGCACGATGTACTTGCCGAGGTACTCGTTGTACTGCACCGACATCTCGCTGACGGTGTACCCGGGCTTCGTCATGCCGAGGAACCCGCCGGACTTGCCGATGATCGCCGACGCCGACTGCGGGCGGCCCGTGACCCAGGCGCCCGGGACCGTGGTGCCGAACCACGTCTTCGAGGGTGCCTTGTAGTACTGGTACTTGGACAGGTTGAGGATGTCGTCGGGTGCCACGCGCGCGACGTATGCCGCGCCCTGACGGCCGTTGGGCGTGCCGTACATGTAGATGTAGCCGTCATCGCCCTTGACGAATGCCGACTGCTGGAAGTTCTTGTTGCCGCTGAAGATCGAGTTGTAGCGCACGCTTCCGCGGTCGACGGTGAAGTTCTCGCCGTTGTCGGTGGAGTACGCGATGCCCGCGTAGTTGGTGGTCCAGCGACCTGCCGAGCCCCAGTTGGACACCGACATGAATGTGACGTATTGGATTGTGCCGTAGGGCGTTTCGGAAGTGACCGGAACGTTCACGGAGACGCCGGCGGTCGGGATGAGTGTCACCGAGTTCGGCGCCCATGTCGGCCGGTTGATGATGGGTCGCGCCTGGGTCGGTTGGGACAGCGGGGCGCCGCCGAACATGTTGCCGTTGAACCACTCCCCGTTCGGGATGGTCATGCCGTCGGAGAGGTTGGTGTCGGAACTGCGGAAGAGGGTGTTGTAGATGTGCCTGCCGGTCATGTTGGCCGCGCCGAACGTGTCGCCGACGGCGATGAGCAGCTGATGTTCGTTGTACGGGGTCGTCGGGTCGTCGACCATGCCGTTGTCCCACATCGTCCCGACGTCGGTGCCGTAGACCTGGAACCGGTTCAGCGTGTTGGCCAGCGTCTTGTCGCCGTAGACGTAGTTGCCGGTCACCCAGCTGACGAAGTTGGTCGAGGAGCTGACCTGTGGATTGAGCCACGGCGAGTACGGCGTCAGCACGGTCGCGGCGGCAGCGGCGGGCTGGTCGGCCAGGGCCAGACTGGTCGACGCGACGGCAGTGCCGACCGCGGCCGTCGTGGTGCTGCGGGCGGCGAGCAGCGATTCGAATTCCCGCCGGGCGAACGACATCAGAGCCCACAGGAACGGAGGCTGTGCCGGGTCGTTCTGTCCGGCGCCGGCCTTCTGATGGGCCCAGTCGAGCATGCTGTGCACGACATTGACGACGGCTGTGACCAGGTTGGGTTTCGGGGTCGGCGCGACCGCGGTGCTGCTGTCGGCGGCGAGGCTGCTGGTGTGGCTGAACAGTGTGACCGTCTTGGCCTCTCGCGGAGGCTCAGCGGGATCGGTCGACGCCTTGGTGCTCGCGGACGTGGAGGTGGCCGTGGACGTGGAGGTGGCCGTCGACGTGGAGGTGGCCGTCGCGTCGGGCGTCTTGGAGGCCGCCTTCGACGGCTCGGGCTCGGCGTCAGTGTGCTTGACGGACTTCGGAGTCGAGGCCGCTGAGGACTCCGGCCGGGGCTTTCTGGGCGGCTTGGAGGCGCGGGTCGTGGCGGAGGTGCCTGTCGACGGCGACGGCGACGGCGACGTCGTCGGCGTCGACTCCGTGCCCTCCGGCTCCGCGGGGGCCTTCTGGTCGGCGTCCTCGCTCGGCGTGGCGTTGTCGGACCCGTCCGCGCCGGAGTCGCCGCCGCGTCCTGCCTTCTTCGGGGATCTGCGCTTCGGGGTGTCGGTCGACCGATCCCCGGTGGTCTTCGTGGCCGTGTCCTTGGCCGTGTCCCCGGTCGTGTCTTTGGTGGTGGTTCCCGCACGTGCCGAGGTGTTCTCCGAAGCCGACGACTTCGCCGGTGAGGAACTCGTGTCGTCGGCCCAGGCCGCACCGGCTCCTGCAAAGGCTGCTACCCCGACGCCCAACGCGACGGCTAGACCGCCCACCCGACCGACAAACGATGCGGCACCCATGAAACCCCTTCGGCTCAGCAAGGGTCGCCCCCCGTCGACGTGGCCATTCAATCGCATCGGCGGGACAGCGGTCAGCAAAAGGCTATAACGTCAGCGCTTTCTTATCGTTACCGTGACCACGCGGAGATGCACCGCGACGGTCACCTGGCCCCCGGATCAGGGCGCGACGAGATATGTGGTGTTGCCGACCCGGGCGCGCACCTGCGCGGTGTCGAGGTCGACCCCGCCGTAGTCGACGTGGTCGATCATCCGGCCGACGAGCAGGCGCGCCTTCATGCCGAACGTCAGGTGCGGCGCGGGCCAGCCGTCGTTGTTGCTCCAGCCGTCCTGGGCGCGGGTGACGTCGAGCACGGTGTACCGGGTGTCGTCCGGTGTGCGGCGCACCGGCTTGCCGTCGAAACTGCGCACCGCCGCACCGCCGAGTCGCCGGCGTGGATTGCCCAGCAGGATGAACCGCAACCGGTGCGCGGGCGGCGCGTCGGACCCGTGGCCGTATTCGTAGAGCCACTCGGAGACCACCTCTGCGCCCTGGCTGTGCGCGACGACGTCGATGAGCCCGTCGGTGTCGCTCAGCGCCGAGCGGACCGCCCGCTGTAGCGCCTGGACGCCGGTGCGGATCGACGCCATGGAGGCGGCTTGCGGATATTTGACGACGATCCGGTCGCTCTTCGCCGCGTAGCCGTGCAACGCGGGACCGACCTGGTCGGTGACGCCGAAGTTGAGCCCGCCGAGCGTGAGGACCTTCTCCGCCTCGATCATGTGAAGCCTCCGTCAACGGCCATACTGCCATCGGTCCGTCGGACGTAAGATGAACCCGCCGTGGCCCGGCTGTGACCGCACCGGGTCGAGAAGGAGGCCACCGTGCCGATATTCATGGTCGAACGAAACTACGCCGAGGAACTCGAACCGAATCTGGACGCCGCCGACGGAATCAACCGGATCAATGATCAGGAAGGCGTCCGCTGGTTGTACTCGTTCCTGTCTGCGGACAGACGCAAGACGTACTGCCTCTACGAGGCGCCGTCGCCGGAGGCGATCAGAACCGCAGCCATACGAGCCGGTCTGCCCGCCGACGTCGTCGTCGAGGTGACGGATCGGCTGACCCCGGACGGAGCGGTCGCCCGGATCTGAACGCTAGGCGAGCAATTCGTGGTCCGCGGCGTACATGGCTGCCTGCGTCCGGTTGGCGGCGCCGGTTTTGAGGAGAATGCTGCGTACGTGGTTGGCCGCGGTGTTCGTGCTGATGTAGAGGCGCTCTCCGATGGCCCGGTTGCTCAGGCCCTCGGCCAGCAACCGCAGCACGTCGATCTCCCGGTCCGTCAGACCGTCCGGACCGCTCCGGCTCATCGAGTCCAGTAGGTCCAGAACGCGGGTCTGGCCGATGGGGGCGGCGATCGCACGGGCTTCGTCGGCCAGCCGCCGGGCGTCGGCACCATGACCCCGCGAGTCTTCGAACAACGCCTGACGGGCCAGCGTCTCGGCGACGTGGACCGTCGAGTTCATCCGACGATCCATCTCGAGGGCCACCGCGAAATGTGCCTCGGCCGCGTCGTGGTCACCGGCCAGGTCCGCGATCCTGGCCAGGTACCGGTCGGCGCTGCCGAAGATCGCCACGAACTGGCCGGACATGATGTTCTTGCCTTCGTAGCGGGCGACGAACGGACGGAGCACCGCGGCCGCCTCGCGCTCACCGAGCGCCAACGCCGCTTCGGTCATGAAGACCAGCTCCATCGGCCACTGCGCCGCCTCGGTGCGGCTGCCGAGATCGCGGCTCAGCAATTGGTTGAGCGCGCGGGTCATGCCGCGCTCGCAACCGATTTCGGTGTACAGGGCGAGCAATCCGGGCACCCACCGGTCGGCGAATGTCTCGCTGCCGTCGACGAATCCGCTGAACCGCTTGAGGGCGCCGGTCTCGCGACGGATCATGAACATCTGCACTCCGTAGGAGCCCTCGGTGGTGTCCCCGCCGAGCAGCCCACCTGTGCGCAAAGCGATCTCGGCCCAGCGCTCAGCCCCGTCGAAGTCACCGCGAAGGTACGCCATGCCGCCCGCGGCGCAGGCGCCGACGAAGTTGAAGAACGGCTGCCCGGACGCCCGCCCCGCGCGCTGCATGTCGGCCGCGGACGCGGCGAGCTCCTCGGCACGGCCGGCCTGATAACTGGCCAGGGCGCGGAAATGCGAGGCGGACCCGAGCGCCTCGTAGTCGCGGCGGGACAACGCCATTCGGGACAGCTCGGTCGAGCGCTCCAGCTGGTGCTCGCACATGTCCGGGGTCAGGCCGTGCCAGAGACTGGTTTCGAGGGCGTGCACGATCACCGCACGGTCGTCGATCCGTCGCGCGTGGTCGATCGCGAGATTGCTGATGTCACGGGCGCGTGCCGTCTCGCCGGCGAAAGCCAGCGCCCGCCCGAAACTGCCGAGGGCCCGCACGTAGCGCGGGTCGTCGACGTCGAGGCCACACGACTCCAACGCCGACGCGAGAAGATCCGCGGCCTTCGAATCCGCCAGCCCCGGACGCCAGTTCGCGTCTTCGTATCCGACGGCCGCCTCCAGCCGGACGAGCGGATCGTCGATCGCGCTGATGCTCTCGTACATGCTGCGGGCACGGGCGAAGTCACCCGCACGGACATGATTGCCTGCCGCGCTGAGGTTCAGCCGCGCCCGATCCACCATGTCCAGCTCGGGAAGCGACGCCGCACGTCCGTACCACGTCGCCGCGTCCTCGTAGGCCAGGCTCCGTTCCGCCATCGCGGCGGCCTTTCGCGCATAACGCAACGCCTGCTCGTGAAAGCCGAGCACATGCGCCAGCAGGTAGTGGTTGGCCAGCCGGGGGATGACGGCCGGATCAGCACGGCCCTCGAGCGCCTCGGCGGCGCGCGCGTGCATGATCCGCAGACGCGACGGTGCCATCCGGGCGACGACGGCTTCGCGGGTCAGCGCATGGACGAACGCGAACTCGCCGTCGGAGTCCTGCACCGCCCGGATCAGGCCGACGGCTTCGGCGGAATCGACCGCGGCCAACGTCGCCGCGACATCGGTGTCGCTGCCGGCGATCAGGGCTGGCAGGTCGAACGTCTCCCCGAGAACGGCGGCCTGCTCGATGATGGCCTGCACGCCGGCGCCGAGCCCGGTCAGCCGGCGGGTGATCGCGTCGCCGATCGACGCCGGAACGGTCTGGTGCGCGCTCAGCGCGGCGAGACCGCCGCGGGTTCCCAGGTGATGGCAGAGCTCGGTGAGGAAGAAGGGGTTGCCGCCGGTTCGGTCCCGCAGCAGGGCGGCGGCGGTACGCGCCGTCGGCGGCGGCAGTTGCTGTGTGCGGCTGACGAACTCGGTGATCGCCTCGGTGTCCAACCCCTCCAGGTCCAGACGGCGAACGCCGTCGAAGCGATGCATCTCGGCGACCCGGCTGACCAACTCGTCGGACCGATCCGGGGCCGTCGTGCGGAAGGTCGCCACGATCAGCAGCCGGATGTCGGCGCAGGTGGCCAGCACGTGCTCGAGCATCGCCAGGGTGGGGAGTTGCGCCCAGTGAAGGTCCTCGAGGATCAGCGCGATCGGCCGATGGGCCGCCAACCGCCGGAGGAAGCCGGTGAGCGCGTCGAACAGCACGCGGCGCACGGTGCCCGCGTCGTCGGTCGATTCCGCGCCCGGCAGGTGTCGGTGGACGAGAGCGGACAACCGTTCCAACTGCGGTCCGGCGTCGGCGAGCGGCTCTGCCAGGCATCCGGCCGGCCCTGCCGACAACAACCGGTCAAGGGCTTCGGCGAACGGCTCGTACGGAACTCCGGCGTCGGCGGTCGAACTGCCCACCAGGACCGCGACCCCGTGGTCGGCGAGGGTACCTGCGATCTCGGCCACCAACCGGGACTTGCCCGCGCCGGGTTCGCCGCCGATGAACACCATGTGGCGGCGTCCCTCGTCCACCTGCTCCCAGGCGTGTTCGAACGCGGACAATTCCGCGGCGCGGCCCACGAACGGCCCGCGCCGGCGCGCGAGAAGTTCGGCCGGAAGCGGCGGTGGCACCCACTGCGCCATCTGCTCAACGTAGCCGCGGGGTGTCGCCCGGTCGATAGTCAGATCTGACCATCGTCGCAGGCTCCTTCGAATGCCTCGTTGTGGTCATGACGTGGGGTGTCGCCGCGGCATAGCGTCATGGCATCGACACCCGGAGAAGATGAGGAGGGGTCGTCATGAGCATTGCGGAGACCAGCGGTATCGGCGGATTGACCGGCGAGGTGATCCTGCCCGGCGACGCCGGATACGACGACGCACGAGCCGTCTACAACGCGATGATCGACAAGAGACCGGCGGTGATCGCACGGTGCCGCTCGGCCGGCGACATCGCGGCCGCGCTCGACCATGCGCGGAGGTCGAACCTGGCGGTCGCGGTGCGCGGCGGGGGCCACAACGGTCCCGGTTTCGGCACGGTCGAAGGCGGCTTGGTCATCGACCTGTCGCGGATGAACCACATCGACGTCGACCCGCATGCGCGGACCGCGACGGTGCAGGGCGGCGCGACCTGGGGTCAGGTGGACGCCGCGACACACGCCTACGGCCTGGCGACGCCGTCCGGTGTCATCGCCAGCACCGGTGTCGGTGGGCTCACGCTCGGCGGCGGCCACGGCTATCTGTCCCGCAAGTACGGTTTGACGATCGACAACCTGCTCGAAGCGGAGGTCGTGCTCAGCGACGGCCGCGCGGTGACCGCGTCGGAGACCGAGCACGCCGACCTGTTCTGGGCACTGCGCGGCGGCGGCGGGAACTTCGGCGTCGTCACGTCTTTCACCTTCCGCCTGCATCCGGTCCACACGGTGATCTGCGGCCCGACGGCGTGGCCGGTGTCGGCGACCGCCGACATCCTGGGCTGGTTCCGGGATTTCCTTCCCGCTGCCGACGAAGACCTCTACGGATTCTTCGCGACCATGACGGTGCCTCCCGCGGATCCCTTCCCGGAGGTCTTCCACCTGCAGAAGGCGTGCTCCATCGTGTGGTGTTACACCGGCGACCCGGCCCGGGCCGAGGAGGTGTTCGCGCCGGTCCGCCGGATGCAACCGGCCTTCGAGGGCATCGGGCCGGTACCCTACCCGGCGTTGCAGGCCACCTTCGACGGTCTGTATCCGCCAGGGCTGCAATGGTATTGGCGCGGGGATTTCTTCCGGACCGTCGACGACGCGGCAGTGCAGGCGCATGCCGAGTTCGCCGCGGAACTCCCGACCATGCACTCCGCCATGCACCTGTACCCGATCGACGGCGCGGTGCACAGGGTGGGCCAGACCGACACCGCGTGGGCATATCGGGACGTGAACTTCTCGCAGGTGATCGTCGGGGTCGATCCCGACCCCGCGAATGCGGACACGGTGAGGCGGTGGGCGACGTCCTACTCGGACGCCGTGCATCGGTATTCGGCGGGCGGTGCCTACGTCAACTTCATGATGGACGAGGGTCAGGACCGGGTGCGCGCCACGTATGGCCCCAACTACCAGCGGCTCACCGAGGTCAAGCGGGATTACGACCCGGACAACGTGTTCCACGTCAACCAGAACATCCGTCCGGCGGGATCATGAGTACCGTTGTGGACGGTCGCCGCAGCGTTGCGGTGCGATCTGCCGCAGTGCTCTACGGCGTGGTGTGTTACATGGCGTTCGTCGTGGTCTTCGGGTATGCGATCGGATTCGTCACCGGCGCGCTGGTTCCCCGCAGCGTCGACAGCGCGCTGACGGCGCCGGTGGCGCAGGCGGTGGTCATCGACGTCGCACTGCTGACCGTGTTCGCGCTCCAGCACAGCGTGATGGCGCGCCCCGGTTTCAAACGGTGGTGGGCGCGCTACGTGCCCGCTGCGATCGAACGCAGCACCTATGTGCTCTTCTCCAGCGCGGCATTGGCGCTGGTGTTCTGGCAGTGGCGTGAGATCGGCACCACCGTGTGGCAGGTGGACTCCGAACCCGTGCGGCTGGTGCTGGCCGTACTGGCGGGGGTCGGCTGGGTGACGGTGGTCGCGTCGACGTTCATGATCGATCATTTCGAGATGTTCGGTCTGCGCCAGATCCTGCACGTGTGGCGGGCGAAGCCGATGTCCGGGAAAGGGTTCCGGATGGTGTTGCTGTACCGGCTCATCCGCCATCCGCTGTACCTCGGCTTCCTGATCGCGTTCTGGTCGACGCCGACCATGACGGGCGGACACCTGGTGTTCGCGGCGACCACCACCGTCTACATCCTCGTGGCGGTCCGGTTCGAGGAGCGCGACCTCGCGGCGGAACTGGGTGACCCGTATCGCCGCTACCGGCAGCGGGTGCCGATGCTGTGTCCCTTTCCGGTGCGCCGGGCGCAGTGAGACGGTCAGCTGACCCGCGCGCCCGACCGGCGAGGGTCAACTGCTTCTCAGCGTCTCCACCGCCTCCAGCCGCCGGGCATGGATCACCGGATAGGCCGCAGCCATCAGGACGAGAACGAATACCGCGTCCACCCCGGTTCGCAGTGCCGCGGGCAGCACACCGAACTCGATTGTGGTGCCGTAGAAAACCGGTGATCCGAGCGACCAGAGATAGGTGAGGAAGAGTCCGCCGAGGATCGCCGTGCCGGCGACCAGAACGCCGAGAAGCACGGCGCTGAAGATGATCACGGCCTGCTCCTGCCCGGAGGTCATCCCGATGGCCCGCAGCGCGGCGCGCTCGCGCCGGCGTTGCACAAGGGCCAGGACGAACACGTTCAGCACGCTCAGACCCGCGGCTGCCATCACGACGTACCCGGAGATCGTGAACGGCTCCAAGAACCGGGTGATCCCGGCGGCCGCCTCAGACCGCCACTGCTGGTTGTCGTAGACCCGCAGTCCCGCGCCGAGGTCGACGAAGTCGTCGCGGTGGGCTGTCGCGGCGTCGGCGGACGGATAGGCCACTGCGATCTGGTCGCGCACGGCGGCCCAGTCGGTCCGCGCCAAACCCTCCGAGGCCAGCACGATGTCGCCCACCGCGGCGTCGTTCACCATCCGCGGGCGAAAGACTCCCGCCACGCGATACCGTTTCGGCCCTGCGACGGTGGGCAATTCGACGGTGTCGCCGGCCGCGACGGCGAGTCGGCCGGCGGCGATCTCGCTGAGGCCGATCTGTCCCTCCCGCAAACCCTCCCAGAACTTGTCCGGGACATCGGTGGGCTCATAGAACGCCCGGCTGTACCAATCACCGGGGGTGACGCCGAATACCAAGCGCGACAGCGTGCCCGCTCCGATCGTCGACCGTGAGCGTGATGTCACGCTGTACCCGCCGGCGGCACGGTCCACCAGCGCGGCGGTGGCATCGGCGATCTGGCTGTCCCGCTGGTCGAACACCGACTGGGCGGTGATCAACAGCGAGTCGGGCAGCCGGTCGGCCTTCTGTTGCCCGATCTGTGTGGTGCCGAGCAGTTGCATGCTGTGTGAGCTGATGGCCGAGCTGGCGCCCTGGGCGAGTAGAGCGGCCGAGAGCGCGAAAAGGACGGCGTACCGCCGGACGTCGGCTCCCAGGAGACGTCCGGTGGCGGGCCGCGCGAGGGTCAGCAGCCCGATCGCCAGCCCAGCGCCGCGCGGTGCCAGCCACGCCGTCACCAACACCACCCCGCACAGCCCCACCGTCATGGCGTAGATGCCCACGTTCAGTGGCAGTGACCCGTGCTCGAAGATCCTCGACACGACGACGGCCACCGCCAGCGCACCCGCGCCGGCGATGAGCGACCACAGCGGAATCGTCCTCGCGCGCTGTGCCCCGCCGGCGCTCGCCATCGAGGCCAACGGGCCGTCGCGAACCAACTTGAGGGAGGGGCCGAGCATCGCGAGGACGCCCGAGACGGCTCCCGCGAGGACACCGATCACGATCAGCCGCGGGGTGAACTGCGCGGCGACGGTGCCGCCGGAACCTGCCAGCATGGACCGCCCGAAGCGGTTCACCAGAAATGTCCCGAGCAGGAAGCCCGGGAGAACACCGATGAGTCCCCCGAGGACACCCACAACGGCGCCCTCACCCAGCATCCCGCCCAACAACCCGAGCGGCTTGGCGCCGATCGCCCCGATCGTCCCCATCACCGGCCGCCGGTCCTCGACGGCCAACACGATGGTGTTGACGGCGATGAGCAGCCCGATCAGCAGGCCGGCCAGCACGGTCAGGTTGAAGCTCTGCGTGGCGTTCTCGAAGACGGCCGGCAGGCGCGGTCGGGGAGGCCCGGCCGTCGCGACGCCCGTGATCACGCGCTCGACGTCGGCCGCGACGTCGGCGCCCTGCTTGGGGAGGACGAACGCGGCCGTGGCGTAACCGGGAGCGCCGAGCAGGCGTGCAGCGACGTCCGCGGAAGGGGCCAGCAGCACGTAGCCGTGGTTGATGCCCTGCACGCGATCGAATTCCGGAAACGTCCAACCGAGGTGCGCGGAGCCGGAAGGCAGGCCCGGAATGCGCAACTCGTCACCGAGGTGCAGGCCATGTCGCTCGGCGATGACCGCCGGAATCTGCAAGGGCATACCCGGACCGTCTGCGGGCCTCTCGTCCCGGGCCCGCTGCTCGCAGTCGAATGAGCCGACCAGCCGCTCGATCTGGCAGGTGCCGCCGAGCAGGAAGTACCCGTGACTCTCGCCGCCGACGTTCACGGGAGCCAGGCCGGCGACGACCGGGATCACGGCGTCCGCGCCGGGCACCTCGTCGTGCAGCCGGTGGACGGTCGTCATCGGCAACCGGCCGCTGATGTCGGGCGTCACCTCGACCACCCCGATGTCGGCGGCGTGGGCCAGCGAGGGGCCGAACGAGTCGAACGGGCGCGTGAGCTCGAACTTCAGGATCAACGTCCCGAGTATCACCGTCACCCCCACCGCGACACCGATCGCGCTGAGCAGCGTGCGGCGCCGGTCGGCGATCAACGCAGCGAGGTGGACTCGACGAAAACACACCCACCCGGCGCGCACCCTCGGCATCACCACTCGCCGACGGGCGCAAGAGGATCAGCCGGACACGCACGCCCGTCGACCAGGTGCAGCTCGCGGGAGCCGTACTGCGCCGCGGCATGGTCGTGCGTCACCATGACGACCGCGGTGCCGTCTTCGTCCGAAAGGGACCGAAGGAGGTCCAAGACCTCGGTCGACGACCGGCTGTCGAGATTCCCGGTGGGCTCGTCGGCAAGGACGATGGACGGCCGGGCCACCACCGCACGGGCCACCGCGACCCTCTGCATCTGCCCGCCCGACAGTTCGGCCGGCCGGTGCCGAGCACGGTCGCCGAGTCCGACCCGCTCCAGCAGCTTCTCGGCGCGGGCGTCGGCAGACCGCGCGGACACGCCGTCGAGCACCAGCGGCAGCGACACGTTCTCCATCGCCGTCAGCATCGGCACCAGATTGAAGAACTGGAACACGAACCCGAGATTGCGCCGCCGGAACGCCGCACGCGCCGCGGTGCTCATCGACCACACGTTCTGTCCGGCGACCGCCACTGTCCCGCTGTCCGGAGCGTCCAATCCGCCGGCGACATGCAGAAGAGTCGACTTGCCGACCCCCGAGGGTCCGGTCACGACGACGAATTCGCCTGCGCGCAAGGTGAAGTCGAAGTCGACGAGCACGCGCACCTGCTCACCGCCCCTGCGGTAGGTCTTGCCCACGCCATCGAGCTGCAGTACCGGTTTCGCGCTCACCCGAGCAATCGTCGATCGGCGCGGCGTCGACGAACTCAGTAGTCCGCTACTGCACTTGTGACCCGTTCCGGGACTACCGGCGGTCGATCAGGTCCAGCTCTGGTACTCCACGCAGAGGCAGTGATGATCGCCGTACGACATGTCTCGGCAGGCGCCGTACCCGTGCTCGCCTTCTTCGCGGCGTTTCTCGTAGCTCTTCTCCGGGTCCAGATGGACGTCCAGGTCGTGATGTTCCTTCGGGTGACCGCAGACCTTGCAGTACGCCGTGATCGCCTCAGTCATTCTCACTCCTCAGCCGGCCGTTGCTGTCAGCGTGCGCTGGCGCAGCACCCGCTGATAGGGACTTCCGTCCTGCGGCCGGCGGAATTGGTCATGCCGACTCGAGAGCCGTCCTGGCAGCTACCGCACAGTTGGGTCCGGCCGCGCGGGTCCGCTGAGGAACCACGTCGTAGAATCGCCGTGGCTCACGGAGTCGAGCCGGCCGCGTTAGCTCAGTTGGTAGAGCGTCGCTCTTGTAAAGCGGATGTCGAGAGTTCGAGTCTCTCACGCGGCTCAGATCTGTCGGTCCAGATGTCGCGCCCGTCCGCCCCTCTCGGCTCATTCCTCGACGTCGATAACCCGCTGCGAGGTCACCGCGCGCGAGGCGGCGCTCCTGCGGGCGCGGCGGCCGGGCAGCGGGATGCGGTCGGCGATGCTGCTCAGCGGATTGACCACCTGGCTGAGCATGATGACCGCCTCGCGCAACGCCTCGATCGTCGGCTCCAGCGCCTCCAGCCCCGGGGCGAGGCGATTCAGTGTGTCGGCGACGTCGGCGAGCTGCTCCAGCGGGCCGTTACGCGCGGTCAACTTGTCGATCAGGCCGCCCTCGGCCAGCAGCCGATCGGCGAGGCCGTCCTCGGCGAGCAGTCGTTCGACCAGTCCCTCTTCGTCGAGCAGCTGGTCAACGAGGCCACCCGGCTCGATGGCGCGCATCAGACCGCCCTCTTCCTGCGTCAGCTTGTCGAGCACTCCGCCCGGCGCGGTCAGCCGGTCGACCACGCCGCCGGGTTTGAGCAGGCGGTCCAGCGGACCGTCCGGCGCCAGGGCGCGGCCCAGCGGCTGGTCCTCGTCCATCAGCCGGGCCAGCCGGTTGGCCCGTTCGACGGCGTCGTCGATGCCCAGCATCTGCGCCAGCGACGTCGGCCGGGACCGGAGGCCGGCATCAGCCTCGCCGACGGTGCGCTGGGCCATGTCGAGCGCTCCGCTGGCCACGCCGATACCGGCGTCGGCGACAGCCAACCCGACCCGTACCGGCGCGAATGCCAGTTCCGTCAGGGATCTGGCGAGGTTCATGCGATCAAGTCTAGGGAGAGCGCAAGATCGAACTCACAGGAAGTCCACAGTTTGCATGCAGCAGATCTCCAACCGACCGGATGATGATTGGTAGCCATGGCCATGCCAGCGCATGAGAATGTCCCAGAAGCTCGCGTCCTCGTGGTCGACGACGAGGCCAACATCGTCGAACTGCTCTCGGTGAGTCTGAAATTCCAGGGATTCGAGGTGCATACCGCCTCCAACGGCCCCGCGGCACTCGACATCGCGCGTGAGGTCCGTCCCGATGCGATCATCCTCGACGTCATGATGCCCGGCATGGACGGCTTCGGGCTCCTGCGCCGCTTGCGCGCCGACGGTATCGACGCCCCCGCACTCTTCCTCACCGCCCGCGACTCGCTCCAGGACAAGATCGCCGGCCTCACGCTCGGCGGCGACGACTACGTGACCAAGCCGTTCAGCCTCGAGGAGGTCGTCGCCCGCCTGCGGGTGATCCTGCGCCGGTCCGGGCGCGGCGTCGAGGAGCCGCGCACCTCTCGGCTGACCTTCGCCGACATCGAACTCGACGAGGACACCCACGAAGTCTGGAAAGCGGGCGAACCGGTATCGCTGTCGCCGACGGAGTTCACGCTGCTGCGGTACTTCATCATCAATGCGGGCACGGTGCTCTCCAAGCCCAAGATCCTCGACCACGTGTGGCGTTACGACTTCGGCGGCGACGTCAATGTCGTCGAGTCCTACGTGTCCTACCTGCGCCGCAAGATCGACACGGGGGAGAAGCGACTTCTGCACACCCTCCGCGGAGTGGGTTATGTCCTCCGCGAACCGCGATAAACGCGTGCGCGAAGAGCCGTGGAGTCGAATGATCTGGACAATGGTGGTGTGCCAGGCCCGATCAAACGCGGGATCCCGCTCCGAGTAGGTCTCGTCGCTGCGACGCTGCTGCTCGTGGCGCTCGGCCTGCTGGCATCGGGCGTCGCGGTCACCACGATCATGCACCACAGCCTGGTCAACCGCGTCGACGACACCTTGCTCGACGCATCGCGCGGATGGGCCCAGGTACCCATCCAGGTGCCCGACGACCCGACGTCGGGCCCGAACCCGGCACGCCCGCCGTCGGACTATTACGTGCGCGGCATCGACTCGACCGGACGCGAGTGGACGGCGGACAACGACCGCGACGCCGAACCCGCGCTTCCCACCGACAACGACGTCGGGCCGGTGCCGGTCACCGTCGGATCCGTCGGCGACTCCGACGTCGAGTGGCGTGCGATGACCGTGCGCGGCCTGCGCGGCGAGGTCACCACCGTCGCGATCGACCTGACCGACGTGAAGTCGACGACGCGTGCGCTGATCTACGCGCAGATCGGCATCGGCACGGCCGTGCTGCTGGTGCTCGGGATCGTCGGCTACGCCGTGGTGCATCGCAGCCTGCGGCCCCTGGCCGAGGTGGAACAGACCGCCGCAGCGATCGCCGCGGGCCAGCTCGACCGCCGCGTGCCCGAACGCGACCCGCGCACCGAGGTCGGTCGACTGTCGCTGGCGCTCAACGGCATGCTCGCGCAGATCCAGCGTGCCCTGGCCTCCTCCGAGTCCTCGGCCGAGCAGGCCCGCAGTTCGGAGGACCGGATGCGGCGCTTCATCACCGACGCCAGCCATGAACTGCGCACCCCGCTGACGACGATCCGCGGCTTCGCCGAGCTGTACCGCCAGGGCGCCGCCCGCGATGTCGAGATGCTGATGAGCCGCATCGAGAGCGAATCGCGCCGGATGGGCCTGCTGGTCGAGGACCTGCTGCTGCTGGCCCGGCTCGACGCCCAGCGCCCGCTCGAGCAGCGCCGGGTGGACCTGTTGGCGCTGGCCACCGACGCCGTCCACGACGCCCAGTCGATCGCACCGCGGCGGCCGATCCGCATGGAGGTGTTCGACGGCCCCGGCACACCGGAGGTGCTCGGTGACGAGGCACGGCTGCGGCAGGTGCTGAGCAACCTGGTCGCCAACGCGCTGCAGCACACGCCCGAAACCGCGGGGGTCACCGTGCGGGTGGGGACCGACGGCGACGACGCCGTGCTCGAGGTGTGTGATGAGGGGCCGGGCATGCGGGCCGAGGACGCCCAGCGGGTGTTCGAGCGGTTCTACCGCGCCGACTCCTCGCGGGCGCGGGCCAGCGGCGGCACCGGGCTCGGGCTGTCGATCGTCGACTCGCTGGTGTACGCCCACGGTGGACGGGTCAGCGTGGACACGGCGCCGGGACGCGGGTGCAAGTTCCGGGTGAGCCTGCCGCGCATCGCCGAGGCGGCGGTGCCGGCCGAGCTCGACGCGTCGCTGAACTGATCAGGTCAGTGCGGCGATCGCGGCCTGGATTCTCTGCTGGGCGTCGTCGAGCGACTCGGGTGACGGATTGCGGTCGACGTTGGCGAATCCGAAGTCCGCGAGGTTGCGTGCGGGGAAGACGTGCACGTGAAGGTGGGGCACCTCGAGACCGGCGATGATGAGGCCGGCCCGGTCCGCGTCGAAAGCCTTGACCACGGCTCTGCCGATGAGCTGCGCCACGCTCATGACCTTGCCGAACACGGCGGGTTCGACGCCCTGCCACTGGTCGATCTCGGCGCGGGGAACCACCAGGGTGTGGCCCTGAGTCATCGGCTCGATCGTCAGGAACGCCACGGTGTCGTCGTCTTCGTAGACGAATCGGCCCGGCAGTTCGCCGTTGATGATCTTGGTGAAGACGGTCGCCATGCCGCTTACGCTACCCGGCCTCGCTAGCCTGTCGTCATGCTCGGATTGATGCAGGACCGGCCTTTGATGATCTCGTCTCTGATCGAGTACGCGGCGGCGTTTCATCCGGATGCCGAGGTGGTGTCCCGGCTGCCCGAAGGTCATATCCGGCGCTCGAACTGGCGGGAGGTCAACGAGCGATCCAAACAGGTCGCCAACGCCCTGGCCGAACTCGGCATCGAAGAGGGCGACCGGGTGGCCACGCTGGCGTGGAACAGCGACCGCCACCTTGCGCTCTACTTCGGTGTCTCCGGCTCGGGCGCGGTGATGCACACCGTCAACCCGCGGCTGTTCGGCCACCAGATCTCCTACATCATCAACCACGCCGAGGATCGGGTTCTGTTCTTCGACATCACCTTTGCCTCCCTGGTGAGTCAGCTCGCGCCCGAATTGAGCACGGTGCGCACGTTCGTCGCGATGACCGACCGTGAGCACATGCCGGAAGTTCCGGGCGTTCCCGAGGACCGTCTGCTCTGCTGGGACGAGTTCATCGGCCGCCAATCGACCCACTACGACTGGCCCGAGTTCGACGAGCTCAGCGCGTCGTCGCTCTGTTACACCTCGGGCACCACCGGTAACCCGAAAGGTGTTCTGTACTCGCATCGTTCGACGATGCTGCACACTCTGATGGCGGCGGCCCGCGACGCCAACGACGTGCACAGCGGCTCGGTGATCCTTCTGGTCGTGCCGATGTTCCACGCGAACGCGTGGGGAACGCCGTACACCGCGGCGATGGTCGGCGCGAAACTCGTCCTGCCCGGCCCGCACCTGGACGGCGAGTCCGTCTACGAGCTGATGAAGACCGAGGGCGTCAATCAGAGCCAGGGCGTGCCGACGGTGTGGATGATGCTGTTCGCCTACCTCGACGAGCACCCCGAGATCGATCCGCACGAGTTGGGATTGCGGGTCGCGGGCACCGGCGGTGCAGCGCTGCCGTTGTCGATGATCGAGCGGTTCGACCGGGATTTCGGCGCCGATGCCATGCAGGGCTGGGGGATGACGGAGACGAGCCCACTGTGCGTGATCGGCCGGCTGCTCCCGAAGCACGAGCGGCTGTCGGACGCCGAGAAGGCCCAGATCAAGCTCAAGCAGGGCCGCGGCATCTGCGGGGTGGAGCTGAAGATCGTCGACGACGAGGGCAACCGCTTGCCGTGGGACGGCAAGGCGTTCGGGGAGGTGTGGGTACGCGGCCCGTGGATCGCGAGCGGCTATTTCAAGGGGGAGGGTGGCGACAAGCTCGACGCCGAGGGCTTCTTTCCCACCGGCGACGTGGCCACCATCGACCCCGACGGCTACCTTCAGCTCGTCGATCGCGCCAAGGACGTCATCAAATCCGGTGGGGAATGGGTCAGTTCGATCGACCTGGAGAACGCCGCGATGGGGCACCCGGCGGTCGCCGAGGCCGCGGTCATCGGCATGCCGCACCCTAAGTGGCAGGAGCGCCCGCTGCTGGTCGTTGTGCTGCGCAACGGCGCCGACGCCACCCGCGACGAGCTGATCGACCATCTGGCCGGCGAGGTCGCCAAGTGGTGGCTGCCCGACGACGTGCTGTTCGTCGACGAGCTGCCCCACACAGCGACGGGCAAGGTGTCGAAACTGCAGCTGCGCGAACGCTTCCGCGACTACCAGCTGCCGACGGTCGCTACCTGACCTGCGCGGCGATCTCGTCGATGGTCCACGGCGGGGTCTCGTGGTGATCCCGGTAGGCCACGATCGACGGCGTCTGCCGATCGAACCGGCCCACGAAACCGCCTGCGGCGATGAAGATCTCGCCCGTCACACCCTTGGCGAGGTCGCTGGCCAGATAGGCGTAGGTCGGCGCGGCGTAGGACGGCGGTGCCGCGTCGAGTGCGCCCTCCATGCTGACCGTGTCGAGCAGGCCGCGCCGGTTCAGTTCGGCGATGTGCGCCTCGTACTCCGGACCGGTCGACAGCCGCGTCTTGGCGCCCGGGCACACGACATTGGCCCGCACCCCGTGTTCGGCGAGTTCGGCGGCGATCGCCAGCGTCAGCCCGTTGACCGCACCCTTGCCCGCCGGGTAGCCGGTGCCGCCATAGTCGCCGAGGAACGCGAACGAGCTGGTGTTGACGATCGCACCCCCGCCCTGCGCGACCATCAGGGGAGCGGCAGCGCGACACGTCTCGAACACCGTCTGCAGATGCGCGTCGAGGAGGTCGCGGAACTGTGCGGAGGTGACGTTGAGGATCGACGAACCGGGCGGCTCGGCGGTGCCGGCGCAGTTGATCAGCACGTCGATCAGGCCGAACGCCTCGACGCACCGGTCGATCAGCGCATCCGCGACCGCCGGTTCGGCCGGTGATCCCGGGTGCGCCACCGCGCCCGGAATGTGTTGCGCCGCTTCGTGTGCCGCGGACTCGTCGCGACCGTTGACGACCACCCCCGCCCCGAGCGTCGCCAACAACTCGGCGACGGCGAGCCCGACTCCGCGCGTGCCGCCGACGACGACCGCGCCGCGGCCGGCGAACGCGGCGTTAATCCACGGACTCCGGCTGCGAGAACGTCATCGCGTCCATGTTCCAGTAGCCCCGCAGGTTCGTGATCAGACCCGAGTCGTTCACCCGGTAGGTGAATGCCCCCCGGACGGTGGCGACGAACCCGTTGGGGAAAGTGGTCTCCAACTCGAGGATGTAGGCGATCTCCGTCGGACTGCTCGACGGGAACGTCTCGTGACAGGTGACGCGCAGCTGATTGGGCCCGATGTTGGTGTCGTAGAAGGCGGCCACCGCCTCCTTGCCGCGGACGCCCGCACCGTCGGGATTGGTGACGGCCTCGCCGATCGGGTCCTCGATGACGATGTCGTCGGCCATCAGCGAGAGCCAGCCCGCACGATCGCCGGTCTGGACGCAGCGCCACGATTCCCGCGACGCCGCGACCACCGGGGACAGTTCGGCCGTCTCGGTCATGTCAGCACCTTTCTCGCCGAAATTGCATTCCAGTAGGGCCCTACTCGCACTTCTGCTACTGGAATGCAATTTCGCCGGAGGTTCATGGTGTTACCGGTCAGCGTCGGTGTAGCGGATCACGCCGCGGATGTTGCGGCCCTCGAGCATGTCCCGGTAGCCCTCGTTGATCTGCTCGAGCTTGTACTGCCGGGTGACCATGTCGTCGAGGTTGAGCCGGCCGGCCTTGTACATCGACAGCAGCTGCGGGATGTCGAAGTGCGGGTTGCCGCCGCCGAAGATGGTGCCCTGCAGGTTCTTCTGCAGCAGCGTCAGCATCGACAGGTTCAGCGTCACGTCCGAGCTGGCCATGTTGGCCACCGCGGTGACCACGCAGGTGCCGCCCTTGGCGGTGATGTTGAGGTAGTTGTCGATCTCCTCACCCTTGAGCTCACCGGTGGTGATGATCGTCTTCGACGCCATCCGGCCCTGGGTGATCTCGGCGACGCCCATCATCGCGCTGGCGATGTCGGGGTAGGCGTGGGTGGCGCCGAACTTCAGCGCCTGGTCGCGCTTCCACTCCACCGGGTCGATCGCGAAGATGTTGCGCGCTCCCGCGTTCAGTGCGCCCTGCAGCGCGCCCATTCCGACGCCGCCGATGCCGGCGATGACGACGTCGTCGCCCGGCCGGACGTTCGCACTGCGCACCGCGGAGCCGTAGCCGGTGGTCACGCCGCATCCGACGAGGCAGGCCACCTCGAACGGGATCGACGGGTCGATCTTCACGACCGAACTCTTGTGCACCACCATGTACGGGCTGAAGGTGCCCAGCAGGGTCATCGGGATGACGGGCGTGCCGTCCTTGACGGCGTGGATGCGGTGGGTGTTGTCCGAGACCGCGGTGCCCTGCAACAGCATCGCGCCGAGGTCGCACAGGTTGCGCAGACCGGCCTGACACGACGGGCAGGAGCCACACGACGGGATGAACGACAGCACGACGTGGTCGCCGGGCTCGAGGCCCTCGACGCCGGGGCCCACCTCGGTGACGATCCCGGCGCCCTCGTGGCCGCCGAGTACCGGGAAGCCCGCCATCGGGATGTCGCCGGTGACCAGATGGTGGTCCGAGTGGCACATGCCGGAGGCTTCCATCTGGATCTTCACCTCGTCCTTGACGGGGTCACCGATCTCGATCTCCTCGATCGACCACGGTTGGTTGAAATCCCAGATCAGAGCGCCTTTGGTCTTCATATCTCCTGCTTTCAGATAGAGCCTCTGCATCAAGACTAGAGGCTCTAGTTAGCCACATCACACCGCCCCCAAGCAACCGCTTGGTGGTGTCCTCACCAGATGGGGACGGGAGCCTCGCCGAGCGGGTAGTAGCCGGGCAGTTTCTCGCCTGCCAGCGACCGCTCGATGCGCTTCTGCATGGTGGGGGTGAGGTCGCCGGACTCGATCAGCTTCATGAACGCCTTCTGCACGTGGCCGAAGTCGAAGAAGTCGCGCTGCCACTCGATCAGCAGCTGGTCGTTCAGCCGGAACCAACTGCCGCCGATGCCGTAGATCTCGTCGCGGGACCCGTCGCTCTTGTTGGCGATCTGCTTCCAGAAGCCGACGATCTCGTTCTGCTTCTCGTCGATGAGCACCTTCTGGTACTCATAGACCCAGTTCTCCAGGCCCTCCATCTCCAGACCGAGCGCCACATCGCGGATCTCCTTTTTGCCGACGCACATCACGTCTTCTTTGGGCCCGATGTTCCAGCCGTACGTGGCGTCGTCGGTGTAGAAGTCCGCCAACGGTTTCCAGTCACCGGCCGCTTCGGCGTCCCGGTTGGCCTGCAGCCACCGCTGCACCCAGTCTTCCAATTCTCGACGTGACGCCATTGGCTGAACCTTTCAGTCGTTCTCGATGATTGACAGGGCCCGGGTAGGACACATCTCGACCGCGCGCTCGACATCCTCGCGCAGGTCGTCGGAGGGCTCGGGATCGGTGATCTCGACGAAGCCGCGCTTGGGCACTCTGAAGACGTCGGGCGCTTCGAGCTCACACATGGCGTGGCCTTGGCACAGGTCGGCGTCGACCTCGATGCGGTAGCTGCCCATCGCTCACTCCTTGACGCGCTTGCGGTAGCGGACCTTGGCGGGGCGCTCGAGCTGCACCACCATCTTGGTGTGGTCGTTGCGGTACGTGTCGGCCGGCTGTGCCATCTCGAACTCGTACTCGCGCAACAGAACCGAGAAGATCGCCTTGATCTGCATCTGGGCGAACGCCGCACCCACGCAACGGTGCCTGCCGGCGCCGAACGGGATCCACGTCCAGCGGTTGACGACGTCGGCCTGCTCGGGCTTGTCGTACCGGTCCGGCTTGAACGCATCGGGGTCGGGGAAGTCCTCGGGAATCCTGTTGGAGATCGCCGGCGAGGCCGCCACGAAGTCGCCCTTGTGGATCGGGAAGCCCTTGACCTCGAACTCGCCCTGCGCCACCCGCATCAGGATGATCAGCGGCGGGTGCAGGCGCAGGGTCTCCTTGACGACGTTGTCCAGCTTCGGGATCTGGCGCAGCGCATGGAAACTCACCTCCTGGCCGTCGGCGTAGAGCTCGTCGAGCTCGGCCTGGACCTCGGCGTAGACGTCGGGGTGCCGGATCAATTCGATCAGCGTCCACGACGAGGTTCCCGAGCTGGTGTGGTGACCCGCGAACATCAGCGAGATGAACATGCCGGTGACCTCGTCGGCCGAGAACCGGGGATTGCCGTCGGAGTCCTTGATCGACACCAGCACGTCGAGCATGTCGCGGTCGGACTTGTCCTTCGGCGGGTTCGCCAGCCGCTGGTCCATGATCTCCTGAACCAGCGCAACGAGTTTCACGCGTGCCTCGTCACGCAGCCGGAAGCTCTCGATCGGCAGGTACGGATCGACGTAGCACAGCGGGTCGGTGCCGCGCTCGAGCTGGTGGTAGTACTCGGCGAAGCGGTGGTCGAGCTGCTCGCGGAATTTCAGCCCGATCAGGCAGGCCGTGGACGTGTAGATCGTCAGCTCGGCGAAGAAGTCGAGGAGTTCGATCTCGCCTTCATCGCCCCAGCCGGCGATCATCTTCGTGACCTCGCCCTCGATGGTGGCGGCGTGGCTCTTCATGTGTTCGCCGCGCAGCGCGGAGTTGTGCAGCATCTCCTTGCGCCGCTCGGGACTCGCGTCGAAGACCACGCCCTTGCCGAAGATCGGGGTCATGAAGGGATAAGCCTCGGCCTGGTCGAGATCTTCGTCGGCGGACCGGAAGAAGAACTCGTTGGCCTCCGCACCGGAGAGCAGGATGACGTGCTTGTCGACCAACTGGAACCAGCCGACGTCGCCGCATTCCTCCCGGACGCGCTGCATCAGCCCGATCGGGTCGGTGCGGAATTCCTCGAGGTGGCCGTGTTCCTCTTCACCACCGGAGACGCGGGGGACTGTTGCGGTCGTCATTGATTCAAGTTCTCCTCGTCCAGCTTGAGTTGCTGACGTTCCTTGCTGTCGGCCAACGGGGCTTCGGGCTGGAGCTCCATGTTCGCGATGAAGCCGCCGCGGGGAGTCTCGGCGACGAACGTGATGGCGCGGGCCAGATCCGACGCCCGCAAGAAGTAGTCGTGGCGGGCCTGCCCCCACTTCGCCCAGTCCTCGAGCGCGGGTCCGATCAGCTCGGCCGGCAGGCTCCAGCCCATCGACGTCTTCGTCGGACCGGGATGCACGATCGATGCGCGCACACCGGTGCCCTCGAGCTCCATCTGGTAGTTCGTGACCATCGCGGCGAGGGCCGCCTTGGCGGCGCCGTAGGCGCCCATGTGGGGGCGCTGGCGCAGGGCCACATCGGAACCCACGAAGATCAGGTCCCCCCGCCGGCGCTCGATCATTCCGGGCAGCACCGCGGTCGCGATCCGGTTGGCGCCGATGAGATGGATCTGCACCTGCGACTCGAACTGCTCGGTGCTGATCGAGTCGAGCTTGCCGAAGTAGGTGTCGCCGGCACCGGCGACGAGCACCTCGATGTCGCCGAGCTCCGAGGTCGTCTGCTCGACGGCGGCTTTCACCGAATCGGGATCGGTGACGTCGAGATGCACCGCGATGGCCTCGCCGCCGTCGGCGCGGATCGCCTCGGCGATCTCCTGGCACTTCTCCACGCGGCGGGCGCCGAGGGCAACCGGAAAGCCGTGTGCGGCAAGGCTGATGGCTGTCGCCTCACCGATACCGGAGGAAGCTCCGGCGACCAGCGCGGGCCGGCGATCGGGCAGGGGATCAAAACGAGGCATGCATCGGGCCTTTCACCGGATCTGCACGTGGATGGGCAGGTGAGCGAATCCGCGGACATTGCTCGAGTGGACGCGGACGGCGTTGGCCTCGTCGACCTCGTACCCGCGGATTCGCTTGAACAACTCGGCCAGCGCGACCCGGGCCTCCATCCGCGCCAGGTGCGCGCCGAGGCAGAAGTGGGCGCCGCTGCCGAAACTCATCAGCTTGGAACCGATCTCGCGTCCGATGACGTAGTCGTCGGGGTTGTCGAAGACCCGCTCGTCGCGGTGTGCCGATCCCGGAAGCAGCAGCAGCACATCGCCGTCCGGGATCACCGTGTCGTACAGCGTCAACTCACCGGACACCGTGCGGGCCAGGATCTGGCTGGACGTGTCGAAGCGCAACGTCTCCTCGACCCAGAGTGGCACCCGCTCGAGGTCGTCGTAGACCGGCGTCAGCTGATCGGGATTGCGGTGGCCCCAGAAGGCGGCGTTGGCAAGCAGTTTCGTCGTCGTCTCGTTGCCGGCGATCACCATCAGGAACATGAAGCCGATGATCTCGTCGTCGGTCAGCCGGTCCCCGCCGATCTCGGCTTCCAGCAGCGCCGAGGTCAGGTCATCGGAGAGCTTCTTCCGCCGTGCCGCGACCATGTCCTGGTAGTAGACGATGAGGTTGAGCGAAGCCTCGACCGCCGAGGCCGGAACGTCGGTCACACCGTCCTCGCGGTGCATGACGGCGTCGGCCCAGGCGCGCACCTGCGCGCGGTCGGCCTCGGGCACTCCCATCAGTTCGGAGATGACGTCCATCGGCAACTTGCCGGCGAATTCGTCGACGTAGTCCACGGTCTGCGAACTGCGGGCCTTCTCGAGCATGGCGTCGAGGTGCCGGGTCGCGATCTCGGTGACGCGCGGCTCGAGTTCCCGGATCCGGCGCGGGGTGAAGCCTTTGGACACCAGGGTGCGCAGCCGGAGATGGTCCGGATCGTCCATGGCCAGAAACGACATCGTCTTCGACGCGTGCGGTCCGCGCGACGCCGGGTCGAGGGAGACGCCGAACTTGTTCGACAGCGTGGTGCTGTTGCGGAAGCCCGCCAGCACGTCCCGGTGCCGGGAGAGTGCCCAGAAGCCGAGTTCTTCGTTGCGGTACAGGGGCGCTTCATCGCGCAACCGCTGGTAGTACTGATACGGATCCTCGTGGAAGTCGTAGTCGTACGGATCCAGCAGTGTCTCGGTGATTGTCATTTATCGTCTCCGACGCTCAGGCTCATTTATCGTCTCCGACGATGAGGCTCATTTATCGTCTCCGACGATGAGGCCGACCACATAGCTCAACCGGTCGGCGATCTGGTGGTAGGTGAACGCTCCGCTGCCGGCGTTGACGAGCGCGCCGAAAAACGTCATCTCCAAGGCGGCCAGTGTGCGCGGATCGGCGTTCGGGCCCACGGCCGCGCGGATCCGGCGGTGGATCTCGCCGCCGATGCGCTCGCGCACGGTGCGCACCGCGGCGTCGTTGCCCGACAGCAGCGCCGCGGTGCACGCCGCGGCGACCTCCGGTTCGTCGGCGACCATCAAGGCCATGCTGCGCAGCGTCTTCTCCACCCGGTCGACCCTGCTGTCGTTGACGTCGGTGAAGTAGTCGACCTGCTGCACGAGATCGAGGTAGATCTCCGCGATCAGATGGTTCTTCGAGGAGAAATAGGTGTAGGCGGTCGCCGGTGCGACCTTGGCCCGGGCGGCGACGGCACGCACTGTCAGGTCGGCGTACGAGGATTCCCGCAGCATCTCGAGACCGGCGGCGAGGACCTTGCGGAACGTCTCTTCCTGTCGACGGTTACGAGGCGTCGGCCGCGCGCCATCGGTGAGCGCGGCAACGGCATCACTGGACACATGTCCAAGCTAGCCGAAACGGCGGGCGGCAGGCAAGACGCTGCCGTTAACTTCGGTCTAGCTGCGGTAACACCACTGATGAGCGGGTCATCCTTGCCTGTCCGAGTGGCGTGGGACTATGGTTCGAGGGAAGGAAGTCGGACACATGTCCATCAAACCGGAGACAGGAGATCGGATGGTGCTGCTGGCTGACCGCGAGAGCCGGTTGCTCATCGACGGCAAGCTCGTCGCAGGCAGCTCGGGAACCTTCCCCACCATCAATCCCGCCACCGAGGAGACGCTGGGGGTCGCGGCGGACGCGACCGCCGACGACATGACCTCGGCGATCGGAGCCGCGCGCCGCGCTTTCGACGAGACCGGTTGGTCGACCGACACCGAGCTGCGCGTGCGGTGCCTCCGGCAGTTGCAGCAGGCCATGCGCGACCACATCGAGGAGTTGCGGGAGCTGACCATCGCCGAAGTCGGCGCGCCGCGGATGCTGACGTCGGCTGCGCAGCTGGAAGGGCCGGTCGAGGACCTCAGCTTCTGTGCCGACACCGCGGAGTCCTACCAGTGGACGACCGATCTGGGCATCGCCTCGCCGATGGGCATCAAGACCCACCGCACGATCGCCCGCGAAGCCGTCGGCGTCGTCGGTGCCATCACACCGTGGAATTTCCCGCACCAGATCAACCTGGCCAAGATCGGACCGGCGCTCGCGGCCGGGAACACGTTGGTGCTCAAGCCCGCTCCGGACACTCCGTGGGCTGCTGCGGTGCTCGGTGAGCTGATCACCGAGCACACGGACTTCCCCGCGGGCGTCATCAACATCGTCACCTCGAGTGACCACGGCGTCGGCGCCCTGCTGTCGAGAGACCCCCGCGTGGACATGGTGTCGTTCACCGGGTCGACGAACACGGGCCGCGCCGTGATGGCCGACGGTTCGGTGACGCTGAAGAAGGTCTTCCTCGAATTGGGCGGAAAGTCGGCGTTTCTCGTCCTCGACGACGCCGACCTGGCCGGTGCCTGCGCGATGTCGGCGTTCACCGCCTCCATGCATGCCGGGCAGGGGTGCGCGATCACCACGCGTCTGGTGGTGCCGCGCAACCGCTACGACGAGGCGGTCGAGGCCGCCGCGGCCACCATGGGCGGGCTCAAGCCCGGCGATCCGACCGATGCCGGCACGATCTGCGGTCCGCTGATCTCGGAACGCCAGCGTGACCGCGTGCAGGGCTACCTGGATTCCGCCACCGCGCAGGGCGGCACGTTCGCCTGTGGCGGCGGGCGTCCCGCCGATCGCGACACCGGGTTCTTCATCGAGCCGACCGTCATCGCCGGCCTGGACAACAACGCGACCGTGGCCCGTGAGGAGATCTTCGGCCCGGTGCTGACGGTCATCGCCCACGACGGCGACGACGACGCCGTGCGGATCGCGAACGACTCGCCGTACGGCCTTTCGGGCACGGTGTTCTCCGCCGACGAGGACCGCGCAGCGGGCATCGCCGCGCGCCTGCGCGTCGGCACGGTGAACGTCAACGGCGGCGTCTGGTACTCCGCGGACATGCCCTTCGGCGGCTACAAGCAGTCCGGCATCGGCCGGGAGATGGGACTGGCGGGTTTCGAGGAGTACCTCGAGATCAAGGCGATCGCGACGGCAGCGAAATAAGGAGTGGGCCGCATGGGTCTGTATGGGGATCAGTTCAAGGAGAAGGTGGCGATCGTCACCGGCGCCGGCGGCGGCATCGGTCAGGCCTACGCCGAGGCCCTTGCCCGGGAAGGCGCGGCCGTCGTCGTCGCCGACATCAACAACGACGGTGCGCAGAAGGTCGCCGACGGTATCAAGGGTGAAGGCGGCAACGCGCTCGCGGTGCGGGTCGACGTGAGCGATCCCGACTCCGCCAAAGAGATGGCCGCGCAGACACTGTCGGAGTTCGGCGGCATCGACTACCTGGTCAACAACGCGGCGATCTTCGGCGGCATGAAGCTCGACTTCCTGATCACCGTGGACTGGGACTACTACAAGAAGTTCATGAGCGTGAACCTCGACGGTGCGCTGATCTGCACCCGCGCGGTCTACCGCAAGATGGCCAAGCGGGGCGGCGGCGCGATCGTCAACCAGTCCTCCACCGCGGCGTGGCTGTACTCGAACTTCTACGGCCTGGCCAAAGTGGGCATCAACGGCCTGACCCAGCAGCTGGCCACCGAGCTCGGCGGGCAGAACATCCGGATCAACGCCATCGCGCCCGGCCCGATCGACACCGAGGCCAACCGGACCACCACCCCGCAGGAGATGGTGGCCGACATCGTCAAGGGAATCCCGTTGTCGCGGATGGGCGAACCCGAGGACCTCGTCGGAATGTTGCTGTTCCTGCTGTCCGACCAGGCCAAGTGGATCACCGGCCAGATCTTCAATGTCGACGGCGGACAGATCATTCGGTGATGAGCGCTTGCGCGAAGAACAGAGAGCACGGATGAGCGCTTGCGCGAAGAACAGAGAGCACGGATGAGCGCTTGCGCGAAGAACAGAGAGCACGGATGAGCGCTTGCGCGAAGAACAGAGGGCACAGATGAACGAGGAAGTGAGGTTCGGGTACATCGGGCTCGGCAACATGGGCGCGCCGATGGCCAAGCGGCTCGTCGAATGGCCCGGCGGGCTCACGGTTTTCGACGTGCGAACCGAGGCGATGACGCCGCTGGCCGAACTGGGCGCCGCTCTGGCCGACAGCGTCGCCGACGTGGCGGCCGCCGGCATCATCAGTGTCACGGTGCTCAACGACGAACAGGTGCGCGAGGTGGTCAGCGAACTCGCCGAGCACGCCAAGCCGGGGACGGTCATCGCCATCCACTCGACCATCCGGCCGGAGACGGCTGTCGAACTCGCCGATCAGTTGCGGCCCAGAGACATTCACATCGTCGATGCGCCGGTGTCCGGCGGCGGGGCGGCGGCGGCCAACGGCGAGCTCGCGGTGATGGTCGGCGCCGACCGTGAGGTGTACGAGCGCGTCAAACCTGCGTTCAAGCAGTTCGCCTCGATGGTGATCCATGCCGGAGAGCCGGGTGCCGGAACCCGAATGAAGCTGGCGCGCAACATGCTGACGTTCGTCGGCTATGCGGCGGCGTGCGAGGCGATGAAGCTCGCCGAGGCCGGCGGCATCAGTCTCCAGCAGCTGGGCCGGGTGGTGCGCCACACCGACGCGTTGACCAGCGGGCCCGGGGCGATCATGGTGCGCGACGACATGTCGGTGCTCGAGCCGGACAACTTCCTCTACCAGTCGTTCACGCATGCCCGCGGGCTCGGCGAGAAGGATCTCAGCCTGGCGCTGGCCCTGGGGGAGGAGACCGGGGTGGAGCTGCCGCTGGCCGAGATCGCGCTGAAGAACCTGGCCGCCGGACTCGGTGTGCCCCATACATCGTCGACTGCGAAGGAATGAGCCGGATGGACGAGCTGCGCCGCAAGGGCCTCGAGAAGATGAACGAGGTTTACGGCTGGGAGATGCCCGACATGCCGGGCGACTACTTCGCGCTGACGGCCGATCATCTCTTCGGCACGATCTGGACGCGGCCGGGGCTGTCGATGCGCGACAAGCGGATCATGACCCTGACCGTCGTCACGGCACTGGGCATCTCGGATCTGGCCGAGATCCAGGCCAACGCGGCGCTCGCCAACGGTGAGCTCACCGAGGACGAGCTGAAGGAGATGGCGATCTTCCTGACGCACTACCTCGGGTTCCCGCTGGGGTCCAAGCTCGACGGTGTGGTCACCAAGGTGGCCAAGCAGCGGCGGAAGGCCGCCGAGAAGGGCGAAGGCGAAGACAAAAAGGGCAATGTCAACTCGGCGTTGAAGATGCATTCCGGGAGCAGCCTCGATGACCAGTAGGTACGCCGCCCTGTCGCGCGACCAGCTCGTCGTTCTGGTTCCCGAGCTGCTGCTCATCGGGCAGCTGATCGATCGTTCCGGAATGGCCTGGGTGATCAGCAACTTCGGCCGCGAGGAGATGCTGCAGGTCGCCATCGAGGAGTGGATGGGTGCCAGCCCGATCTATACCCGGCGAATGCAGAAGGCGCTGCGCTACGAGGGCACCGACGTCGTCACGATCTTCAAGGGACTCCAGCTCGACATCGGCGCGCCGCCACAGTTCATGGACTTCCGCTACACCGTCCACGACCGCTGGCACGGCGAGTTCCACCTCGACCACTGCGGAGCCCTGCTCGACGTGGAACCGATGGGCGAGGAATACGTCCGCGGAATGTGCCACGACATCGAGGATCCGACGTTCGACGCGACGGCCGTGGCCACCAACCGCAGGGCGCAGATCCGCCCGATCCATCGTCCGCCGCGGGTGCCGGCCGACCGCCATCCGCACTGCGCGTGGACGGTGATCATCGACGAGTCCTACCCCGAGGTGGAGGATCACCCCGCGCTGGAGGTGATCGCCCGGACGCAGGCCGCGCGCACGGAGCTGGATCCGATCGACACCGCCGACGAGGGGCAGAGCGATTACGCCGGAGAACTGCTCTCCGACTTCGACTTCGCAGCGTTCTCGCACTCGGCGCTGGTGCGCATGGCCGACGAGGTCTGCCTGCAGATGCACCTGGTCAACCTGTCCTACGTGCTGGCCGTCGGCGCCCGCGCCGGCGCGAACGTCGAACTCGCCAAGGGCATCTGCGTCAAGCAGCTCACCGGGGTGGCCGGGGTGGCCGCCGAGCGGATTCACGCAGCGCTGAAGCTGCCCGGCGGCGTCGAGGGTGCCGTGAAGACGCTCGAACTGCACCCGATGTTCAACCCCGCCGCCTACGTCTGCGCGGACTTCGGACCCGACACCGTCGACGTGCGGCGTTGCCCGGCCCACGAGGACGGGGCCTGGGTCGCGCTCACGGGCCCGGCGGAACGGCGGCCGCTGCAGGCGGTCGTCCGAGCCGTCGATCCGCACCTGGACGTCGAGGTGACGGGCAGCGACACCGATTGGACGGCCCGGGTGTTCGAGACCGACAGCGCCGCCGAGGAACTCCCCGAGGTCGCGGTGGTGAAGTTCAGCGGGGGATCGACGTTCGAGTTCGAGAACCGTCGGTCGTTGCCGCTCACCGTCGTGTGACGAGGGCGTTGCCCACCCACCGCCGTAGATAGGCGCGCAGCGCCGCGCCGTGCCGTGGCGGGCGGCCCGGGTCGACGACGAACGACTGGATGATGCGCAGCAGGTGCTCGGCGAGTTCGTCGAGATCGTCATCGCCGAATCCTGCTGCCGCCCAGTCGACGTCGAGCCGGTCCACCATGGTCCGGGCGAACCGCAGCGCCACGTCGGAGGTGACGGACTCGACGTGCTTGGAGCCGCCGGGCACCATGATCAGCCCGATGTACTTCTCGCGGGGCAGCCACTCGAGTGCCGTCGCGACCGCTTCGGTGACCGCTTCGGCCGGATCGGAGACCCCGGCCATGTGCGCGGTCAACCGGTCGAGGAAGCCGTCGACGGCGTGGACCGCCGCGGCGACCAGCAGCGCCTCGGTGCTGGAGAAGTAGCGGTAGACGGTCTGGCGGGTGACGCCGACGGTGCGCGCGACGTCGGAGATCGAGAAGTCCGCACCGTGGTCCTCGATCGCCTTGCCCGCGGCAGCCAGGATCCGGGCGATCGCCTCTTCGTCCGAGGCGGGTTTGGCTCCAGACCAACCGTGGGTGCGCACGAAGGAACTGTAGGACACCCCGGCGGGGGCTAGTGGTATGAGACCTGCAGGTCCTTGACGCCGTTGATCCACCCCGAGCGCAGCCGTTGCGGTTCGGCGAGCTTCGAGATGTCGGGGATCTGATCGGCGATCTCGTCGAACATCAGCTTGATCTCCATGCGGGCGAGGTTCGCTCCGATGCAGAAGTGCGCGCCATTGCCCCCGAAAGCCAGATGCGGGTTCGGGTTCCGCAGGATGTCGAACGCGAACGGGCGGTCGAAGACGTCTTCGTCGAAGTTCGCGGAGCTGTAGAACAGGCCGGCCCGCTGGCCCTTGGCGATCGTCACGCCGCCGAGTTCGACGTCCTCCAGCGCGGTGCGCTGGAAGCAGTGCACCGGCGTCGCCCAGCGGATGATCTCGTCGACGGCCGTCTCGGGTCGCTCGCGCCGGAACAGCTCCCACTGGTCGGGGTTGTCGAAGAACGCGTTCATGCCGTGCGTCATCGCGTTGCGCGTGGTCTCGTTGCCGGCCACCGCGAGCAGGATGACGAAGAACGCGAACTCGACGTCCCCCAGCGCTTCGCCGTCGATGTCCGCCTGGATGAGACGCGTGACGATGTCGTCGGCCGGGCACCGGCGCCGCTGTTCGGCCATGGTGTAGGCGTAGCCCATCAACTCGGCGTTGGCGGTGGTCGGGTCGGAGTCGAATTCGGGGTCGTCGGTGTTCATGATGGCGTTGGTCCAACCGAACAACTTGCCCCGATCGGCTTCGGGCACACCGATGAGGTCCGCGATCGCCTGCAGCGGAAGCAGCATCGCGACGTCCTGGACGAAATTGCCGGTGTCTTTCTCCGCGGCGGTGCGGACGATCTCGCGGGCGGAGACGGCGAGCTTCTCCTCCATCCCCGCGATCGCCCTCGGGGTGAACAGCCGCGAAATGATCTTGCGGAGGCGGGTGTGCTCGGGCGCGTCGTGGTTGATCAGCAGGGCCTTGGTCAGGTCGAGTTGCTCGGCGGTCACGCCGTCGGGCAGCCGCATCACCGCGCCGTTGGCGTTCGTCGACCACGCAGCGCTGTTGCGGGAGATCGACTTGATGTCCTCGTGGCGTGAGATCACCCAGTAGCCGCCGTCGTCGAAGATCGACTCCGCCTGGGCGTTCCACCACACCGGCGCGGTCTTGCGCAACTGGGCGAACTCGGCGACCGGAATGCCGGCGAGCAGCACGTCGGGATCGGTGAAGTCGTAGCCGGAGGGCAGGAACGGGCAGCTCTGCGGCCCGGTATCGGTCGTGGTCATGTCGGTTGACTCCTGATGTGACGTGAAGCACTTTCCTCGACCATACACTCCCGCATCAGGGTGTATGGCCGACGAGGTGCGATTAGGGTGGGCAGCTGTGCACGTCCTGGTGATCGGATCCGGAGCCCGTGAACACGCGCTGCTGCTGGCGCTGCGCCGAGACCCGCAGGTCGACGGGCTGTCGGTGGCACCCGGCAACGCCGGCACCGCGGCCGTGGCCGACCAGTACGACGTCGACGTCACCTCCGGGGAGGCGGTCACCGCCCTGGCGCGACGCATCGGGGCCGACCTCGTCGTCATCGGTCCGGAAGTGCCGTTGGTGCTCGGGGTCGCCGACGCCGTGCGCGCAGCCGGCATCGCCTGCTTCGGGCCCACCAAGGACGCCGCGCGCATCGAAGGTTCGAAGTCGTTCGCCAAAGACGTCATGACCGCGGCGGGTGTGCGCACCGCGGCCAGCGAGATCGTCGACAACCCCGCTCACCTCGACGCAGCGCTCGACCGCTTCGGCCCCGCGTCGGGTGATTCCGCCTGGGTGGTCAAGGACGACGGACTGGCGGCGGGCAAGGGGGTGGTGGTCACCGCCGATCGCGACACCGCCCGCGCGCATGCGGCCGGGCTGCTGGAAGCCGGCCATCCGGTACTGCTCGAGTCGTTCCTCGACGGTCCGGAGGTGTCGCTGTTCTGTGTGGTGGACGGGGAGACCGTGGTGCCGCTGCTTCCGGCCCAGGACTTCAAACGGGTCGGCGACGGCGACACCGGACCCAACACCGGCGGCATGGGCGCCTACACGCCGCTGTCGTGGCTGCCGGACGAGGTCACGCGCCGCATCGTCGACGAGATCGTGAAACCTGTTGCCGCGGAACTGGTCAAGCGAGGCAGCGCGTTCTCGGGCTTGCTCTATGCCGGGCTGGCGATCACCTCCAGAGGCCCGGCCGTCATCGAATTCAACTGCCGTTTCGGCGATCCCGAGACCCAGGCGGTGCTCGCGTTGCTGGAATCGCCACTCGGCCAACTGCTGCGCGCCGCGGCCACCGGTGAGCTGGCCGGCCACCCGCCGCTGCGGTGGCGCGACGGCTCGGCGGTCACCGTCGTCGTGGCCGCGGAGAACTATCCGGGCCGGCCCAGGGTCGGCGACGTGATCCACGGTGCCGACCGGGACGGTGTCCTGCACGCGGGCACCGCGCGCCGGGACGACGGCGCGCTGGTGTCCTCAGGGGGACGGGTGCTGTCGGTCGTGGGCACCGGTGCCGATCTCGCAGCCGCGCGCGCCGCCGCGTACGCCACACTTGAATCGATTCGCCTGCCGGGCAGCCACTTTCGCACAGATATCGGCCAGGCCGCGGCCGAGGGCAAGATCTCGCTCTAGGCGAGAAGCGGAGCGGCCCAGCTCAATTCGGCGGTCAGCTGCGAGGACCAGAACGCCGGATTGTGCCCGCCGGGGGAGAAGCCGCCGGCCGGCGGGGTGGGCAATTGGGCGATGAACTGCTTCGTCGCCGAGTAGAACGGGTCGTCGTAGCCGCAGTCGATACGAAGGGGTATGCCGTTGAGCCCGGCCAGCCCCCACACGCTGTTGGCGTTGTAGTCGTCGGCGCCGTCGAAAGCGCCGGGTGCCGCCGCGCCCGGCGACGTCCACAGCGCGGGGCTGACGGCGACGATCGCCGCCGTGCGCGGGGCGCCCAGGCGAGCTCCCAGCAGCATGGCGCCGTACCCGCCCATCGACCAGCCGAGGAACCCGACCCTCGACGTGTCGAGTCCCTGCTCACCCAGGAGCGGCAGGAATTCGTCGAGCACCATCGCGCCCGGATCGTCTCCGGAGGCGCGTCGATGCCAGTACCCGTTGCCACCGTCCACAGCGGCCAGCGCGAACGGGGGAAGCCCGGCGGCCACGGCGTCGGCCAGGAACCGCTCGGCGCCCATCGACATCACCGTCTGTGCGTTGGAGTCTTTGCCGTGCAGCAGGATCACGGGCCGCAACGGCACGCTCTGCCCCGGTGGGCGCGCGATGATCCAGTTCGTCGGGACGCCACCGCGAGCCGCCGAGACGAAGGATCCCGTCGCGTAGGTCGGGGCTGCGGCCGATGTTGCCGGCGGTGCCGCTGTGGCCAGTGCGGCTCGCGAGGCGGATACTGCGGTGGCTGCTGCGGCGGTCACCACGCTCGCTCGGAAACCGAGTGCGAGGACTTCCCGGCGGCTGATCGTCGGCATGCGCGCCATCATGCCATCGGCGGCGGCGGGGCTTCGTCGGGTCCGGGCCTGGGTAAAGCCCGGCGAATTGCCGAAAGCCCGATGCCGGGCTGCCGCGACTGGCACGATGCTAGAGGTGACGGCAGCAGTCACTCCCAAGGGAGAACGGCGACGGTATGCGCTGGTCAGTGCCGCTGCCGACCTGCTGTGCGAGGGCGGGTTCGACGCCGTGCGACACCGTGCCGTCGCGCGTCGCGCCGGGCTGCCGCTGGCGTCGACGACCTACTATTTTTCTTCGCTGGACGACCTGATCGCCAAAGCCGTGGAACATGTCGGATTGCGTGAGACACAGCAACTTCAAGACCGGGTGTCGGCGTTGTCGCGCCGGCGTCGCGGCGCCGAGTCGACCGCCGACATCCTGGTCGATCTGCTCGTCGGTGACAGCCCGGAGCGGGCCACCGAACAGCTGATCTCGCGGTACGAGCGCTACGTCGCCTGCGCCCGCCAACCCGGTCTGCGCGACATCCAGCGCCGCATCCTCAAACAGCGCACCGACGCCGTCGTCGAGGTCGTCGAGCGCTCCGGCCGATCGGTGCGCGCCGACCTGCTCACCGCGTTGGTGTGCGCGGTCGACGGCGCGGTGGTCGCCGCGTTGGTCGGCGACGGTGACGGCCCGCGCGCCACCGCCAGGGCCACGCTGATCGACGTCATCGACGTCCTCGCTCCCGTCAACGAACGGAGTCTGTCGCCGACAGTGCCGGGCTAGGTTGATGGCATGAGCCTCGCCGACCCGTTGCGGGCCCTCGCAGACGTCGCGCTGGACCGCTCGGTCGTCCTCGGTTATACGAAGATCGGCTCGACCGTGCGTCGGCTCTGGTGGCCCGCCGATCCGGCGCCGAACGCCATGGCAGGCAAACGAGTCGTGGTCACCGGGGCTACCGCAGGCATCGGGGAGGCGATGGTCGCCTCCTTCGCGCAGCTCGGCGCGACGGTGCATCTGCTGGGCCGGGATCGAGCCAAGGTCCGGCGAATTGCCGGTGCGGTCCGCAGCTCGGTGTCTGGCGCGGAGATCGTCGAGGAAGTCTGCGACGTCTCGGATCTCGACGCGGTCCGCGCGTGGACGGATGACCTGTCCGGACGTGTCGAGACCCTGCACGGTCTGGTTCACAACGCGGGCCTGATGCCCAAAGTGCGCGCCGAGACCGCGCAGGGCCACGAGACCCAGCTGGCCTGCCACGTGCTCGGTCCGCACGTGATGACCGAGCGTCTCCTGGAGCCGCTGCGCAACGCCGGCGGGTCCGCGGTGGTGTTCATGTCCTCTGGCGGCATGTACACCGCACCGTTGAAGCGTTGGAGCGCCGAGGAATTCGAATCCCGCGACGGTCCCTACGACGGCGTCCGCGTCTACGCGCGCACCAAGCGGATGCAGGTGGTGCTCGCCGAGGCGTGGGCGCAGCGGTTGGCCGGCACCGGTATTCGCGTCTACAGCACCCATCCCGGCTGGGTCGAGACGCCCGGAGTCGCCGAGGCACTGCCGGGCTTTCGTCGCCTGACCAGACCGCTGCTGCGCAGCCCCGCCGATGGCGCCGACACCGCCGTCTGGTTGGTCGCGGTCCGCCCGGACTCCGGCCCCGGGCACTTCTGGCACGACCGCGCCCAGCGTCCGACGACATTCGGCTGGCAGCGCCGCGAGGACCCCGGGACGGCATCAGCGTTTCTCGACCAGGTTTCGGCGTTGACTCAGCACAGCGCCGCGGGCTGAGTCTGTGGTGTGCACTCAGATCGAGTTCGCCGCCGTTTTCTCGATCTGGCTTCACACTAGGGGATGCCGGCGTCGCGGAGTCGCACAAATCGGTTGTGCAGCAAGGTGGTCCGATGGGCGTTGCCGTCGAGGTCGATGTAGCGGCGCCCGTACACCGCGAGCAGAGCGTCGTCGAGCCGGCGCACCGCACCGGGCGGGAAGCGGTAGTCCATCGCTGTGTTCACCGCATCGGTGTCGATGCCCTGGAGAACAGCGTCCACCTTGTCGATGGAGTCGATCCCGAGGTCGAGCATCAGCCCGGCGATCCACGAGTAGTGGTCGGTCCGCGACCACCCCGCATCCGGGAAGCGGTTGGCCAGGTAGGTGGCCAGCACCGGCGTCGGGATCCTGGGGTCGCTGGTCGGCTGCGGTGTGGACTCGGCAGGCGTGGCCGAGCGGAGCCGCTCGCGGATCGCCGAGAACTCCCGGTCCGCCAGCTCCAGCAATCCCGCCGCCAGCGTGAAGCGCCGGTCCAGGTCCGGTGCGTCCTCTTCGGGAACGGAGCCCTTGTACCGGATGTCGTGTTCGAATTCCGCCCAGGCGTGCTGCAGGATCGTCCGCACCTGCACCGAAGCCGGCTGCTGTTCGCCCTCGACCGCGAGCAGCAGATGCCGGCTCGCGTATCCCCACCGGCCCTCGCTGGCCGTTTCGACGCCCATGTCCCTGTCGTCGAGCAGCCGCATCTCCTCAGCCAGCAGATTGGCGACGGCGTCGACGTCGTCGCGCAGGTAGGTGATGACCCTCAGCCCGATCTGGTCGGTGATCTCCGAGAGCGGATCGGTGTACAGCCGTCGCCCGTCGACCTGGCGGTCGGCCTTCGCCGCGAACGACTCCACCGTCTTCGTCCGCGCGGTGACGCTGACGTAGTTGATGCCGGCGTCGTCGAGGAGTCCGGTGACCGCCGACAGATACCGCTCCGTCGACTGCTGCAGCAGCGGCCGCCGCTCGGCGTAGGCGGTGACGGCGTCGTGCACTGCGCCAGGGGTCGGCTCGGGCGGGGCCGGCCGCAGGTCGGTCGGCAGCGTCGGCGTGACGATATAGCCGGTGTCGGCGTCCCCGTAGAACGTCACGTCGTGCGGGCGCCTTGCCAGATACATTGCCACGTAGGCGCACACCACCGCGTCGACGGGATCCTCGACCCTTCGCAGATCGCTTTTGCGCTCCGCGTTTTCGGCCATCGCCCGCAGCGGGGCCCAATCGGCGCAACCCTCCACGCGCAGGGGTGGCTCAGCCGTGCCGAGCCCTTCGACGTGGTCCATCAGCCGGAGCAGCTCCGCCCGCAGTTGCGCGACGCCACGGCCCGGCTTGGCCTTGTACTTCAACGTGCGGCCGAGCCGGAACAATGCCACCGACGCGGCGTGCGGATACACCTCCACCGCGCGCCGCGGTGCGGCCGCGTGCGGATCGATGTCGAGTTGGAGGGTCTCGGCGAGGCGTCCGGCCCGCGTTCCGTCGGCGAATTCGGGCTTGCCGGTGTTCGACGGGTGCGTACCGGCCTGGAAGCGCGCGAAGTCGGCGTTGAGCGCGCGCTCGGCGGGTCGCTGGCCGGCCGCGTTACGCACGATGATCGGGGCGTCGATGCCCACCACGCACTCGCCCTGCACATAGGGCTGTACCGCGGCCACGATGCTGGGGTCATCGGTGGCGGCCGTGACCGTCACCAACCGGCCGGCATCGTCGATGACCGCGACTCCGGTGGGCTTGCGCTGGCCCCATGCCAGATCCAGACCGACGAAGTACATGGCGTCTACTGTGCACGATCGTCGGCCCGCCGACGGCGCACGATCGTCGGCCCGCCGACGGCGCACGATCGTCGGCCCGCCGACGGCGCACGATCGCCGGCCCGCCGACGGCGCTCGATCGCCGACCCGGCGACGGCGCTCGATCGCCGACCCGGCGACGGCGCTCGTAAGCTATTGGCCCGTGAGCATCCCGAACGTCCTGGCCAACCGCTACGCCAGCGAGGAGATGGTGGCCATCTGGTCACCCGAGGCCAAGATCGTCGCCGAGCGCCGGTTGTGGCTCGCCGTGCTGCGGGCCCAGGCGGAACTCGGGGTCGACGTGCCCGAGGGCGTCGTCGCCGACTACGAGCGCGTCCTCGACAACGTCGACCTCGACTCCATCGCCGCGCGGGAGCGGGTGACCCGCCACGACGTCAAAGCCCGCATCGAGGAGTTCAACGCCCTGGCCGGCTACGAGCACGTGCACAAGGGCATGACCAGCCGCGACCTGACCGAGAACGTCGAACAGCTGCAGATCCGCCGGTCTCTGGAGCTGGTCCACGCCCACGGTGTGGCGGTCGTCGCGCGGCTGGCCGAGCGCGCGGTGCTCTACCGCGACCTGGTGATGGCCGGCCGCAGCCACAACGTCGCCGCGCAGGCCACCACCCTCGGCAAGCGATTCGCGTCGGCCGCCCAGGAGATGCTGGTCGCGCTGCAGCGGGTGCAGGAGCTCATCGCGCGCTACCCGCTGCGGGGCATCAAGGGCCCGATGGGCACGGCCCAGGACATGCTCGACCTGTTCGACGGCGACACCGAGCGCCTGGCCGAGCTCGAACGCCGGGTCGCGCAGTTCCTCGGTTTCACCGAGATGCTCACCAGCGTCGGGCAGGTCTACCCGCGCTCGCTGGACCACGACGTGGTCTCCGCACTGGTGCAACTCGGGGCCGGACCGTCGTCGATGGCGCACACCATCCGGTTGATGGCCGGCCACGAACTCGTCACCGAGGGCTTCGCGCCCGGGCAGGTCGGATCGTCGGCGATGCCGCACAAGATGAACACCCGCAGCTGCGAACGAGTCAACGGGCTGCAGGTCGTGCTGCGCGGATACGCCTCGATGGCAGCCGAATTGGCGGGCGCGCAGTGGAACGAGGGTGACGTGTTCTGCTCGGTGGTGCGTCGCGTCGCGCTGCCCGACGCGTTCTTCGCGCTCGACGGTCAGACCGAGACGTTCCTGACGGTGCTCGACGAGTTCGGCGCCTATCCCGCGGTGATCCAGCGGGAGCTCGACCGCTACCTGCCGTTCCTGGCGACCACCCGCATCCTCATCGCCGCGGTGCGTGCGGGCGTGGGCAGGGAGACCGCGCACGAGGTCATCAAGGAACACGCCGTGGCCGTGGCCCTCGCGATGCGCGAGCGCGGCGCCGAACCCGACCTTCTGGACCGGCTGGCCGCCGACCACCGGCTGCCGCTGGACCGCGCCGCACTCGATGCGGCACTGGCCGACAAGCAGGCGTTCACCGGCGCCGCGGGCGACCAGGTCGACCGCGTGGTGGCCGCCGTCGACGACGTGATCAGCCGTTACCCCGAGGCCGCCAAGTACACCTCGGGCGCGATCCTGTGACCCGCACCGTCGAGCTGTCCCGGATCGACTTCACCGATCTGGACAACTTCGCCGACGGTTTCCCGCATCACCTGTTCGCGCTGCATCGCGAGCAGGCGCCGGTGTACTGGCACGATCCCACCGAGAACACTCCCGACGGGGAAGGCTTCTGGTCGGTCGCCACGCACGCCGACACCCTTGCCGTGCTGCGGGATCCGGACACCTACTCGTCGGTGACCGGCGGGGACCGGCCCTTCGGCGGCACGCTGCTGCAGGACCTGTCGATCGCGGGGCAGCTGCTGAACATGATGGACGATCCCCGCCACGCTGCGGTGCGCCGACTCGTCAGCTCGGGCCTGACACCCCGGATGATCCGCCGCGTCGAGGACGATCTGCGCGTCAGAGCGCGGCGGCTGCTCGACGACGTGCCCCGTGGCGAGCCCTTTGATTTCCTCACCGACATCGCCGCCGAGGTGCCGATGCAGATGATCTGCATCCTGCTGGGAGTGCCGGAATCCGAACGGCACTGGCTGTTCGAGGCGATCGAGCCGAGTTTCGACTTCGGCGGGTCGCGCAGCGCGTCGATCTCCCGCCTGTCCGTCGAAGAGGCAGGCTCGCGGATGTTCACCTACGGCCAGGAGTTGATCGCCGCCAAGAAGGTGGCGCCCAGCGACGACATGCTCTCCGTGGTGGTGAACTCCGGGGACCCGGAGCTGTCGGACATCGAGAGCTACCTGTTCTTCAACCTGCTGTTCAGTGCGGGCGCCGAGACGACGCGCAACGCGATCGCGGGCGGGCTGCTCGCGCTGATCGAGAATCCCGACGCCTACCGGGAATTGCGCGCCGACCCCGGTCTGCTGCCGACAGCCATCGAGGAGATGGTGCGCTGGACCTCGCCGTCACCGTCGAAGCGACGCACCGCGACCCGTGCGGCCTCCTTGGGCGGCCACGAGGTCGAACCGGGTCAGAAGGTGCTGGTGTGGGAGGGCTCGGCCAACCGCGACGCCGCGGTGTTCGATGCACCCGACCGCTTCGACATCCGACGTAAACCGAACCCGCACATGGGCTTCGGCCACGGCGTGCACTACTGCCTCGGTGCGAACCTGGCCCGGCTCGAGCTGCGGGTGATCTTCGAGGAACTGCTGAGCCGGTACTCCTCGGTCCGCCTCGCCGAACCCGTGGAGTGGACGCGCAGCAACCGCCACACCGGCATCAGGCACCTGGTGGTCGAACCATCGGCGTGAGGCCCGACGCATTCGCCGCCGTCATGGCGACCGGCATCGTGTCGGTCGCGGTTGCCGGGCACGGTTTCCGCGGGCTCGGTGACATCCTGCTGGTGCTGGTCGCAGGACTGTTGCCCGTGCTGATCCTCGCGGTGGCCATCGCCTGGCGCAGACACCGTTGGCGACTGCGGGATCTCGGCGTCGTGCTGCCGCTGTTCACCTTCGTCGCGGCCAACGCCGTCCTGGCGACGCGGCTGGCCGGCCACCGCATCGCGGTCGGGACGCTGACCGTCGCGGCACTGGCGGCATGGCTCGCGCTCGTGCCGATCGCGGCGCGTCAGATGTGGCGCTGCGGGGGCGCGGACCTGCGGGACCAGGCGCGCGGGGGATGGGAATTGGCATCGGTCGCGACGTCCGGCGTCGCTATCCTGCTCGCCGAGCAACGAATGGTGGTGCAGGCAGTCGCCTTCTGGACGGTGGCCATCGGCTTCTACGTGCTGATGACGAGTCTGATCGGGTGGCGGGTGTGGCACGAGGCCGACGTCTCGGTGCTCGTGCCGCCGGATGCGTGGATCTTGATGGGCGCCTTGGCAATCGCCACCCTGGCCGGCGCGCACATCCATCACCACACGCAGGGCTGGGCGGCCGCCGACATCCGGTGGGTCACCGCGGGGACATGGGCGGTGGCCACCGGCTGGATACCGGTGCTGATGTTCATCGCGCTGCGCCACCTCAGACGGCTCGCGGCGCTGGGCGCGGGCGCGTGGTGGTGGGCGATGGTGTTTCCGCTCGGCATGTACTCCGTGGCCACGCAAGCACTGGCGACCGAGACGGGGTGGTCCCCGCTGCGCGCGGTCTCGTGGGCGTTCTGCTGGGTCGCGCTGCTCGGTTGGTTGAGCCTGGCCAGCGGCGTGCTGGCCCGCACGATCGGACACTGGTGGTCGAACTCTCGACGTGAGGCCTCGGCATAAGCTCGATCCACATGGACACCGGACAACCCGAGATCAGGGCGTCGGACGCCGACCGCGCCGCGGTGACGCAGATTCTCGAGCAGGCCGTCGGCCAGGGCATGCTGACGCTCGACGAGTACACCGAGCGGGTGGACGTCGTGCTGGCCGCGCGCACGCGCCGGGAACTGGACACGGTGATCGCCGACCTCCCGCACGTGCGTCGTCAACCGGCGCCGGCCGAGCCCGAGGTCGTGCGCAGCTGGATGTCGAGCATCACCCGCAAGGGCTGGTGGACGGTGCCGCCCCGGCTGCGGCTGGTCACCCGGATGTGCTCGACGACGCTCGATTTCACGACCGCGGCGCTGACAGGGCCGGTGGTGCACATCGAGATCGACGACTACTTCGGCTCCGTCGAGTTGATCCTGCCCGACGGCGCCACCGCCGACCTCGACGGCGTCGCCGACTTCGGCGCGTCCACCACGGTCAAGGTGCCGAGCAGCCCGGCGTCGCAGCGCCTCCACGTCGTGGTCACCGGCAGGGTGCGGTTCGGCTCGCTGACCGCGCGCCACCCGTTCGGGACGACGCTGAAGAGACTGTTGCGCTAACCCGCGCGCCAGAGGTTCGCCGCGCGGATTCCCGACGCCCTCAACTCCAGCGCGGCCAGTCCGCGGATGGCGACCGGATCCTGGTTGCGCCAGGCTCCGACCGGGTCGGCGTGGATCGCCGCGAGTTTGGGCAGCGGTCTGTTCGCCAGCGCCCGCAGCGCCAGGAGTTGCTCGCCGGCCGACGTCGACGCCAGCGTCACCGCAGTCCACTTGCGCCGGAAGTACCGCACCCGCAGGAACAGCCACGGCATCATCAGCGCCAGGATCGGCGGCGCGGCCACCGCGAGAGCCAGCAGCCACGCCAGCCATCCCGCTGTCACCCCCAGTGACTGACCGGCCCCGGCGATCTCCCGCGCCGCATCGCCCGCGGCGCTGAGCGGCTTGGCCAAGTCGTCGCCGATCAGCGGCACGTTGCCGGCGCTGTTGCCCGCCGAGTCGAGGTTGCCGGCGACCCCGTTGGCGCCGCTCTCGACCCGGTAGCCGAATTCGGCGACGGTGGCCACCGCCGAATGCACCGCCATTCCGACGAACACCCACACGGCCGTCCACAGGACGACGACGATGTCGCTGAACAGCTGCGACAGCAACCGCCCAGGTGTGGAGGCGTAGGGAACCCACCGCGATCTCATGCGATCGATCACAGCACACAGGCGGCCTCCGGCGGACCGATAGGCTGGCCCGATGCGCCCCGCTCTGTCCGACTATCAACATCTGGCCAGCGGCAAGGTTCGCGAGCTCTACCGTGTCGACGACGGGCACCTGCTGTTCGTGGCCACCGATCGGATCTCTGCCTACGACCACATCCTCGAGTCCGAGATCCCGGACAAGGGCCGGGTGCTGACCGCCATGAGCGTCTTCTTCTTCGATCTGCTCGACGCTCCCAACCACCTCGCCGGTCCGCCCGACGACGAGCGCATCCCCGAAGAGGTGCTGGGCCGGGCCTTGGTGGTCGATCAGCTCGAGATGCTGCCCGTCGAGGCGGTCGCCCGCGGGTACCTCACCGGCTCGGGGCTGATCGACTACCAGAAGACGGGCGCCGTGTGCGGGATCGCACTGCCCTCCGGGCTGGTCGAGGCCAGCCGGTTCGCCGAGCCGTTGTTCACTCCGGCGACGAAGGCCGAGCTGGGGGAGCACGACGTGAACATCACCTTCGACGACGTCGTCGGGCTCGTCGGCGCCGAACGGGCCGACGAGCTGCGCGCCCTGACCCTGCAGACCTATGGCCAGGGTGCCGACCACGCGCTGACCAAGGGCATCATCGTCGCCGACACGAAGTTCGAGTTCGGCGTGGACGCGCACGGTGTGCTCACGCTCGCCGACGAGGTGTTCACCCCGGATTCCTCGCGTTACTGGCGCGCCGACGACTACACCGAGGGCGTGGTGCAGCAGAGCTTCGACAAACAGTTCGTCCGCAACTGGCTGACCGGCGCGGAGTCGGGTTGGGACCGCCACGGCGACGATCCGCCGCCGGCGTTGCCCCCGCACATCGTCGATGCCACCAGAGCCCGCTACATCGAAGCCTACGAACGCATTTCGGGTCTGCGGTTCGACGACTGGATCGGAGTGACTGCATGAAACCACCGGTGGCCAAACGCGTCGACCACCGCCGCGAACATCACGGCGACGTCTTCGTCGACCCCTACGAATGGCTGCGCGAGAAGTCCAGCCCCGAGGTCATCGACTACCTCGAGGCGGAGAACTCCTTCACCGACCACGTGACGGCGGACCTGGCTCCGCTGCGACAGAAGATCTTCGACGAGATCAAGGCGCGCACCAAGGAGACGGATCTGTCGGTGCCGATCCGCCGGGGCGACTGGTGGTATTACGGGCGCAGCTTCCAGGGCAAGCAGTACGGCGTGCAGTGCCGTTGCCCGGTCACCGATCCCGATGACTGGACGCCACCGCAGTTCGACGAGGACACCGAGATCCCGGGCGAGCAGGTGCTCCTCGACGAGAACGTCGAAGCCGAGGGGCATGACTTCTTCTCGCTCGGCGCCGCGACCGTGAGCGTGGACGGGAACATCCTGGCGTACTCGGTGGACGTCACGGGCGACGAGCGATACACGTTGCGGTTCAAGAACCTCCGCACCGGCGAACGCTACGACGACGAGATCGCCGGTATCGGCGCCGGCGCGACGTGGGCCGCGGACAACGCCACCGTCTACTACGTGACCGTCGACGACGCCTGGCGCCCCGACACCGTGTGGCGGCACCGGCTCGGGGCGGGACTGCCCGCCGAGCGCGTCTATCACGAACCGGACGAACGGTTCTGGGTCGCCGTCGGACGCACCCGCAGCAACAAGTACGTCATCATCGCCGCCGGAAGTGCGGTGACCTCCGAACTGCGCTACGGAGACGCCGCCGACCCGCAGACGCAGTTCACCACCGTGTGGGAGCGCAGAGACTCCATCGAGTACTCCGTCGACCACGCGGTCGTCGGCGGCGAGGACCGGTTCCTGATCCTGCACAACGACGGTGCCGAGAACTTCACGCTCGTCGAGGCGTCCGTCAGCGACCCGACGGCCTACCGCACGCTGATCGGGCACCGCGAAGACGTCCGGCTGGACTCGGTCGACGCATTCGAGGGCCATCTGGTGATCAGCTACCGCCGTGACGCGCTGCCCCGCATCCAGCTGTGGCCGGTCGACGACGCGGGATATGGCCGGCAGGAGGACATCTCGTTCGACTCCGAGCTGATGTCGGTCGGCCTCACGGCCAACCCGAACTGGAGCGCTCCCAAGATGCGGATCGGTGCGACGTCGTTCGTCACCCCGGTCCGCATCTACGACCTCGATCTGCACACGGGTGAGCGCACGCTGCTGCGCGAGCAGCCCGTGCTGGGCGACTACCGGCCCGAGGACTACGTCGAGCGCCGGGACTGGGCCGTCGCGTCCGACGGGGCCCGCGTACCGATCTCGATCATCCACCGTGCCGGGTTGGAGTATCCGGCGCCGGTCCTTCTCTACGGTTACGGCGCGTACGAGTCGTGCGAAGACCCGAGGTTCTCCATCGCTCGGCTGTCGCTGCTCGACCGCGGCATGATCTACGCCGTCGCGCACGTGCGCGGCGGCGGTGAACTCGGCAGGCCGTGGTACGAACACGGCAAGTTGCTCGAGAAGCGCAACACGTTCACCGACTTCATCTCCGTGGCAAGCCATCTGGTGGGCACCGATGTCACCCGGCCCGAGAACCTCGTCGCCTACGGGGGCAGTGCCGGAGGGCTTCTGATGGGCGCGGTCGCCAACATGGCGCCCGACCTGTTCGCCGGAATCCTGGCGGCCGTGCCCTTCGTCGATCCGCTGACGACGATCCTCGATCCGTCCCTGCCGCTGACGGTCACCGAATGGGACGAGTGGGGAAACCCGCTGGAGGATCCCGACGTCTACCGCTACATGAAGTCCTACTCGCCGTACGAGAACGTCGAAGCCAAGAGCTACCCGGCCATTCTCGCCATGACGTCTCTCAACGACACCAGGGTCTACTACGTCGAACCGGCGAAGTGGGTTGCCGCGCTGCGCCACTCGCAGGCCGACCCGTCCGGTGAGGCCGCGAAGGTCCTGCTCAAGACGGAGATGAACGCCGGCCACGGCGGCATCAGCGGTCGCTACGAGCGCTGGAAGGAAGCCGCCTTCCAGTACGCGTGGCTGCTGGACGTCGCCAAGGCCGATACCAACGGCGACCCATCTAGTCGGTGACAAGATGGCGGGTATGATCGCGGCGTGAGCCGCGACACCTACCACCACGGCGACCTGAGGGCCGTGATCCTCGCCCGCGCCGCCGAGCTCGTCGCCGAGCGCGGGGCGGACGGGGTGTCGCTGCGCGAGCTCGCGCGCGCGGCAGGCGTTTCGCATGCGGCGCCCGCGCACCACTTCCTCGACCGCAGAGGGCTGTTCACCGCCTTGGCCGCGCAGGGGTGGCGGATGCTGGCCGCTGCCCTGAGCGACGTACGCGGCGAATTCTCCGATGCCGCACTGGCTTACGTGCGCTTCGCGCTGGACCACCCGGGCCACTACTCGGTGATGTTCGACCGAGCGCTGGTCAACCCGGACGACCCGGAACTGGTCGCCGCCCGTGGGGCCGCGGGAGACGAATTATCCCGGGGCGTAGGCACTCTCGTCGACCCGCGCGCCGAGGACGATCCCGAGTCGGCGGCGCTGGCGGCCTGGTCGCTGGTCCACGGGTTCGCGATGCTGTGGCTCAACGGCGCGATCGACACCCGTTCGGACCCTATCGCCACCGCGCAACGGGTGGCCCGGATGCTGTTCTCGAGGTAATCCGCGGGTACCGTCTGGCTGCATGACCGACACAGCGCTGACCGAGATCCCGCTCACCACGTTGGACGGCACGCCTACCACGCTCGGCGAGTTGGCCGACGGCGCGGCACTGGTGGTGAACGTCGCCTCCAAATGCGGCCTGACGCCGCAGTACACCGCGCTCGAACACCTCGCCCAGCAGTACGGCGGTCGCGGGCTGACCGTCATCGGGGTGCCGTGCAACCAGTTCATGGGGCAGGAACCCGGCACGGCCGAGGAGATCCAGACGTTCTGCTCCACGACCTACGGCGTGACGTTCCCGCTACTGGCCAAGACCGAGGTGAACGGTCCCGGCAGGCACCGGTTGTACGAAGAACTGACGCAGACCGCCGACGACAGCGGAGAAGCGGGCGATGTGCAGTGGAATTTCGAGAAGTTCCTCGTCGCGCCCGGCGGTGCGGTGGTCAAGCGGTTCCGTCCGCGCACGGTGCCCGACGCCCCCGAGGTCATCTCGGCCATCGAATCGGTCTTGCCGCAATAGCGAGCGGACACCGGCAAAAAGACACGTGAAGTCGTCGTGTTGTTGTCCTCGCCGACACCTGACGTTGCGACACTGCGGGTGTGGCAGGACAACTGATCGTCTCGATCTCCGGTGTGTGTGACCGCACGTTCGACGATGTGACCACTTTCCAGGCTCGGCTCCAGGACCGCGGTGTCCCCGCGTCGTTCCTGGTCGCGCCGCGTCTCAAGGGCGGCTACCGCCTCGATCGGGACCAGGCCACCGTGGACTGGCTGGTGGCCCGGCGCGCCGCCGGCGACGCGGTCGTGCTGCACGGATTCGACGAGGCCGCCACCAAGAAGCGGCGCGGTGAATTCGCCACACTGCAGGCACACGAGGCCAACCTGAGGCTGATGGCCGCCGACCGGATCCTCGAGCATCTCGGGCTGCGCACGAGGCTGTTCGCCGCGCCCGGCTGGAACGTCTCCCAGGGTGCGGTCACAGCATTGCCCCGCAACGGCTTTCGACTCCTCGCGGGGCTGTCGGAGATCATCGACCTGGTCCGCGGCGAATCCGTTCGCAGCCGGGTGCTCGGCATCGGTGAGGGCTTCCTCTCCGAGCCCTGGTGGTGCCGCACCCTGGTCCTGTCGGCAGAGCGCACTGCGCGCCGCGGCGGCATCGTCCGCGTCGCCGTGGCCGCGCGCCATCTGCGTCGGCCCGGTCCGCGCCAAGCCATGCTCGACGCCGTCGACCTGGCGATGATGCACTCGTGCATCCCGACCGTCTACGAGTGGCGGCCCCGACCTGCGCTGACCGACGCCGCCTGAGCACGCCGCTCGCTAGATTGGCGGGATGGCGGAAGATGCTGATGTCATCGTGGTCGGTGCCGGGCTCGCCGGCCTGGTCGCGGCGTGCGAGCTGGCCGACCGGGGCAAGCGTGTCCTGATCGTCGACCAGGAGAACGAGGCCAACGTCGGCGGGCAGGCCTTCTGGTCCTTCGGGGGCCTGTTCTTCGTCGACAGCGCCGAGCAGCGCCGACTGGGTATCCGCGACAGTCACGAGCTGGCTCTGCAGGACTGGCTCGGCACCGCCGGCTTCGACCGACCGGAGGACCACTGGCCGCGGCAGTGGGCACACGCCTATGTGGACTTCGCCGCGGGGGAGAAGCGCAGCTGGCTGCGGGACCGCGGATTGCAGACCTTCGCGCTGGTGGGGTGGGCCGAGCGGGGCGGCTACGACGCCCGCGGTCACGGCAACTCCGTCCCGCGCTTCCACATCACCTGGGGCACAGGCCCCGCGCTGGTCGAGATCTTCGCGCGTCAGCTCCGAGGCCGTGCCGGGGTGCGGTTCGCCCACCGCCACCGCGTCGACGAACTCGTCACCGACGGCGGCGCCGTGACCGGCGTGCGCGGTGCGGTGCTGGAGCCGACGACCGCCGCGCGGGGTGTGGCGACCTCGCGGAACACGGTCGGCGACTTCGAGTTCCGCGCGCAGGCCGTCGTCGTGGCCAGCGGCGGGATCGGCGGCAATCACGACCTGGTGCGCAAGAACTGGCCGCCGCGGATGGGCCGGGTACCCGAACAGCTGCTCAGCGGCGTGCCCGCGCACGTGGACGGCAGGATGCTCGGCATTTCGGAAGCGGCGGGCGCCCACGTCATCAACAGCGACCGGATGTGGCACTACACCGAGGGCATCACCAACTACGACCCGATCTGGCCGCGCCACGGCATCCGAATCCTGCCCGGCCCGTCGTCACTGTGGCTGGATGCCACCGGCAAGCGGCTGCCCGCGCCGCTGTATCCGGGCTTCGACACCCTGGGCACGCTGGAATACATCGCCCGGACTGGGCACGATTACACCTGGTTCCTGCTGAACGCCCGGATCATCGCCAAGGAGTTCGGGCTGTCCGGCGAGGAACAGAACCCCGATTTGACCGGCCGCAGCCTGCGCGCGGTGCTGGACCGCGCGCGCAACGGTCCTGCGCCCGTGCACGCGTTCGTCGAGAAGGGCGTCGACTTCGTCTCGGCGAACTCGTTGCGTGACCTGGTCACGGTGATGAACGCGGTTCCCGACACCGAACCGCTGGACTTCGCGGTCGTGGAGGCCGAGGTGACCGCCCGCGACCGCGAGGTCGCCAACCGGTACACCAAGGACAGCCAGATCACCGCCATTCGCGCCGCCCGCAGCTACCTGCCCGACCGCATCAGCCGCGTCGTCGCCCCGCACCGACTCACCGATCCGAAAGCCGGCCCGTTGATCGCGGTGAAGCTGCACATCCTGACTCGAAAGTCGTTGGGTGGCTTGAAAACCGACCTCGAGTCGCGCGCGTTGCGCAGCGACGGGTCGGCGCTGCCGGGCCTCTACGCCGCCGGAGAGGCCGCCGGGTTCGGCGGCGGAGGTGTACACGGCTACCGCTCGCTGGAGGGCACCTTCCTCGGGGGCTGCGTGTTCTCCGGCCGCGCCGCGGGACGGGCCGCAGCGCGCGACGTCGGCTAGAACTCGCGGGCGTCCTCGGGGTCGAGGACCTGGAAGTCGGCGTCGGTCATCTCGCTCAGCCGGCCGTAGAAGATGCCGCGCGCCGACGGATCGATGATCGCCTGGTGGATCGGCACCGCATGCGTCGGCGCGACCGCGCGCAGATAATCGACGGCCTCGGAGATCTTCATCCACGGCGCGGCGGCCGGCGTCGCGAGCACGTCTACCGGCTCGTCCGGGACGAACAGCGCGTCGCCGGGATGCATCAGCCGCGCCGCGTGCTCACCGTCGCCGACGAGGTAGGAGATGTTGTCGATCATCGGGATCTCGGGGTGGATCACGGCGTGCTGACCGCCCACACCGCGAACGCTCAGGTGCCCGATGGACAGCTGATCGCCGACGTGCACCGCCTGCCACGGGCCGCCCAGCTGGGCGGCCGTCTGCGGATCGGCGTACAGGGCCGCCTGCGGATTGGCCTCGACGAGTGCGGGCAGCCGCTCGGTGTCGGCGTGGTCGGGATGCTGATGGGTGATCAGGATCGCCGACAGGCCGGTGATGCCCTCGAAGCCGTGCGAGAACGTGCCCGGATCGAACAGCACCGTGGTGTCCCCCTCGGAGGCCGAAGGCCCCGAAAAGCTCGCCAACAGGCATGAATGGCCGAAATGTGTGAGCTGCATGCCTATATTGTGGCGCGCAGGGGGAGGTGGGGGTAGGTGCAGGTGCGATCGGTCCTCGCGTTGGCGGTGGCGTCAGCCGTGGCGACGGCATGGTCTTTGACCGGGCTCGTGTTCTCGCCGGGGATGGCGCGCGCCGCGCCGGGAATCTGCCCGCCGTTCTGCGACGCGATCCCGGACTCGGCGTGGATCGAGTCCAGTTCCATCCCGCTGTCGTCGGTCTACCGCTGGCCGGGCCTGGCGGGGGTGGCCGTGACGGCGGCCAAACCGCGGTTCGAGTTCGAGAGCTGGTGTGCCAGTCCCGCGATTCCCGGCGATCCCCGTGACTACGCGGTCGCAGCCCGTGCCACCGTGCCCAACCCGGACGGTCAGTGGAATCTGCAGGCGCAGGTGCTGCACTGGCGTGGCGACACCGTCACCGGTGGACGTACCGCGCTGGCCACGATCGAGCGCGCCCGCATGGCGCTGAGCAGTTGCGGCGCCACCGCGCCCACGGTGTCGCCGTCGCTGACCACCAGTGAGGCCGACCGGCTCGCCGCCGTGATCAGCGACCCCGGAAGTCGGGTCATGCACGTTTACCTGTTGGCCGAACCCTCCAACAGCACGGTGGTGGAGGTCGTGTTGTGGACGACCATTCCGGCGGTCGTCGAGTGGCGCGCCGTTTCCGACGCGCAGATCTTCGACGCGATGTCCACTCCGCTGTGCGCCGCCTACCTGGGCTCATGCCGGTGAGGTGGTGTCCGCGTCGTCGCAGGTAGAGTGATCGCGTGGCAAAAGTGGTGGTGCACGTCATGCCGAAGACCGAGATCCTCGACCCGCAGGGGCAGGCGATCGTGGGTGCGCTGAAAAGGCTTGGCTTCGGCGGCATCTCGGATGTACGGCAGGGCAAGCGATTCGAGCTCGAGGTCGAGGACGGGATCGACGACGAGAAGCTCGCCGAAATCGCCGAGTCGCTTCTGGCCAACACCGTCATCGAAGACTGGACGGTCACGCGGGAGGGCAGCGCATGACGAGGGTGGGCGTCATCACGTTCCCCGGCACACTCGACGACATCGATGCCTCGCGTGCGGTGCGGCTGGCCGGTGGTGAGCCCGTCAGCCTGTGGCACGCGGACGCCGACCTCAAGGGTGTCGACGCGGTGATCGTGCCCGGCGGGTTCTCCTACGGCGACTACCTGCGCTGCGGAGCGATCGCGCGGTTCGCCCCGGTGATGGGTGAGGTCGTCGCTGCTGCCGGCCGCGGTATGCCGGTGCTCGGAATCTGCAACGGATTCCAGGTGCTCTGTGAGGCAGGCCTGCTGCCCGGCGCGCTGACCCGCAACGCCGGATTGCACTTCATCTGCCGCGACGTCTGGCTGCAGGTCTCGTCGATCACCACGGCGTGGACATCACGCTTCGAATGGGGCGCCGAGCTGCTGGTGCCGCTGAAGTCGGGTGAGGGCCGCTATGTGGCGAGCGAGCAGGTGCTCGACGAGCTCGAGGGCGAGGGCCGTGTGGTGTTCCGCTACTCCGAGAACCCGAACGGCTCGATGCGCGACATCGCCGGGATCAGCTCCGCGAATGGGCGGGTCGTCGGCCTGATGCCGCACCCGGAGCACGCGACCGAGGCGCTCACCGGCCCATCCGACGACGGCCTCGGTTTGTTCTACTCGGCGCTGGACGCGATCTTGGTGTCCTGAGGGAACTGTCAGCGTTGCCGATTGCGCGTGTTGATGTGCATGCACATGTACTCAACAATGCCGGAGTCGGAGCCATCGCGGTGACAACGCTGCGCTGACACGCCTGCGAGGGTGCGTGAAATGCCCGAAATGCGCGGCGTGTCGCGTGCGGACACGCACGGTCGCGGGAAACTGGCTAGGGGGTCAGGGCGACCGAGGCCTCGGCGGTGTAGCACAGGAACGTCAGCGTCTCCTCGAGGTAGAGCTGCACGGTGCCGGCGTCGTGCGACAGATACCCGATCGACATATCGGTGCCCAGTTGCAGATCGAAATCGCCTCCGCGGGTGGACAACACGAACGCCCCGTCGATCGCGGGCGCCCAGATGATGTCGCCGTCGACGAGCCGGTTGATGTGCTCGAGGATGGGATAGCCGTGTGCCGTGGTCTCGGCGACCCTGGTGTAGACCTCCGCGGACAGCAGCACCGAGTACGGGCCGTCGACACCGGCCAGCCGCAGCTCCGACAACGCCTGCGCGATGATGTCGGGGATCTCGCGCGGATCGTCGGGCAGGGCCAGTGCCGGATTCGAACTGCACTTGCGGATGCCGTCGATCGACGCCGCCTCGTAGCCCTCGAAGACCGCCCGGTCCTCGGCGAACGCCAGCTTCCTCGCGGCCTCCTTGACCGGGTCCCAGTCGGAATCCTGCGACCCGCGCTCGACGTCGTCGACGGCGTGGCGGCTGACCGTGAACGGCACCCGCAACCGCACCAGCGGACGGGCCTCACGCAGGTGGGCGATCACGCCGTCACCGGGGGCGGCCACGTCGAGCAGATGTCCGGTGCTCACCGCGGCCGTCACCGGACCGCCCGGCTCGCTGACGTCGACCACACGGCGACCGGCGATGTGCCGCTTGAACGTGCGCGTCGCCTCCTGCTCGATCTCATCCCACGCCGCGGCGGTGACCGGCGCGAGTTCCCGATACAGATTGTTCATTGCGGCTGTCCTTTCACACTGCCGATGGCGAGCGAACCTGCGTAACCGCCGGGTCCGGTCGCCGAATCAGGAAGTGGCGGTGGGTTTTCGAGGAAATCCATGATGGGCGTGAAGAACAGCGAGCCGGTGACGGCAGTCGAGAAATCCAGGATGTGATCGGTGTTGCCCGGTGGATCGCCGAGGAACATGTTGGTCAGCATGCGCTCGGTGACCGCCGCCGACCGCGAATAACCGATGAAGTACGTGCCGAATTCGCCCCTGCCGACCTCTCCGAACGGCATGTTGTGCCGCACGATCTTCAGCTCGTTGCCGGCGTCGTCTTCCACGACGTTCAGCGCCACATGGGAATCGGCGGGTTTGACGTCGTCGTCGAGCTCGATGTCGTCGAGCTTGGTGCGCCCGATCACCCGCTCCTGCTCCTCCGTCGACAGGGCGTTCCACGCCGCCATGTCGTGCAGGTACTTCTGGACGTGGACATAACAGCCGCCGGCGAAGTCGGGATCCTCGTCACCGATGCGAGTCGCGCTGTCGGCCAGCGGGCCGTCGGGATTCTCTGTGCCGTCGACGAAGCCCAGCAGGTCGCGGTTGTCGAAGAACCGGAAGCCGTGGGTCTCGTCGACCACCGTGATCGCGTCCATCGCCTCGACGAGTTTCGTGGCCAGCTCGAAGCAGACGTCCATCGACTCGGCGCGGATGTGGAACAGCAGATCTCCGGGCGTCGACGGGGCACGGTGGCGGCCACCGTCCAGCTCGGCGAACCGGTGCAGTTCCCGCGGCCGCGGCCCGGTGAACAACCGGTCCCAGGCGTCCGACCCGATCGACGTCACCACCGACAGACGTTTGCTCGGATCGCGGAAGCCGATCGCCCGCACCAGCCCCGCGATGTCGCCCAGCGACTCGTGCACCGCCGCCTCGCCGCCCGCGTCGATGGTCGCCACCAGGAAGATGGCCGCCGGCGTCAGCGGTGCGAGGACCGGCTGCGGCAGGGGAGCGGGCACGGATCGACCCTAAATCAAGATCGCTGCCGATGATCGACGAAGATGAAGAACCATGGCTGCCAGTCCGCAGGGTCTCTGTGAGTTCGTCGACGCCTCGCCGTCGCCCTTCCACGCCTGCCGAACCGCTGCCGACCGGCTGCGGGCGGCCGGCTTCACCGAGCTCGCCGAGGGGGACGCCTGGCCGGCGGCGGGTGATCACTTCGCCGTCCGGGCGGGTTCGCTCATCGCGTGGCGCGCCCGCGACGACAGCGCTGTCGCACCGTTTCGCATCGTCGGCGCCCACACCGACAGCCCGAACCTGCGCGTCAAGCAGCACCCCGACCGGTTCGTCTCCGGGTGGCAGGTGGTCGCCCTGCAGCCGTACGGCGGAGCGTGGCTGAACTCCTGGCTCGACCGTGACCTCGGCGTCAGCGGCAGGCTCTCGGTGCGCGCCGGCAACGCGGCCGACCATGTGCTGGTACGCCTCGACGAGCCCGTGCTGCGGGTGCCGCAGTTGGCGATCCACCTCGCCGAGGACCGCAAGGCCGTCGAACTGAACCCGCAGCGACATGTCAATGCGGTGTGGGGAGTCGGCACCGGCACCCGCTCCTTTCTGGCGTACGTGGCCGGGCAGGCAGGGGTGGACGCGGACGAGGTGCTCGGCTTCGACCTGATGACCCACGACATCAACCCCTCCCGCCTGGCCGGCACCGCCGGCGAGTTGGTCAGCGCGCCGAGACTGGACAACCAGGCCACCTGCTACGCCGGACTGGAGGCGTTCCTCACTGCGCCGGCGTCGGAGGTGGTGCCGGTGCTGGTGTTGTTCGACCACGAGGAGGTGGGCTCGCAGTCCGACCACGGCGCCCAGTCCGACCTGCTGCTGACCGTGACCGAGCGCATCACCCTGGCCGCCGGTGGCGGCCGCGAGGACTTCCTGCGCCGACTGTCGGCGTCGATGGTGGCCTCGGGCGACATGGCGCATGCCACACACCCCAACTACCCGGAGCGCCACGAGCCCGGGCACCTCATCGAGGTCAACGCCGGACCGGTGCTGAAGGTGCAGCCCAATCTCCGGTACGCCACCGACGGGCGGACGGCCGCGGCGTTCGCAATGGCCTGCGCGCAGGCGGGAGTGCCGCTGCAGCGCTACGAGCATCGCGCAGATCTGCCCTGTGGATCGACCATCGGGCCGATGACCGCCGCGCGGACCGGTATCCCGACCGTGGACGTCGGAGCCGCGCAGCTGGCCATGCACTCCGCGCGCGAGGTGATGGGCGCCGGCGACGTCGCCGACTATTCCGCCGCGCTTCAGGCGTTTCTGTCGCCGGCCTGACCTAGGGTCGGGCCATGGCACTTGACGTTGCGATGATCACTGTCGACTGCACCGACCCCGACATGCTCGCCGACTGGTGGGCCAACGCGGTGGGCGGCGACGTGAACGCCGTCGCGCCAGGCGAATTCGTGATGGTGACCCGTCAGGGCGCCCCCGCGCTGGGCTTCCAGCGGGTGCCCGACCCGACCCCCGGCAAGAACAAGGTCCACCTCGACCTGCACACGCCGGACAAGGAGGCCGAGGTGGCCCGCCTCGTCGGCCTCGGCGCCCGGGAGACGGGCCGGCACAGCTTCGGACCCGACTTCGACTGGGTCGTGCTCGCCGACCCGGAGGGCAACGCGTTCTGCGTCGCAGGCGGGTAGCCGTCGCGTGCTGCTCTCGCTGATCGCGTTCACGGTCGTCTTCGCCGCGTGGGCGCTGTGGGCCGACCGCCTGGAGCGGGCGCGGTTGACCGCGCCGATCATCCTGGTGCTGGCCGGCGTGGCCGTCGGCTTCACCACCTCCGACGCGCTCGCCGTCTCGCTCAACGCCGACGTCGCTCAACACGGAGCCGAGATCATCCTGGCGGTGTTGCTCTTCGTCGACGCCACCGACGTCCGCGGCGGGCTGTTCGGCCGGGAGCCCCGGGTGGCCCTGCGGGTCCTGTTCCTCGCGATGCCGCTGAGTCTGGCGCTGTCGGTGCTGCTCGGGGCGTGGTTGATGCCCGAGTTGTCCTTCGCGGTGCTGCTCGTCATCGCCTGCGTGGTGGTGCCGACCGATTTCGCGCCCGCCGCGACGATCCTGCGCGACGGCCGCATACCCGACCGGGTCCGCAACGTGCTCAACGTGGAGGCCGGTTACAACGACGGCATCGTCTCGCCGGTCTTCATCTTCGGCCTCGCCCTGGCCGGAGACCAACACACCGAGACGCCGCTGCGGGCGCTCGGCTCCGCGGTCCCCAGGCCCTCAAGGCGATCCTGGTGGGGGTCTTGGTCGGCGCAGCGTTGGCCAGCGCGATCAATCTCGCCGCGCGACGCGGCTGGATGACCGGTCAGAGCACCCGGATGATCCTGGTGACGGCGCCGATACTGGCCTACGGACTCAGCATCGCGGTACACGGCAACGGCTTCGTCTCGGCGTTCGTCTGCGGTATCGCCTTCCATTACCTACGACACTCCCCGGCGTGGCGCGAGGAGCTGGAGTTCCTCGACGACATCGGCTTCCTGTTGTCGGCGATCATGTGGTTCGTCGTCGGCGCCGTGGCCGTGCTCGCGTTCGAACGCGGGGTGTCCTGGCAGACGGTGGTGTTCTGCCTGCTGGCGCTGACCGTCGTCCGGTTGGTCCCGGTCGCGATCGCGCTGCTGAGATCGAGGTTCTCCTGGCGCGAACGGATGCTGGTCGGCGGTCTCGGCCCGCGCGGGACGTCGACGATCGTCTTCGGCCTGCTGGCCTACAACGTGCTCGACGGAGTCGACGAACACGCGGCACTGGCCAACATGGTGGTCGTGGTCCTGGGCAGCGTGGTGCTGCACGGCTTCATCGCACCCGCCGTCGCGACGCGGGTGCCGCAAACCACGAACTAGACTGTCCGCGTGACGTCCGGGCTCACCCACGAGGTCGATACCGTCGACCACGCATCAGCCACCCCAGATCAGCCGCAACCGTTCCGCGAACTCGGTCTCAAAGACGACGAGTACCAGCGGATCCGCGAGATCCTGGGCCGTCGGCCCACCGACGCCGAGCTGGCCATGTACTCGGTGATGTGGAGCGAGCACTGCTCCTACAAGTCATCGAAGGTGCACCTGCGCTACTTCGGCGAGACCACCACCGAGAAGATGCGCGAGAGCATGCTCGCGGGTATCGGGGAGAACGCCGGTGTGGTCGACATCGGTGACGGGTGGGCGGCCACGTTCAAGGTCGAGTCGCACAATCACCCGTCCTACATCGAGCCGTATCAGGGTGCGGCCACCGGCGTCGGCGGAATCGTCCGCGACATCATGGCGATGGGCGCCCGCCCGGTCGCGGTGATGGATCAGCTGCGCTTCGGCGCCGCGGACGCCCCCGACACCCGCCGCGTACTCGACGGCGTCGTGCGCGGCATCGGCGGCTACGGCAACTCGCTGGGACTGCCCAACATCGGCGGCGAGACGATCTTCGACGCCAGCTACGCGGGCAACCCTCTGGTGAACGCCCTCTGCGTCGGCGTGCTCCGCACGGAGGACCTGCAGCTGGCGTTCGCGTCCGGCGCGGGCAACAAGATCATCCTGTTCGGCGCGCGCACCGGCCTCGACGGCATCGGCGGGGTGTCGGTGCTCGCCTCGGAGACGTTCGGCGACGAATCGGGCGCGGGCCGAAAGAAGCTTCCGTCGGTTCAGGTCGGCGACCCGTTCACCGAGAAGGTCCTCATCGAGTGCTGCCTGGAACTGTATGCCGGCGACCTCGTGGTCGGCATCCAGGACCTCGGAGGCGCCGGATTATCCTGCGCCACATCCGAGCTCGCGTCCGCCGGGGACGGCGGCATGCGGGTGGAGCTGGACACGGTGCCGCTGCGCGCGGCGAACATGACCCCGGCAGAGATCCTGTCCAGTGAGTCCCAGGAACGCATGTGTGCGGTGGTGACCCCGGACAATGTCGAGGCCTTCCTCGCGGTGTGCCGCAAGTGGGACGTGCTGGCCACCGTCATCGGCGAGGTCACCGACACCGGGCGGCTCGAGATCACCTGGCACGGCGAGACCGTCGTCGACGTGCCGCCGCGCACCGTCGCGCACGAGGGCCCGGTCTACGAGCGCCCCGTGGAGCGCCCCGCCACTCAGGACGCACTGAATGCCGACACGTCGGCATCGCTGCCCCGGCCCTCCACGGGTGAGGAACTGCGTGCCACGCTGCTCGCACTGCTCGGCAGCCCACAGCTGTGCAGCCGCGCGTTCATCACCGAGCAGTACGACCGCTACGTGCGCGGTAACACGGTGCTCGCCGAGAACGCCGACGGCGGCGTGCTTCGTGTCGACGAGGAGACCGGCCGCGGCATCGCGATCTCCACCGACGCCTCCGGCCGGTATGCGGCGTTGGACCCGTATGCGGGCGCCCAGCTCGCCCTCGCCGAGGCCTACCGCAACGTCGCGGTCACCGGCGCCACCCCGATCGCGGTGACCAACTGCCTGAACTTCGGCTCACCCGAGGACCCCGGGGTGATGTGGCAGTTCTCGCAGGCGGTCCGCGGGCTCGCCGACGGTGCTGCGGCCCTCGGCATTCCGGTGACCGGTGGCAACGTCAGCTTCTACAACCAGACGGGTACCACGGCGATCCTGCCCACCCCGGTCGTCGGGGTGCTCGGCGTGATCGACGACGTGAAGCGGCGCATCCCGACCGGCTTCGGCAACGAACCCGGCGAGACGCTGATCCTGCTCGGCGACACCCGCGACGAGTTCGACGGGTCGATCTGGGCGCAGGTCACCGCCGATCACCTGGGCGGGCTGCCTCCGAAGGTCGACCTGGAACGGGAGCGGCTGCTGGCCGACGTCCTCACCGCCGCGTCCCGAGACGGCCTCGTCTCCGCCGCCCACGATCTGTCCGAGGGCGGGCTGATCCAAGCGGTGGTCGAGGCCGCGCTGACGGGCGAAACCGGTTGCCGTCTGGTGCTTCCCGAGGGCTTTCAAGAGGGCACCGCTCCCTTCGTCTTCCTCTTCAGCGAGTCGGCCGGCCGGGTGCTCGTCGCGGTGCCCCGCACCGAGGAGAGCAGGTTCGTCTCGATGTGCGAGGCGCGGGGACTGCCTGCCACCCGGATCGGGGTCGTCGACGAGGGACCCCACGGCGGTCAGGCCGCGGTCGAAGTGCAGGACCTGTTCACCGTGACCCTGGAGGAGTTGCGGCGCACGTCGGAAGGCGTGCTGCCCGGGTTCTTCGGGTGACGACGGAGACCGAAGACAAGCACCCCGTCTATCTGTGGGCGTGGAACCTGCTGCGCCTCGACTTCATCGGCATCGTGTTCGGTGCCCTGTTCTTCTGCATGTCGCTGACCCCGTCGCTGCTGCCCCGGGACTGGCTGTTCCAGGGCCTGCTCGGCGGTATCAACGCCGCGATCGGCTACGGCATCGGGGTGTTCGTCGCGAAGATGCTCCGCAGATTCGTGCCCGCAGAGCGGCGATGGTCGCCGCGCGCTTCGGTGGCCAAGCTGATCAAGACGGCCATCGTGGCGGTGTCGGCCGCGGTCTGCGTGCTCATGGTCATCCCCGCTGCGGCCTGGCAGCGGCAGGTGTCGTCGCTGATGGGCATGCAGGGCCCCGGCACGGCCGGCTACCTGCGCACCCTGCTGCTCGCCGCCGCCGTCGCCGGGGTGTGCGTGGCGGTGACCCGGGTGCTCATCGACCTGATCAAGACCATGGCACGCTTCCTGATCCGGCGCTGGCGACTGTCCGACGAACTGGCGCTGTTCATCGGCACCGCGATCGTCGTGGTGTTGGTGATCACCTTGGTCAACGGCGTGCTGCTGCAAGGGTTCCTCGCCGGTGCCAACCGAATCTTCCAGCCGCAGAACACCACCACGATGGCAGGGGTCTTGCAGCCGCTGGATCCTGAGAGGTCAGGCAGCCCAGAGTCTTTCGCGCCGTGGGACACGCTCGGCTACCAGGGCCGCAACTTCGTGGGTACCGGCCCCAGCGCCGCAGAGCTGAGCCGCATCAACGGTAGGCCCGCGAAGGTCCCGGTGCGTGTCTATGTGGGCCTGCAGACCGCCGACACCGAAGAGGCGCGGATGGCGGTGCTGCTCAGTGAACTCGAGCGCACCGGGGCGTTCGACCGCAAGGTGCTCGTCATCGTGCCGACGACGGGAACCGGCTGGGTGAACCCGATCGCGGCCAGGTCCCTGGAGATGATGTACAACGGGGACACCGCCATCGTCGCGTCGCAGTATTCCTATCTGCCGAGCTGGATCTCGTTCATCGGTGATCAGCAGAAGTCCCTGCATGCCGGGCGGATGTTGATCGACGCCGTGCACGACCGGTGGATCCAGCAGCCACCGCAATGGCGCCCCCGGCTGATGCTCTACGGAGAGAGTCTCGGCTCGATGGCAGGCCAGGGCGCGTTCGACTGGCTGCCCGACATCTCCCGGATGGGATTCTCCTCAGTGCTGTGGGTCGGGCCGCCCAACGCCAGCCGGCTCTGGCGCGGCCTCACCGCGCGCCGGGATCCGGGCACACCGGAGGTCGAGCCGCGCTACGACAACGGTCGCACCGTGCGGTTCTCGCAGGCCTACGACGCGGCGGAGATCGCCCATGACACCGCCCCGCCGTGGGAGGGCACGCGGGTGCTGTACCTGCAGCACTCCTCCGACCCGATTGTGTGGTGGTCGCAGGACCTGCTGTTCACCAGGCCCGACTGGCTCTCCGAGCCGCCGGGCCGGGACCGCACCGCGTCCATGCGCTGGTACCCGATCGTGACGTTCTGGCAGGTCGCGGCGGATCTGACGAACGCCGCATCCGTCCCGCGCGGGCACGGACACAACTACGGCGACTACATCCTCGACGGATGGGCCGGCGTCGCGGCGCCGGCCGGCTGGACGTCGGCCGACACCGAGCGCATACGGATCGCCTTGCGAGAGACCGAATCCGAAGACGGTAACCAGTAGTGCGGGACAAGGTGCGGGCGGTCCTGCTCGCTGCGCTGCTCATCGGGTGGAGCGCCGTGACGCCGCGGCTTCCTCCCCGCTGGAATCCGTTGCCGCACATCGTGTTCGGCACCTCGATGGCCGCACTGACCCGCGCCCCGCTCGGATTGCGGCCGCCCGCATTGTGGTCCGGTCTGCGGTGGGGGCTGGCGGCGGCCGCTCCGGTCGTCGTCGGTGTCGGCTCGGCGGTGGCGATCGCGCCGGTGCGGAACGGCATGGCCGCGCGCACGCTGCCGCCCTCCGTCATGCGGTGGCTGCTGCTGCACATCCCCATCGGGACCGTGTGGGCCGAGGAGGCCGGCTACCGCGCGGCGCTGGGTACCGCTGCCGCGGGCGCTTTCGGTGAGCCCGGCGGCCGGCTGTTCACGGCTGCGGTGTTCGGCCTGTCGCACGTGCCCGATGCCCGCGCGACCGGCGAGCCGCTGCTCGGCACCGTTCTGGTCACCGGTGCGGCCGGCTGGCTCTTCGCCTGGCTGGTGGGGAGGTCGGGCAGCCTGGCCGCCGCGATGCTGGCGCACCTGGCCGTCAACGAAGCCGGGGCCGTCGCCGCGGTGGCCGTGCAGCGCCGGCGCCGGGTCACGGATTGATGGTCAGCTGACCGACCTGCCGGCCCCACACGTAGTCGGTGAATAGCGGTTGCCCGAGCTCGAAGTGGTTGTACGGCGCCAGGCTGTAGCCGGTGTCCATCACCAGATAGGGGTTCGGCCACAGGTCGCGCGTGATCTTCTGCCAACAGCCGGGCTTGCCCTCGGGGCCGCCCCGGGCATTCACCCTCGGCAGATTGTCGGGATAGATGAAGGGATTCCCGGCGCCCAGCGCGGTGCCGGCCGACCGCAGCGAATAACCGTTGTCGCCGCCGAGCACGCGAGCGAAGTCCGGGGCGACATCGTGGTAGTTGCGGATCGTGCACAGGATCATCCCGCGGTAGTCGTCGAGCAGCTTCGTCGTCGGCAGTAGGTCTTCGGCGCCGCGCACCAGATAGGGTCCGCCGCGCTCGAACGGATCGGTGGCCACACCCGAGAACCCGATCGCGGCCATGAGTGCCGCGTCGACGTCGTCGCGGTGGGCGTCGAGCGTGCGCGCCGTGGTCACCGCGTCCGCAAGACCCGCCCAGAGATCGGGAGACGAATCGGCGTAGAGGTCGGCCAGATCCGCAAGCGCCCGGATGTCGTGTCGGGCTCGAGGCAGCCGGGGATCGAGGTCGCCGAGAATCCGGTTGCCGTCGAGCAAGGAGTCTCCGAACCGCTCGCCGAGGCCGGACAGGGCCTGCGCGGTGGCGGCCAGGGTCTGATTGAGCTTGACCGGGTCCACCTGCTCGGCGATCGCGGTCACCGTCTCGAACAACGTGTTGAACTCCGTCGTCACCGCCCTCACGTGAAGCACATCATTCGCCGAAAGACGTTGAGCAGATGGGTTTTCCGGCGAGGTAAACGAGATGTACTTGTTGCCGAACACGGTCGTGGCGCGGATCTCCACCACCGCGTTGGCCGGGATGACGTGCAGCGCAGCGGGATCGATGTGCAGTGTCAGATCGGCTCCGGGGATGTCCCCGGTGCCCGCCGGCGCGATGCCCACCACCCGGCCGATCTCGACACCGTTGAACGTGACCTTGGCGCCCTTCTCCACCACCAGTCCCGCCCGCGGCGAACTCAGCGTCACCTCGACCGAGGGAATGAATCGGCCCTGGAACTGGAAGAAGACCAGGAGGCCCAGCGCGGCCGCGATCACCAGCAGGAGCGCACCCAGCCGCCGGTAGGGCGGTGCGTCCCGGGCTTCAGACACTTTGAGAACCTAGATCATGGCCGTCCGTCGTAGTGCCGATCCGGCAAAGACCCGCGCCGCCGTCGCCGCTGTCGCGGACTGGCTGCGCGACGAGCGCCTCCCCGCACCCGGCCGCACCGAGATCGCCGAGGCCGTCCGGTCCACCGCCAGGACACTCGCGGCGGCCGCGCCCGGTGCGGCGGTCGAAGTGAGGGTGCCGCCCTTCGTCGCCGTGCAGTGCATCCCCGGCCCCAAGCACACCCGCGGCAACCCGCCCAACGTCGTGGAGACCGACCCGCGGACCTGGCTACGGCTGGCGACCGGTTTGACGTCCGTCGACGACGCGGCCGCCGCCGGGACCCTGCAGCTGTCGGGTTCGCGGGCCGCCGAGATCGCGGCGTCTCTGCCTCTGGTCGCGCTGCCCGACTGAGGTGTAACCCGGCCCCGGGCAACAGGAATCGGCTGGGAATGGGCCCGGGAATGGAATGTGCCCGACACCCGTTGTCGGTCACGGCCACACCGCGGCAGGGATTCCGCGTTTTGCGGCCGTTCACCGTAGACTGGCCAGCGTCACCCCCAGCCCCCAGGGAGCAACGTAGATCGTGACCTCCGAACAGCTAGACAACGAGCCCAAGGAAGAGTGCGGCGTATTCGGGGTCTGGGCCCCTGGCGAGGAGGTGGCGAAGCTCACGTACTACGGCCTCTATGCGCTGCAGCACAGGGGCCAGGAGGCGGCGGGCATCGCCGTCGCCGACGGTTCCCAGGTACTGGTGTTCAAAGACCTCGGCCTGGTCAGTCAGGTGTTCGACGAACAGACGCTGGCCGCCATGCAGGGCCACGTCGCCGTCGGGCACTGCCGCTACTCGACGACCGGCTCCACCACGTGGGAGAACGCTCAGCCGGTGTTCCGGAACACCGCCGCCGGTACCGGCGTGGCACTCGGCCACAACGGCAACCTGGTCAACACCGCTGAACTGGCCGCCCGCGCCCGCGACGAAGGGCTGATGAGCAATCGCGGCGCCGCCGCGGCCACCACGGACTCCGACATCCTCGGGGCCCTGCTCGCCCACGGCGCGGCGGACTCCTCGCTCGAACAGGCCGCCCTCGAACTGCTGCCCACCGTCCGCGGTGCGTTCTGCCTCACCTTCATGGACGAGAACACCCTCTACGCGGCTCGCGACCCGTACGGCGTACGACCGCTGTCGCTGGGCCGGCTCGACCGCGGCTGGGTGGTCGCTTCCGAGACCGCCGCGCTCGACATCGTCGGCGCCTCGTTCGTCCGCGACATCGAGCCGGGCGAGCTGCTCGCCATCGACGCCGACGGCGTGCGCTCCAGCCGCTTCGCGCCGCCCACGCCGAAGGGCTGCGTCTTCGAGTACGTCTACCTGGCCCGGCCCGACAGCACGATCGTCGGCCGCTCGGTGCACGCCACCCGCGTCGACATCGGCCGCCGGCTCGCCCGCGAGAAGCCCGTCGACGCCGACCTGGTCATCGGCGTCCCCGAGTCCGGGACCCCGGCAGCCGTCGGCTACGCCCAGGAGTCGGGCATCCCCTACGGCCAGGGCCTGATGAAGAACGCCTACGTGGGGCGCACGTTCATCCAGCCGTCGCAGACCATCCGTCAGCTCGGCATCCGGCTCAAGCTCAACCCCCTCAAGGAAGTGATCCGCGGCAAGCGGTTGATCGTCGTCGACGACTCGATCGTCCGCGGCAACACCCAGCGCGCACTGATCCGGATGCTGCGCGAGGCCGGTGCGGTCGAGGTGCATGTTCGGATAGCTTCCCCGCCGGTGAAATGGCCCTGCTTCTACGGCATCGACTTCGCCACGCCGGCCGAGCTGATCGCCAACGCCTCGAACGCCGATGCCGACGAGGCCGAGATGCTCGAAGCGGTACGACACGCCATCGGCGCGGACAGCCTGAGCTACATCTCCCAGCACGGCATGATCGCTGCGACGGAGCAGCCCGCGTCGCGGCTGTGCTCGGCGTGCTTCGACGGGAACTATCCGATCGAGTTGCCGGGGGAGACCGCGCTCGGCAAGAACGTCATCGAACACATGCTGACCACCGCGGCGCGCACCGGCATCCCGATCCAGCCCGACAACGACAACGCCTCGGCGCTACGCCGCCCCTGACGCCTCCGCGAATGTCCCCGAATGTCACTGCGGCTGACCGGGACTGAATTTCAGTAGATGCCTGCGGCGTCCGTGCCGGCCCTCGTTGCCCTCCGCGCGCAGAGCTTGCACCACCGCGTCCCGGTAGCCCGTCAGTCCGCCCGGCGGGGGCGGGATCACGGCGTCGATGTCGTGCTCGTGGCACACGGCGTCGCACTCGAGCGATTCGACGAGCGGACGGGCCAGCCCCGCCGGTATCGGCGTCACCAGCCCCACCCACAGGCTCGCGATCGTCGGAGTGAGGAACGGCAGCACCACCATCACCCGGCGGCGCAACCCGGCCACATCGGCGTAGATCTGCATCGCCTCGCCGTACTCCATCGCGTCCGGCCCGCCGATGTCCCAGGTCCGCGACTCCGGGACCGGCGCGGTCGCAGCCTCCGCGAGGTAGTGCAGCACGTCCCCGATCGCGATGGGCTGGATCTTGTTGTGCACCCACTTCGGTGTCGTCATCACGGGCAGCCGATCGGTGAGATGCCGGACCATCTCGAACGACGCCGACCCCGACCCGATGACGATGCCCGCCTGAAGCACCACCGTCTCGATCGACGACTCCATCAGGATCTCCCCGACCTCGACGCGGGACGCCAGATGCCGCGACAGTTCGGTTCCGGCCGGGTGCAGCCCGCCCAGGTACACGATCCGCCGCACGCCGTCCCTCTTCGCGGCGGCGACGACGTTGCGTGCCGAGCGCGCCTCGTCGGCCACGAAGTCCTTCGACGTACCCATCGAGTGCACCAGGTAGTAGACGACGTCCATCCCGTCGAAGGCTGAGGTGAGCGATTCGGGATCGGTGAGATCGCCTTTGGCCACGTCGACCCGGTCCCGCCAGGCGGCGTCGTCGAGCTTGCCGGGGGTGCGTGCCATGGCGCGCACGGCGTGGCCGCGCTCCAGCAGCTCGGGGATCAACCGGCCGCCGATGTAGCCGGTGGCACCGGTTACCAGGCAGCGGACTCGCTCAGCGGACATGGCGCGGGGATGACCCGTTCCGGGGTCGGGCAAACCCTCGAGCCGGATCGGGCGCTGCCCGGCGGTGGGCGTGGTTCGCCGCGACACGCGGGGTAGCCTTGCTCTCGATGACCGAGCGCGCCGAACAGCACGGCATTTCTTACGCGTCGGCAGGTGTGGACATCGAAGCAGGTGACCGCGCCGTCGAACTGTTCAAGCCGCTAGCCCACAAGGCCACCCGGCCCGAGGTGCGGGGCGGTCTGGGGGGCTTCGCCGGGCTGTTCGCGCTGCGGGGTGGCTACCGCGAGCCGCTGCTGGCGTCTTCCACCGACGGGGTCGGCACCAAGCTCGCGGTCGCGCAGGCGATGGACAAGCACGACACCGTCGGCATCGACCTGGTGGCGATGGTCGTCGACGACCTGGTGGTGTGCGGCGCCGAGCCGCTGTTCCTGCAGGACTACATCGCCGTCGGCCGTACCGTCCCCGAACGCGTCGCCGAGCTGGTGTCGGGCATCGCCGACGGCTGCGTCATGGCCGGCTGCGCCCTGCTGGGCGGAGAGACCGCCGAGCATCCGGGGCTGATGGCGCCCGACCACTACGACATCTCCGCGACCGGTGTGGGCGTGGTGGAGGCCGACGACGTGCTCGGGCCGGACCGCGTCCGGCCCGGCGACGTGATCATCGCGATGGCGTCGACCGGCCTGCATTCCAACGGCTACTCGCTGGCCCGCCACGTGCTGCTCGAGATCGACCACATGAATCTGGCCGGGCACGTCGAGGAGTTCGGCCGCACTCTCGGCGAGGAACTGCTCGAACCCACCCGCATCTACACCAAGGACTGCCTGGCGCTGGCGGCCGAGACGCAGGTGCGCACCTTCTGCCACGTCACCGGCGGCGGGTTGGCGGGCAACCTCGAACGGGTGATTCCGCACGGGCTGACGGCCGAACTCGACCGGGGCACGTGGACGCCGGCACCGGTGTTCGGCATGATCGCCCAGCGGGGCCGGATCGAGCGCACCGAGATGGAGAAGACGTTCAACATGGGTGTCGGGATGGTGGCCGTCGTCGCGCCGGAGGACACCGATCGCGCGTTGGCCGTTCTGACCGCCCGACACCTGGACTGCTGGACCCTCGGAACCGTCCAGAAGGGCAGCAAGGACTCGTCACGAGCCGTGCTGGTCGGCCAGCACCCCAGGTTCTAGGAAGCCGGCGGGCTCGCCGAGACTAGCGCCGCCAGTCGTCCTCGTCGGCCCAGCCGTCGTCCGACGGCACGTCACTGCCGTTGAGGTGGTCGTCGTGCGACGAGCCCGACAGCTCACGCTGTAGCTGCGTGAAATCGGTTTGCGGTGAGCTGTATTTGAGCTCACGTGCAACCTTGGTCTGCTTTGCCTTTGCCCGGCCGCGGCCCATGGGGGAACCCCCTCGCGCAATAACGGAGCGGCCCAATTGCTAGGCGGCTCCGATCTGAGTGTGCTTATTGTCCTGCCAACACTTTAGCGTGCCTGAGGCCGCGGCGCTGGCAGGCCCCGTTTCGCCTGTGGCTTATTGCGGGCCGCCGCGCAGCCGCTCCACCGCCAGACGGCCTGCTCCGACGGTGTCGGCAGCCGGCATCGAGTCGGGATCGATGGTGGCGGACACCACCACGTCACCGCCGGTCGTCAGCGCGGTGTCCGCCGGCAGCCCGCGCTTGACCAGGGCCAGCGCGATCGTCCCCTCGTCCACGTGGTCCACGACCGTGCCCAGCCGTCCGACCGTGCGCCCTCCTGCCAGTACCGGGTCCCCGGCCGACGGCCGGTCGTCGGTGCCGTCGAGATGCAGCATCACGAGCATCCGCGGCGGTTTGCCCAGGTTGTGGACCCGAGCCACGGTTTCCTGCCCTCGGTAACAGCCCTTGTCCAGGTGCACCGCCGACCCGATCCAGCCCACCTCGTGAGGGATGGTGCGCTCGTCGGTGTCCACCCCGAGCCGGGGCCGCAGCGCTGCCACCCGATGGGCCTCGTACGCCCACACACCGGCAGGCCGCACGCCCGCGGTGATCAGCCGCTCACGCCACTGTGCGACCTGGTCGCGTGGGACGACGACGTCGACCTCGAGATCGTCCGCGGCGATCCGGCGGAGGAAACCACCGGCCGGCAGGGGCACCGCGGTGCCCGGGGCGGGCAGCGCGGAGACCCCCAGCGTGTCGAGCACCGGCGTGTCGGCGACGCCGGGGCCGAGCAGCGACAACACCGCCAGATCGGCGGGCTCCACGACGACGTCGGACCAGAACACCATCTTGCGCAGATAACCCAGCAGCGATTCGCCGCGCCACGGTTCGGTGTCGAGGACGGTGACGCCCTCCAGCTGGGTCTGCAGCCAGTGATCCTCGACACGCCCCTGGCCGTCGAGACTCAGATTCTCGGTGACCACCCCGTCGGGGAGCTCGCTGACGTGCTGGGTGGAAATGCTGTGCAGCCACGTCTTGCGGTCACTCCCGGTGAGCGACAGCACCGCGCGATGCGAGCGGTCGACGACGACGGCGGCCTGTGCGGCCGCCCGTTGTTCACCGAACGGGTCACCGTAGTGCCAGGTCGCGCCGGCGTCGGGTCCGGTGTCGGGAGCGGGTACGCCGGTGCTGGTCGAGGCCATGGCTCAACTCTACGAGCCCCGCCCACGCCGGCGGGGCTACGCTGAGGGCCCATGGCCGACGGAGCAAGTGTTGTCGTCACCCTCGACGGGCAGCTACACGATCCGCGCACGCCGCTGCTGTTCGCCGACGATCTCGCGGCCGTTCGCGGCGACGGCATCTTCGAGACCCTGCTGATCCGCCACGGCAGGCCCTGCCTGCTCGACGCGCACCTGGCACGGCTGACGCACTCGGCCAAGCTGGTCGACCTCCCCGCGCCGGACCTGCCGCGGTGGCGCTCGGCGGTGCGCGTCGCCGTGGACCGCTGGGTGGCCGACGGCGGCGACGAGGGCGTGCTGCGCCTCGTCTACAGCCGGGGACGGGAGAGCGGCGGCGGCCCTACCGCCTACGCGACGATCGCGCCGCTGCCGGACCGCGTCGCGCAGGTCCGCCGCGGCGGAGTGGCCGCGCTGACGCTGGACCGGGGACTTCCCTCCGACGCCGCCGACACCATGCCGTGGCTGCTGGCCGGCGCCAAGACGCTGTCGTATGCGGTGAACATGGCCGCGCTGCGGCATGCCGAACGCCACGGCGCCGGTGACGTCATCTTCCTCAGCACCGACGGCCACCTCCTCGAGGGCCCGCGGTCGACCGTCGTCATCGCGACCACCTCCGAGGACGGTCGCACGTGCCTGCTCACGCCGCCGCCGTGGTACCCGATCCTGCGCGGAACCACCCAGCAGGCGCTGTTCGAGGTGGCGCGCAACAAGGGTTACGACTGCGATTACCAGGCGTTGAAGCCCTCGGACCTTGTTGCCGCCCAAGGGGTTTGGCTGGTGTCGAGCATCACGCTGGCAGCCCGGGTGCACACCCTGGACGGGACACCGCTGCCGTCGGCTCCGCAGCCCGACGACATCGCCGAATTGGTCGACGCCGCAATCCTCAGCGATCGCTAGAAGAGTAATTCCCTTGTCGCGCAGCCGTTGCACGGGTACCTTCGCCTGTACACAGGGAAGGAGGTGGTCCGAGAAATTGAGTGACTTATGGACATGTGAGGTGGCTGCGAGCTAGCAGCGCCGGGGAGCGCTTGACGCACCTGCGCGCGCTGGCGAATTCCCCGCAGTCACCCGGCCCCCGAGCCCCTCGGTTGAGTCCGACCAGGATCAACGGCTCGGGGGCCGCTCCATGTCCGGGTCGGGCGCAGCCGTATTCGACGGGCCGGGTGCCAGCGACGAACACGCCGACATCGCCGCCTCCCAATCCGCGGGGTCGACGCCGGCAGGCGGTCCCGACACGGGCCCCGGCGGCGCGGGTATGCCGTGCTGGCCGAGGCAGTAGGCCAGCGCACCGTGACCCACACTCGGCGTGACGAACGGCGCGGTGGACACGACCGGATCACTCGGGCCCGAGCACGCCGCGAGCAGCGCCACCGCGGGCGCGGCGGCCAACGCCAGCCGGCGCACTATCCGGCGAACCGCGAGAGACGGGCGGACAGGTGCGGTACGAGGCCTCCGTCGGCGTCGACACGCTCTTCCACGTACGCCAGATCACCGCCTTCGATGATCCCGTACAGCCTCTTGGCGCCGCCCACGAGCATCCCCGACTTGCTGCGTGCCAGCGCGTCGGTGACCAGCTCCCAGGACGACTGATTGAGCGGGCGGCCGTAGAACAGCTCCACATACCCCACGGAGTGGGCCAGCAACAGCTCGATGGCCTGCGACTCCACCGGGTCGTTGGGATCGCTGACGAACCGCCAGAACCCGGTCTCCCGCAGCGTGGGACTGTGGTATTCGCCTTCGTCGGTCAGCCGCCACGAGCGGGCTTCCCAGTTGAGGTAGTCGCCGCCGTCATGCGACACGACGATCTGCTGGCCGAACCGGTAGTCACCGTGGGAGCCGCGGCCTTCACCCTCTCCGCGCCACACACCCACCAGCGGCAGCAGGGCCAGCAGTTGGTCGTCGAGGTTCGCGCCTTCGCGCAGATTCGCGGTGTCGGCGGGCAGGGGCAGATCCCCGAACACGGGGATGTTGCGCGCGGCGGTTTGGCGGGCCCGCTCGGCTGCTGCGGCGACCGCCTCGTCGCCGGACGTCACATTGCTCCTCGCGTCCGCGGCGTCACGATTCGTCGGTGATCAGCCGGTACAGCGCGTACAACGCGAACCACGTGATCACCACGACGGCCGCGACGAGCAGGATCTCGTAGAACAGCACCACGACGGCAAGTCTAACCGCCGGGAGGAGACGCCTCTCCGCGGGCACCGGGGCGCGGAGGGGTCGGTGAGGGGCTGCCCTCAGCTGACCTTCGACTCGTACTCCGGACAGAAGGCACCGGTGGCGGCGCCCACGAAGTAGCCCGCCTGATAGTCCGTCCAGTCGGTCACGCTGGTCAGGTCCGCGACCTCTTTCTCGAAGGTGGCGCCGTTTTCCCAGTCCTGACAGACCGCGTAGCCGGTCTCGATCACCTGTCTGGTCTTTTCCGACGGCCAGGTGATGCCGCCTTTGGAGATCACCGTGAGGAAGTCACCCTCGGGATCCGCCAGCGCCGCGGGAGCGCCGGCCAGGGCGGCGGCACAAGCCACCGCGGCAGCGCAGGCAATTGTGATCTTCATCGTCGGTCCTCTTCGACAGGGTGATCCCGCGCCCCGTCGCGCGCGGGAGATCACCCCATCGTCGCCGACGCCAGCTAATTCCGCAGCGTTTTCACAGCAAGACCGGCGCCGCGTCCGTTGACGGACGCGTCAGATCACGCGACCTTGACGTCGACCTCGTGGATACCGGCTCCGGACGGTGCCACGCTGGCGTCGCCGTTGCCGGCGGGGGACAGGGCGCGGAGCGTCCACGTGCCGGGCGCGGCAAAGAACCGGAAGTCGCCGGTGGCCGATGCGACGACCTCGGCGGTGAATTCGTCCGAGCTGTCCAGCAGCCGCACGAACGCGCCTCCGACGGCCTGACCCGAACCGTCGACGACACGGCCGGTGATGACCGTCTCCTTCTCGAGGTCGACGCTCGCGGGCAACGTCAGTCCTTGCTTAGGTGCAGAGCACATATCAACTTCCCAACTCGATCGGGGCACCCACCAGGGAGCCGTATTCCGTCCAACTACCGTCGTAGTTCTTGACGTTCGTGTGTCCCAGCAGCTCCTGCAGCACGAACCAGGTGTGCGACGACCGCTCCCCGATGCGGCAGTACGCGATCGTCTCCTTCTCGCCGTCGAGGCCGGCGTCGGCGTAGAGCTTGGCCAGCTGCTCGTCGGACTTGAAGGTGCCGTCCTCGTTGGCGGCCTTGCTCCAGGGCACGTTGATCGCGCCCGGAACGTGCCCGGGGCGCTGGCTCTGCTCCTGCGGGAGGTGGGCGGGAGCCAGGATCTTGCCGGAGAACTCGTCGGGGGAGCGCACGTCGACGAGGTTCTTGGTGCCGATCGCGGCGATGACCTCGTCGCGGAAAGCGCGGATGCTGGTGTCGGGCGCCTTGGCGGTGTAGCTGGTCGACGGCCGGCTGACCGTCTCGGTGGACAGCGGGCGGGCGTCGAGCTCCCACTTCTTGCGGCCGCCGTCGAGCAGCTTGACGTCCTCGTGGCCGTAGAGCTTGAAGTACCAGTACGCGTAGGCCGCGAACCAGTTGTTGTTGCCGCCGTAGAGGATCACGGTGTCGTCGTTGGCGATGCCGCGCTCGGACAGCAGCTTGGAGAACTGCTCGGTGTCGACGAAGTCGCGCTTGACCTGATCCTGCAGATCGGTCTTCCAGTCGAGCTTGACCGCGCCGGGGATGTGGCCGGTGTCGTAGGCGCTGGTGTCCTCGTCGACCTCGACGAAGACGGTGTTCGGCGCGTCGAGATTGCTCTCGGCCCAGTCGGCTGTGACCAGGACGTCGGAGCGTGCCATGGAGGGAATCCTTTCGGTAGCGCTCAGCGGAGCGGATCGGGGATCACGGATTGCCCGGCTTCGGACGAAGCCGGGACACGAGCGGGTAGAGCTGGCAGCCCAGGCAGATCCCGAAGGCTGCGTTGAGGAAGGCCGCCACGAGCGCCAGACCCGTGGCGATCAGACCCAGCAGCGGGATGCCGCCGGAGAAACCGAGGACGCCGAGCACGGCGAACACGAGCCCGACCAGCTGCGCGAACTGCAGCGGGGCGACCGGCTCGCGGTCACCGACGGGGCCGAGGCGCGGGGCGACGAGCTTGGCGAAGACCACGCCGTAGGGGTGGCGGCGCGGGCCGAGCAGGGCGCCGACCGCGAAGACGACGGCCTGCACGCCGAGGATGACCGCCGCGGCGAGCGCGCTTGCGTGCGACACCAGCAGGATGACGACCAAGACGCCGGTCGTGACCCACGCGGCGAACCGCGGCCCCCGGACGTCGACCCAGGCCGCCGCACCGCTCTCGGTACGGGCGCTGGTGATGTTCGACATAGATGTGCTCCTGTTGTTCGTCGATGGCTGGGCACGGCTGACCGCGGGCCGCTCGCAGAGTGCGGCGCAGGGTGGAACGCGCGGCTACTCAGCAGCTACAACAACAGCAACAACCCGCAACGCGGCACAGATCGACTGCGCGGCGCTTCGTGAGCGAGAGCTCGAGGCGGGCTGACACGCTCGACAGCTTACCCAAAGACCGGGTGATCAAGCCAACAGTGGTTCCAGCGCCGAGCGCAGCTCAGCAGCGCTCGGCACTCCCGAAGCCCGGTACCGCTGCCGGCCGTCGCCGTCGAAGATGAACGTCGTCGGCAGCGACAACACCGAAAGTCGCCGTGCCGCCTCCGGATTGGCGTCCATGTCGATCTCGACGTGCGCCACCGCCGGCAGCTCCGCGCAGACCTGGTCGACGACCCTGCGGACGCCCGCGCAGGGGCCGCACCACACGGCGCTGAAGTGCACGACCGTCGGGCCGGTATCGGACAGTCCGAGCTCGCTGGTGTCCACCTGCGGGATGTCGGTGGTCGCCTTCATCAGGCCGGCGCGCAATGTCAGCAGCCTGCCGATGACGTAGGCGAGGCCCAGTGCGGCGATCAGCACCGCGATGACGGCGATCCACGAAGCGCTCATGACAGCCTGAACTCGTTGAGGTCGATGGTTACTCCCTGGGTGATGCCTTCGATGATGATGTCCGAGCCGCGGGCGCCCTCGCTCGTGGGTGCGATGCCGAACGGCAGCTTCTGCCCCGGCAGGCTGGTGGAGAACGCGGCGAGCACCGCGGGCAACTGCTCCTGCGGCACGTCCTGATCCGCCGTGCCCGCACCGGTGAGCACGCCGGTGGCGGTGAGGACCAGTGTGGTGGCGCCGGGCCCGGTCACCGACAGGTCGACCGCGATGCTGACCTTCTTGTCGAAGCCGGCCTTGGTGGGAGTGCCGGTGAAGACGACGCCGCGGTTGCTCGAGATCCCCGATTCGGTGGTCCCGCCCGTGGAGTCGTTGGTCTCGCGGGTCGGCGCTTCGACGAGCAGATCCGGTATGCCCATGAACCGGCCCACATGCGTCGAGTCGATGATGATCCGGCTCTCCACCTTCCCGACGGTCAGTGTCGCGTCCGGCGGCACGAGCCAGGAGTCGCCGAGCTCGACCGAATGGAGGGTGGACTCCAGAGAGGCTTTGCCGACGACGGCGTGATCAACGCCACTGGCCTTGATCTCCACCTCGTTGTAGTGGTGGCGCATGGCCTGCGGGATGAAAGGGAAGCCCAGGATGCCGACCGACGGGTCCCAGGTCAGGTTCGCGCTGGTGCGGACGCTCCTGGCCAGGCGATATTCGGCGTAGATCGCCGCGCCGAAGTCGGTGCCGACAGCGCCGACCCCGATGACGACGAGCGTGCCGAGGACACCGATCACGAGCTTGCGCACCTCGACATTGTCGCCGACGGTGCGGAGCCGAACCGATCGGCGCGGCTTACGGGCAGGTGGCACGCTATCGTTAGGTAACCATCGGCCGGGTAACGGCGGTGTGTCAGGTATGAATCTGGGAAGTCACCGCGCGACAAAGACGTACCGGCGAGGTCCCGGCGATGATCTCCACGGCTGTTGGAGGGCCAGTTGGATCTACTGCTACTGACGGTTGACCCGCACCCCGAATCCGTTCTGCCGTCGTTGTCGCTGCTGGCCCACAACGTGCGGACGGCGCCGACCGAGGTGTCGTCGTTGCTGGAGGCGGGGTCTGCGGATGTGGCGATCGTCGACGCCCGCACCGATCTGGCCGCCGCGCGCGGGCTGTGCCGACTGCTGGGCAGCACCGGGACGTCGGTTCCGGTGGTGGCCGTGGTCAACGAAGGCGGGCTGGTGGCCGTCAGCATCGAGTGGGGCCTCGACGAGATCCTGCTGCCCGGCACCGGGCCGGCTGAGATCGACGCGCGCCTGCGGCTGCTCGTCGGTCGCCGCGGCGGAATGGCGAACCAGGAGAACGTCGGCAAGATCAGTCTCGGCGAACTCGTCATCGACGAAGGCACCTACACCGCCCGGCTGCGCGGGCGGCCGCTCGACCTCACCTACAAGGAGTTCGAGCTGCTGAAATACCTCGCGCAGCACGCCGGTCGCGTGTTCACCCGGGCGCAGCTTCTGCAAGAGGTGTGGGGCTACGACTTCTTCGGCGGCACCCGCACCGTCGACGTCCACGTCCGGCGGCTGCGCGCCAAGCTCGGGCCCGAGTACGAGTCGCTGATCGGCACCGTGCGCAACGTCGGCTACAAGGCCGTCCGGCCGGCCCGTGGCCGCACCGCCCCGGCGGATGCTGACGTGCCCGAGGACATGACTGAGGACATCGACGACGACGCGTACGACGATGCCGCGGCACCGCACATGGAGTCCCTGAGCCGGGACGGCGTGTCGCAGGCGCTCGGCGACGCGCTACCCAGTCAGTGAGCGCGTCCGCTCGGATCGGCTGGCGGGAGCGACTGTCGGCGGCCGACCAGCGCCAGATCCGCGACCTGGTCACGGCGGCGGCCGCGGCCGACGGCATCGCCCCGGTCGGCGATCAAGTCCTGCGTGAACTCGGCCACGACCGGACGAGGCACCTGGTGGCCGTCGACGACGAGGGGACCGTGGCGGGCTATCTGAACCTCGCGCCGCCCACCGACGAGGCCCCGGCGATGGCCGAACTCGTCGTCCACCCGCGGCTGCGCCGGCGCGGCACCGGCGCGGCGATGATCCGCGCCGCGTTGCCGGAAGGCGGCGACGGGACCCGGATCTGGGCGCACGGCAACCTCGACGCGGCCCGGGCCACCGCGTCGGCGCTGGGCCTCGTCGTGGCCCGGGAGTTGCTCCAGATGCGGCGACCGCTCGCCGGGTTGCCGCCGACGCCCGCCGTCGACGGCGTGACCATCCGGACCTATGCGGGCCCGCAGGACGACACCGAACTGCTGCGGGTGAACAACGCCGCGTTCTCGTGGCACCCCGAGCAGGGCGGGTGGACCGAAGCCGACATCGCCGAGCGCCGTGCCGAGGGCTGGTTCGATCCCGCCGGCCTGTTCCTGGCCTTCGACGAGGACTCCGGCGATTTGCTCGGCTTCCACTGGACGAAGGTCCACTCCGCCACTCTGGGTGAGGTCTACGTGGTCGGCGTCGACCCCGCGGCCCAGGGCCGGGGGCTCGGCGGCGCGCTCACCCTGATCGGTCTGCACCATCTCGGCGAACGGCTGGGGGCAGACGGCGGTGGGTCGGCGGTGATGCTCTACGTCGAGGCGGACAACTCCGCGGCGGTGAAGACCTATCGACGGCTGGGTTTCGACGTCGCCAACACCGATGTGGCGTACGCCGAGCTATCGACGGTTCACCGCAGCGAAAATTGACGCTCGCGGTGCGATATGCCGACGGCTCACGTCATCGTGTCGATTCGATTCGGGAAACGGCGACGTAGAGAGCTCCTTTTGTTCGTTTTGGCGGGCGGCCGATTCATCTCTCGTTCACTCTGCAGGAGCTAGGTGTTCATTGGCGGCCCTTAGGTTCGAGACCCGAGCAGCGAAATCTGCTCGGCGGAGAACAGTCCGTCGCATTCCTGACTTGGGTGGCGTTTCCGCTGCCCCACAATTGAGAAGGAGCTACGTGAAGCCCAATCGACTCGGTGCCGCGCTGAGCTTGGCAGCCGCCGGCACCTTACTGCTGTCGGCCTGCGGTAGCGACAACAACACGGCTAGCTCCGGAGGTTCCAGCAGTGCGAGCGGCGGTGCGGCCTCCGGAAATATCCAATGCGGCGGCAAGAAGTCGCTGAAGGCCAGCGGTTCCTCCGCCCAGGCCAATGCGATGACGCGCTTCGTCACCGCCTACGAAGGTGCCTGCTCGGGCTACACGTTGAACTACACGTCCAGCGGGTCGGGTGCCGGTGTATCGGAGTTCATCGGTGGTCAAACAGACTTCGGCGGTTCGGATTCGCCGCTGAACGCTGAAAAGGGTGAGGTGGAGAAGGCCGCTGCCCGCTGTGGCAACAACCCCGCATGGAACCTGCCTACGGTGTTCGGGCCGATTGCCGTCACCTACAACGTTCAAGGGGTCGACAGCTTGGTTCTGGACGGACCCACTCTGGCCAAGATCTTCAACGGATCGGTCAAGACGTGGGACGCGCCGGAGATCGCCGGGCTGAACCCGGGGAAGACGTTGCCGGCCAACCCGATCAACGTGTTGTTCCGCAGCGATGAGTCGGGCACCACCGACAACTTCCAGAAGTACCTCACCGCCGCGTCGGACGGCGCGTGGACGCAAGGTGCGGGCAAGACCTTCAATGGTGGCGTCGGTGAGGGCGCGAAGGGCAACGAGGGCACCTCAGCCGCCATCAAGAACACGCCGGGGTCGATCACCTACAACGAATGGTCCTATGCGAAGAGCCAGGGCCTGCAGGTTGCGAAGATCGTCACCTCCGCGGGGCCGGATCCTGTGGAACTGTCCACCGAGTCGGCGGGCAAGGCTATCGACGCGGTGAAGATCAAGGGCGACGGAAACGACCTGGTCCTCGACACCGCCTCGTTCTACAAGCCGACCCAGGCCGGTTCGTATCCGATCATGCTTGGAACCTACGAGATCGTCTGCTCCAAGTACGCCGACGCTGACACCGCAACCGCGGTCAAGGCGTTCCTGCATGCGGCGCTCGGCCCCGGCCAGTCCGGATTGGAAGACAACGGATACATCCCGGTCCCGGACAAGTTCAAAGAGCGACTGACGAGCGCAGTCGACGCCATCTCGGCAACAACGTAGGGACCGAATGTCGGTATCACCTGACTCCACCTCCGTGGGCTCGTCCGCAACATCGACGAGCCCACGGCAGGGCGAGCAGACTCAAACAATGGCAACCAAGCCGACGAAGTCGACCGGGCTCAGGAAAAGCGAGGGGCGGGTCGGCGACACCCTGTTCAAATCGGTGGCGATCGCCGCCGGCGCGACGATCATCGGCGTGATCGCGCTGATGGGTTTGTTCCTGCTGGTTCGTGCCGTCCCGTCGCTGCAGGCCAACACCGCGAACTTCATCACCAGCTCGGAGTTCACCACGAGTGAGCCGATGCGATTCGGCATCGCCGACTTGTTTCGGGTCACGGTGCTGAGCTCGATCTTCGCCTTGGTGATCGCAGTGCCGGTCGCCGTCGGCATCGCCACGTTCCTCACCAACTATGCCCCGCGGCGCTTCGCCCGTCCGTTCGCCATCCTGGTCGACTTGCTGGCCGCGGTGCCGTCGATCGTCTTCGGCCTGTGGGGCATCTTTGTGCTTGCGCCGCGGCTGGAACCGATCCAGCGGTTTCTCAACGACAGCCTTGGCTGGCTCTTCTTGTTCGCCCCCGGCAACGTGTCGCTGGCCGGCGGCGGCACCATCTTCACCGCGGGAGTCGTACTCGCCGTAATGATCCTGCCGATCATCACGTCGGTGTCCCGGGAAGTGTTCACTCTGACCCCCAAAGGCCACGTCGAGGCCGCTCAGGCACTAGGCGCGACGAAATGGGAAGTCATCCGGATGACCGTTTATCCCTACGGCCGCAGCGGCATGATCGCCGGTTCCATGCTGGCTCTGGGGCGGGCACTCGGTGAGACGGTCGCCGTCCTGATCATCCTGCGCACCGCGGCGCAACCGGGTAACTGGTCGCTGTTCGACGGCGGCTACACGTTCGCATCCAAGATCGCTTCGGCCGCAGCGGAGTTCAGTGCGCCTCTGCCGACGGGCGCTTACATCGCCGCGGGATTCGTGTTGTTCGCTCTGACTTTCATTGTCAACGCGGTCGCCCGATTGGCCGCTGGAGGAAGGGTGAGCGGAGGATGACCGACACCGTGCTGGAAAGCCCGCTCAAAGGGCCGACCTTTCATCCCATCAGCACCAGTCGCAAGGTCAAGAATCGTGTCGCGGAGACCCTGTTCGCCGCCGCATTCCTGATCGCAATGGTGCCGCTGGTGTGGTTGCTGTACACCGTCGTCTCCCGTGGCTACACCGCGGTGATCTCGTCGACGTGGTGGAACAGGTCGCTGGCAGGTGTCCTGCCGGAGCAGTTCGCCGGCGGGGTTTACCACGCCATCTACGGGACGATCATCCAAGCGGCGCTCGCGGCGGTGCTGGCCGTACCGCTGGGCATGATGGCCGCCGTGTACCTGGTCGAGTACGGCCGCGGCTGGTTCGCTCGCACGGTCACGTTCATGGTCGACATCCTCGCCGGTGTGCCCTCGATCGTGGCGGCGCTGTTCATCTTCGCGCTGTGGATCGCAACGATGGGTTTCCCGCAGAGCGCCCTCGCCGTGTCGCTGGCCCTGGTCCTGTTGATGCTTCCTGTCGTGGTGCGCAACACCGAGGAAATGCTCAAACTGGTGCCCGACGAGCTACGGGAAGCCTCGTACGCGCTGGGGGTACCGCAGTGGAAAACCATTCTGCGAATCGTCGTGCCCACAGCGCTGCCGGGCATCATCAGCGGCATCTTGCTGGCGTTGGCCAGGGTGATCGGCGAAACGGCACCGGTACTCGTTCTCGTCGGCTACGCGCGGTCGATCAATTACGATCCGTTCGAGGGCAACATGGCGTCCTTGCCGCTGTTGATCTACACCGAGCTGATCAACCCCGAGCCAGCCGGCCGCATGCGTGTGTGGGGTGCGGCAATGACCCTGATCCTGATCGTCGCCGCGCTGTACATCGCCGCAGCGTTCGTGATCCGGTTCCTCAATCGAAACCGAACCTGACGGACTTCTAGGAGCGGATAATGGCCAAGCGCATCGATATCAAAGACCTCAATATCTATTACGGGTCGTTTCATGCCGTCGCCGACGTGGGGTTGTCCGTCCAGCCCCGCAGCGTGACCGCATTCATCGGTCCGTCGGGTTGCGGCAAGTCCACTGTGCTTCGCACCCTGAACCGGATGCACGAGGTGTTGCCGGGCGCCAGGGCGGAAGGCTCTGTGCTGCTCGACGGCGAGGACATCTACGGTGCCGGCGTCGACCCGGTGAGCGTTCGCAAAACCATCGGCATGGTGTTTCAGCGGCCGAATCCGTTTCCCACCATGTCGATTCGCGACAACGTCGTGGCCGGGCTGAAGCTGCAGGGCGTGCGCAACAAGAAGACGCTCGACGAGGTCGCGGAGCGTTCACTTAAGGGTGCCAACCTGTGGACCGAGGTCAAGGACCGTCTCGACAAGCCGGGCGGCGGCCTGTCGGGCGGTCAGCAGCAGCGGTTGTGCATCGCCCGCGCCATCGCCGTTCAGCCCGATGTGCTGCTGATGGACGAGCCGTGCTCGGCGCTCGATCCGATCTCGACGCTGGCGATCGAGGACCTGATCGCCGAGCTCAAGCAGGACTTCACGATCGTCATCGTCACCCACAACATGCAGCAGGCCGCACGGGTGAGTGATCAGACGGCGTTCTTCAACCTCGAGGCCACGGGCAAACCCGGCCGGCTCATCGAGATCGACGACACCGAGAAGATCTTCTCGAACCCGACGCAGAAGGCGACCGAGGATTACATCTCGGGTCGCTTCGGTTAGACCCTGAACGAAGGAAGCCGCGCAGACATCGGTCCGCGCGGCTTTCTTCGTCGGCCCGTCAGCGGGCGGGCAGCTGTTCCTCGTCGGCGGTCCTGCCGGTGACCTGGAAGATCACCCGGCGGGCCACCTCCACCGCGTGGTCGGCGAAACGCTCGTAGAACCGGCCCAGCAATGTCACGTCGACGGCTGCGGCGACCCCGTGCTTCCACTCCCGATCCATCAGCACCGTGAACAGGTGCCGGTGCAGATCGTCCATCGCGTCGTCTTCTTCACGGATCCGGGCGGCTTTCTCCGGGTCGTGGGTGATCAGCACCTCCTGAGCGCTGTGTCCGAGTTCGACCGCCACCCGGCCCATCTCGGCGAAGTAGCCGTTGACCTCTTCGGGCAGCGCGTGCTGAGGATGCCGGCGGCGGGCGATCTTGGCCACGTGCAACGCCAGGGCGCCCATCCGGTCGACGTCGGCGACGATCTGGATCGAGCTGACGATGGCCCGCAGATCGCCGGCCACCGGGGCCTGCAGCGCCAGCAGCACGAAGGCGTTCTCCTCCGCGCGCACGCTCATCGCGGCGATCTGGTCGTGATCGGTGATGACCTGTTCGGCCAGTGCGAGGTCGGCCTGCAGCAGGGCCTGCGTGGCGCGCTCCATGGCGACCCCCGCCAAGCCGCACATCTCGCCGAGCTGGCTGGTCAGGGTAGCCAGTTGTTCGTGGTACGCGGTACGCATGCGACAAGACTACGGGGATGCCCGCCCCACCGTCACGAGCTGCGTGGTGAACGAAAGGTGAATGCCACCTGCCCGAGCGGGAGCTATTCGCAGGTCGTGTCGGCGGCGTTGGTGACCGTCAGGTCCTCCGGCAGCGCGGTGTGGGTGTTCTTGGTGCCGCGCAGCACGTGAACCTTGACCGTCGCGCCGCTGGGGGAGGGGGGAACGACCGAATGGAAGTCGCTGCCGAGGACCACCTGGACCGCGTCGCCCAGGCCGGTGGCGCGCTCGATCGTGGGCTCAGGGAACGACGATGCGACGGTGGCGGCCGCTTTCTCGTTGCCGGGCGAGAAGAACACGGTGGTGTGCTCGAGTGGGCCCGGGTAGTCATCGGGGCTCGTCACGTTGAAGCCGTGGGTTTCCAGGGCATCGGCGGCTGTGGCTGCCAACCCCGACTCGCCGGTGGAGTTCGACACCTTCACGGTCACTTCGCCGGGGCTGGTCGCCACCGCGTCGATGATTTGGCCGTCGCTGGGCGCCGGGGGAGCCGGCGCGGGTGCGCCGTTGGCCGAGTTCGCCAGCGATTCCGGCGTTCCCGGCACCGGCGTGTTGTCGGCGTTGCGCTCCTCGGGCAGCGGGTCATCGTTGATGATCGCGTCGAACAGCGCACGCAAGCCGTCGGTGCGCGGGATCTCGTTACCCCACTCGTCGGGGTAGCCGACGGTCGGCACGGTGACGAACGTGATGCGGCCGGCGTTGACGCCCTGGACGGACTGGCCGAGGTCGACGAGGTCCTTGGTCGTCAGGTTGTCGACGTAGCTGTCGTTGATGAACATGTTGACGACGTTGTTGAGCTTGGACAGCGAGAAGAAGGTGTCCTTGGAGATCAGCGAGCGCAGCAGCGACGACAGGAACAACTGCTGGCGCTTGATCCGGCCGTAGTCGCCGTTCGTCTCGGTGGTGACCTGGCGGGCGCGCACGTAGTTCAGCGCGGTACGGCCGTCGACGATCTGGCGGCCGGCCTTGGACAGCACCGTGCCGAGCTCGTAGTCCTCGATCGGTGTCGTGCTGCACACCTCCACGCCACCGAGGGCGTCGACCATCTTGGAGAAGCCGGCGAAATCGACGGCCATGAACCGGTTGATGTGCAGGCCGGACATCTTCTGGATGACCTTGACCAGGCACTTCGGCCCGCCGATGGAGAAGGCCGAATTCAGCTTGTACTCGGTGTAGGCCTCGTCGGGTCCCATGGTGCCGGTCTGCTCGTCGTAGATCGGCCCGTACTGGCGGGTCTCGGGATTCCAGACCTCGCACTTCATCGGCTCGATCTTCAGGTCGCGGGGAAACGACACGGCGACGACCCGTTTGCGGTTGGCCGGGATGTTGACCAGCATCACCGTGTCGGAACGGGAGCCGGCCGCGTCCGCGGTGGTTCCGACGCCCATCTCCGAGTTGTCGCCGAACCGGCTGTCGACGCCGACGATGAGGAAGTTCTCGTCGCCGAACTGCGCGTTGGGGTCGACGATGTCGCGGGAGTCGGGGTCTAGAGCCGAGACCCGGTTCAGCAGGTTGTTCTTCGCCGACTGCCACTGCCATGCGCCGCCGGTCAGGACCAGCGCCAGCGCTGCGACCAGCGCCGCGACACTCCGGCCGAGGATCACGCTGCGGTGGCGTGCGCGGCGCGGTGCTGTCCCGGCGGACGCTTCGGCCTCGCGCTGACGTGTGCGTGGCGCCGCCAGGTCGGGCAGCTCGGAGGAATAGGCGTCGACTGCGGGCAGGATCGTGGTGTCCAGCTCGTCGGCGGGGTAGGGCTCCGCCTCGGGCTCCTGCTCCGGTGCAGGCTCAGGCTCCGGCGCCGGCTGCGGTTCGATGTCCTGTTCGGGCTCGGCGCGGTGGCGCTTCGGCTCGGACGGCGGGGCGCCGCCGTGGATCTTGGCGATCAGGTCGGCGACGGTGACGGGCGCCGACCGATCGATCGTGCGTTCCCACGGCGCGGCGGCTGGCGCTGACTGCCTGGATCGGGTAAGCCAGTCGCCATCCGGCTTGTTCTGGTCCCCGGGAAGCGGACGGCCTGGAGTCGCAGCGGCGTCCTCCATGTCGCCGTCACTCATGTTCTACCGGCCTTCCAGCTTCGCGGCTCCGATGCACGCGTGCGCGTCGTTGCGCACCGGCACGCAGATCGCCAAGTGCTTGCTAACTGTCATAGAGCACAGATTCCGGCTCCGCCAGTCGGGGCCGGGAAGTTTGGCTCTTCATCGTACTGAGACAACCTGAGAGGCAGCTAGACGGGCCGAGGTGACGAAACGTTCTCGATCCCCTCTCGGCGCGGTGTCGAACCGATCTCGAGGTGCTCTCCCGTCTGCCCTGCTCAGCCTCCCGAGTGCATGACGTCGGCGCCCGCGGGCACCGTGCAGTCGTCGGGATCGTCGAGCCAGCCCTCGGGAAGCGTCACCGACGCCGCCGAGCCCTGCCGCCCCCGCGGCCCGTTCGCCGCGGCCGGGAACGGGACGTCGCCGTCGAGTTGTGCGAGCAGGTCGTCGAGCTCGGAAATCGTCTTGACCAGTGCCAACGACCGGCGGAGGTCGGCTCCCGCGGGGAACCCGTGCAGATACCACGCGACGTGCTTGCGGATGTCCCGCATGCCCTTGTCCTCCCCGAAATGTGCGGCCAGGAGCTCGCCGTGCCGACGGATGATGGACGCGACCTCGCCCAGGGTGGGCGGGGTGACCGGTTCCGCTCCGGTGAACGCAGCAGACAACTCGGCGAACAGCCACGGCCGCCCCAGGCAGCCCCGGCCGATCACGACACCGTCGCAGCCCGTCGCGGCCATCATGGCCAGCGCGTCTCGAGCGTCGAAGATATCACCGTTTCCGAGCACCGGGATACCGCTGACGTGTGCCTTCAAGGCGGCGATCTGGTCCCAGTCGGCTGTTCCGGAATACCGCTGGGCAGCGGTGCGAGCATGCAACGCGACGGCGGCGGCGCCCTCCTCGGCGGCGATGCGCCCGGCGTCCAGATGGGTGTGGTGTCCGTCGTCGATCCCGACGCGGAACTTCACCGTGACGGGTATGTCGGTGCCCTCGGTAGCGGCGACTGCGGCGCCCACGATCTTCCCGAACAGCCGCCGCTTGTACGGCAGCGCTGCGCCACCTCCGCGACGGGTGACCTTGGGCACCGGGCAGCCGAAGTTCATGTCGATGTGGTCGGCGAGGTTCTCGTCGACGATCATCTTCGCCGCGGCATAGGTGTTGGCCGGATCGACGGCGTAGAGCTGCAGCGAGCGCGGCGACTCCTCCGGCGCGAACGTCGTCATGTGCATCGTGACCGGGTGCCGTTCCACCAGGGCCCGCGCGGTGACCATCTCGCACACGTACAACCCGCTGACGGTGCCGGCGCGGGCCAGCTCCAACTCGCGGCACAGGGTGCGGAACGCGACGTTGGTCACCCCGGCCATCGGGGCCAGGACGACAGGACTGCGCAACGCGAGCGGCCCGATCCGCAACGCAGACCGGGCCGGTTCGCGGATGTCGGTTACGACGTCGATGATCCCACCAGCTGAGCCTTGGCGGCCTTCTTCTCCGCCATCTGAGCCAGCCGCTCCTCACGGCGCTGCTTGGCGACCTCGAACTTGTCGACGGCCTCCTGCAGCTCGTCGACCAGGGCGCCGAGGTCGTCGCGCATCCGTGCCGACTCGCCGTTGAAGTCCTCCCGCTCGAAGATGCGCCACTTCTTGAGCACGGGCATCACGATGTCGTCGAGGTGGATCCGGGGGTCGTAGACCCCGCCGGTGGCGATGGTGACTGCCCGGCGCCGGAAGTCCGGGATGGTGTATCCGGGCATCTTGAAGTTGCGCAGCACCTTGTGCAGCGACTTCATCGCCTGGTCGGGCGCGATCTCGAAACCGGCTTCGGAGACATCGCGGTAGAAGATCATGTGCAGGTTCTCGTCGGCCGAGACGCGCTGCAGCAACTGGTCGGCGATGCTGTCGTCGCAGGCCTTGCCGGTGTTGCGGTGCGATACGCGGGTCGCGAGCTCCTGGAACGTCACGTAGATCACGGAGTCGAACAGGCTCTCGGCGAAGAGCTCGATCCCGCCCTGCTGGTTCTGGCCCGGGCTGAAGCCGCGGGTCATCTGCTCCACGCGCAGCATCTCAAGTTCGACGGGGTCGACATTGCGGGTCACGACGAGGTAGTCGCGCAGCGCGATGCCGTGGCGGTTCTCCTCGGCCGTCCAACGGTTGACCCAGAAGCCCCACGGGCCGTCCATCCCGAAGTTCATCGCGATCTCGCGGTGGTACGACGGCAGGTTGTCCTCGGTCAGGAGGTTGGTCAGCATCGCGACTCGAGCGACCTCGGAAATCTGGGACTGCTCAGGGTCCCAGTCCTGGCCGCCGAGCGCGTAGTAGTTCTTGCCGTCCGACCACGGGATGTAGTCGTGCGGATTCCAGTCCTTCTTCATCCGCATGTGGCGATTGACGTTCTGCTCGACGACAGGCTCGAGTTCGGTCAGTAGCTGCAGGTCGGTCAGGTCTTTCGACACGACACCTCCCGGTTATCTGTACCTGATGGTTGCACTCAATATATCTGTGTATTCCGGTGACATTCAAGTCGCCGCGCCGGAGCTCATCCGCAGGTCGGCGGGGCGATCCCGTCGGCCGCCCTGCTGAGCAGCAGCTCAGCGCAGTGGTCGATGAACTGCTCCCGCGATGCGGTCAACCTGCCGTCGAGATACGCCGTGAACAATGCAGTGAGTGCCCCGATCAGGCCCGTGGCAACCATCGCCTGACTGGTCGGGTCGGTGATCCGGGTGAGGTTGCGCTGCAGCAACTCGATGAAATTCGGCATCCAGCGCGCCCCGGAGCGGGCCAGCACCGGTTCGGCTTCTGGGGCGAGCAGGAGCACCCGCCCGCGCGCGGGATCGTCGATCATCAGCGCGACGAACCGTTCGACCGCATCGCGCATGCTCGCCGAATCCATCAGAGTCGACATCGCCGCCGTGCAGACCTCGTCGTAGACGGCTCCGACGTAGTCGTCCCGGTCGGTGAAGCTCTCGTAGAAGTAGCGCTCGGTCAGGCCGGCCGCCCGGCACACCGCGCGCACCGTGAGCGACGGACCTCCGGGACTGCCGAGCAGGCCGATGCCCGCGGTGATCAGTTCGTCGCGCCGGCGTGCCTGGCGATCCTGCAGCGGAACGCCCGACCATCTGCCGCGTCGTTGACCCGACGGCACAGTCCTCCTAAGCTCCTTTGACAACGTACGTAGTCAAAATATCGTGACGCATCGACAGGAAGTTCACCAGTGACTCAAGATACGTCCGCGGCATGCCCGGCGACCAGCGCTTCCGGCGCCGATGAGGCGGTGGTGGCGGCCGGCTGCCCGGTGACCTCCGGCGGTTACGACGCGCCGCCCGCACCGCTCGGTCCGGACTCGCTGACCTGGAAGTACTTCGGGCAGTGGACCGGAATGCTGCAGGGCCCGTGGGCCGGCTCGATGCAGAACATGCATCCGCAGCTGGGCGCTGCCGTCCAGCACCACTCGATCTTCTTCCTGGAGCGGATGCCGCGGCTGTTCCGCTCCGTCTATCCGATCGGGGGCGTGGTGTTCGACGGCGACCGGGCGCCCAAGACCGGGGCCCAGGTGCGCGACTACCACATCGGGATCAAGGGAGTCGACGATCAGGGTCGCCGGTACAGCGCACTGAACCCGGACGTCTTCTACTGGGCACACGCGACGTTCTTCAAGTCGACGCTGCTGGCCGCCGAGTGGGTGGGCGGCGGTCTCACCGAGGCGCAGAAACGCCAACTCTTCGACGAACACGTCACGTGGTACCGGATGTACGGGATGAGCATGCGGCCGGTCCCCAAGAGCTGGGAGGAGTTCTGCCAGTACTGGGACCACATGTGCCACAACGTGCTGGAGAACAACTGGGCCGCGCGTGAGGTGCTCGACCTGTCGTCGATGCCCAAGCACCCATCGCTGGAGTGGATGCCCGGCTGGCTCTGGCGGCTCAACGTGATGGCGATGCAGCGGTTCTTCAACTTCACCACCGTCGGGCTGTTCGACCCGCCGGTCCGAGAGCTCATGGGCTACACCTGGTCGCCGCGCCAGGAGAGGCTGCACCGGCTCTTCGGTCAGGCGGTGTATCGCATCACCAAGGTGCTGCCCACGCGGATGACGATGCATCCCCGCAAGCGTTCAGCCTGGGACCGGGCGCACGGCCGGCTTCCCGTGGACGCGCCCTTGGTGGAGACCCCGGCGCGCAATCTGCCGCCGGTGGCCTACCGCGATGATCCGCACTACTACAGCCCCAAGGTCTGAGGACTGCGCTACGTTCACGGGGTGCTGGGCAAACTCGGGATCGGACCGCTGCTGTTGATCGCCGCGGTCGCCATGGCCGACAACGCTGCGGCGCAACCGGAATCGGACACGCGGGCGCAGATGATCGTGGTCAACGCGCCGGCGGCGAACTCGGCTGTCGGTGAGCTGACGACTTATCAGCGGGTGGACGGGCGGTGGGAGAAGGTGCTCGGCCCGACCCGCGCAGACTTCGGAGAACTCGGGGTCGGCGCCCCCGCCGACGATGTGTTCCGCACACCCGTCGGCACCTTTCCGCTGGGCCAGGCGTTCGGTCGCGAGCCGAACCCGGGCACCCGGATGCCGTACTTCCAGGCCACCGACGAGGACTGGTGGGACGAGGACGTCGACTCGCCGACGTACAACACGCACGTGCGCGCGGCCGAGATCGATTCCGAAGACGCGGAGAACCTCTACGACTCCGGCGCGATCTACGACTACGCGGTGCTCATCGACCACAATCCGGAGCGCGTCCCGGGCCGGTCGGCCGGCATCTTCCTGCATGTGAGTGACGGCGACCCGACGTGGGGCTGCGTGGCCATCGGCCGCGACGAGATGCGGTCGGTCCTGCAGTGGCTCGACCCGGCCCAACACCCGCAGATCACCATCGGTGTCGGGCTCGACGGGGCGCCCGCCACGAACTGAGACACCTCGGTCACGAAATGCCCACTCCTGGGCGACGTGCCCGCGCGTCAGGTTTGCTTTTTCGCCTCACGGGCTAGCTTGAACGCATGGCAGCGCCAGAAGTTCTCGGCGGTCGCTATGAATTGCGGGGAGTTCTCGGCCGCGGCGGTATGGCCGAGGTGCGCGACGGCTGGGACACCCGGCTGGGCCGCCCGGTCGCCGTCAAGATGCTCTACCCGGCGGTGAGCGTGCAGTCCGATACCCGGCGGCGGTTCGTGACGGAGGCGCGCGCGGCGGCGACACTCAACCACCCGCACGTCGTGGCCGTTCACGATTCCGGCGTGGACCACGGCAGGCACTACATCGTGCTGGAGCGACTGCCCGGGCAGAACCTCGCCGGCGTGCTGGCCCGCGGCGGTCCGCTACCCGCCGGCCAGGTGCGGGCGATCATGCGGGATGTGCTGTCGGCGTTGGATGCCGCCCACGCCCGCGGCGTTCTGCACCGCGACATCAAGCCGGCGAACCTGCTGTTCACGCCGTCCGGCGGGGTGAAGATCGCCGACTTCGGCGTCGCCAAGAGCCCCGAGACGCCGCAGACTCTGACGAACAGGGTCTTCGGGACGATGGCCTACCTGCCCGCCGACCGGATCGCAGGACGTCCGGCGGTCCCGAGTGACGATCTGTACGCGCTCGGAGTGGTCGCCTACGAGGCGCTGACCGCCCGGCGGGCGTATCCGCAGGAGAATCTCGCCGCGCTGGCCGATGCGATCGCCGCGGGGCGGGTGACCCCGCTGACCGCGCTGCGACCGGACATCGACCCCGCGCTGGCGATGACGATCGAGAGGGCGATGTCGCCGGATCCGCGGTGGCGCTTCGCCACCGCGGCACAGATGCGCGCAAGCCTGAATGCCACGGCGCGGCGACCGCAGCGCGCGGGCGTTGTGCTCGCCGCCGCGGCCGTGCTGGCGGTGGTCGTGCTCGCGGCACTGCTGGTCGCGATGTGACCCGTGACCGGCGCCTGGTGGTGCCCCCAGCAGGGCTCGAACCTGCGACCTGCGGATTAAAAGTCCGTAGCTCTACCAACTGAGCTATAGGGGCCTGACCCTCGAAAGGATAGCGGTGGGCTGCCCGTTTGAGGATTTGGGTGCCGGTACCCTAAGCTATCGAAGCTCCCAACGACACAACGTTGTGAGTACCCCGGAGAGATTCGGCCGGCCCCCTTCGTCTAGCGGCCTAGGACGCCGCCCTTTCAAGGCGGTAGCGCGGGTTCGAATCCCGTAGGGGGTACACGCGACGACCACAGCGGGAGTCGCACAGTAAGGCCCTGTGGCGCAGTTGGTTAGCGCGCCGCCCTGTCACGGCGGAGGTCGCGGGTTCGAGTCCCGTCAGGGTCGCCATCACGGCGAGGCACTTGTGGCAGAGTGATCGGTGCCGTCCGGCCAGGTAGCTCAGTTGGTACGAGCGTCCGCCTGAAAAGCGGAAGGTCGCCGGTTCGATCCCGGCCCTGGCCACTTCATGAACATCCGTCGGATTCGCCGAGCCGCCGCCGCGGCCGTCGTCTTCGCGCTCACGGCGGCTCCCCTCGCGCACGCCCAGCCTCCCAACCCGCTGCTCCCGCTCGTCGACGCCGCTGCTGCGCGGCTGCAGGTCGCCGAGCCCGTCGCGGCCGACAAGCGTCGTACCGGCGGTCCGGTGGAGGATTCCGCACGCGAACAACAGGTGCTCGACGCGGTGGCCGCCGACGCCCGGAGCCGTCAGATCGACCCGGCCTACGCGGCGGCAGCGTTCCGGGATCAGATCGATGCGACCGTCGCCGTCGAGTACAGCCGGCTCGCGCAATGGAAGCTCGATCCCGCGTCCGCACCCACCGACGCACCCGACCTCGCGTCGTCCCGGGCGACGATCGACGCACTCAATCAGACGATGGTCGCCGAGATGGCCGCCCAGTGGGGGCTGCTGCACTCGCCGCAGTGCGGCGCCGATCTCGACGCGGCCAAGTCGGCGGTGCTGCACACCCGCGCACTCGACCCGCTCTACCGGCAGGCCATCGATTTCGCCACGCGCAACTACTGCCGCTGAGCGTGGGATCATGGGCATGCCATGAACAGCACGCCCGCCGCGACGACCCTGACCGCCGACAAGAGCGCTTTCCGCCAGCGGCTGCTCGATGCGCTGGAAGCCGCCATCGCCGAACAGGGCTACCCGAAGACGACGGTCGCCGACATCGTCCGCGGCGCCAGGACCTCGCGGCGCACCTTCTACGAGCATTTCGACAGCCGGGAGGCGTGTTTCGTCGCGCTGCTCTCCGACGCCAACGCCGACCAGGTCACGCAGATCTCGGAGGCCGTCGACCCCAGCGCGCCGTGGCAGAAGCAGGTACGGCAGGCCATCGAAGCCTGGATCTCGTCGGCCGAAGCCCGTCCGGCGTTGATGCTGAGCTGGATTCGCGACGTGCCCTCGCTCGGTGCCGCCGCGCGCCATCTGCAACGCGATGCGATGGAGACCTTCATCGCGATGGTGGGGGCGCTGGGTGCCGGTGACGAATTCCGCGCGGCCGGAATCGGTCCCGTGTCGCGCAGGCGCATCATCATGCTGCTCGGCGGCCTGCGTGAACTGACGGCCATCACGGTCGAGGAGGGCGGCCGGATGAGCGACGTCACCGACGAGGCGGTCGACGCGTCCATCGCGCTGCTGCGTCCGCAGGCGGGCTGAGCCTCACACCAGCGCGGAGGCCTTGGCGCGTTCGAAGAGCGTCGGGTCGTGAGAGCACAGGATCATCAGGTCGGGGTCGCCTCGCCGGTACAACTCGGCGAGCCGGGCGTGATTCTCCCTGACCCTCTTGCGGTCGTAGGCGACCAACTTCTCCAGTCGCGCCGTCCACGGCGGTATCCGGGCGCCGTCCGCGGTGCCGTAGTGGTAGAACGCGTCGCCGGCGTGCAGCAGCCACCGGTGGCCGGCATCGACGGCCACACATGCGTGTCCGGCGGTGTGGCCGGGCAGCGAGACCAGTGCGAAACCGGGACCGATGTCGTCGAGTTCCTTGGCGGCTGCGAAACCCCGCCAGGACTCCCCGTCGGCGGAGTGCTCGACGATCTTGGGCCCGTGCGCCCACTGCGTGCTGCGGAAGCGGATGCGGTCACGCACCGCCCGAGAACGCATGGCGCCGAACGCTTCTGCCGACGTGATGTGGACTTGCGCGTCGGGGAAGTCGGCGAGCCCTCCGATGTGGTCGGCGTCGAAGTGCGTGATGATGACGTGGCGGACATCCGAGCGCTGAAAGCCCAGCCGCTCGATCTGGCTGCTCGCGGTCTCCGTGGGGTCGAGCACCGGCCGGATCAGGTGGCGCCGGATCGTGCCGAGTCGCGCGGGCCGCTCGCAATCACGGGACCCGAAGCCGCTGTCGACGAGCACCAGGCCGTTGTCGGTCTCGACCAGCAACACGTGACAGACCATGGCGCCGACCATCAGAGGCCGCATGGATCCGCAATTGAGGTGGTGAACTCTCACAAGTCTTGCCCCCCGGTCACGTCGGCGCAGTACTGACCTCGCCCGACCATCATCCGCCCCCCATGCCCGCTCATCCAGACGAATCCCAGGAGTGGGCAGCAATCTAAGTCAACCGACTGTTTGACGGTGCAAGTCAATGTGACGGGGCAAGTGCTGTCAACTTCCGGTGACGTTCTGCCGGCAACGCGGCTCGCCGGCGCGGCCAGGGGGTTGCGGTACGTTACGCACATGGTCCGGCCTGCCCAGACGGCGCGCAGCGAGCGCACCCGGGAGGCTCTGCGACGGGCCGCGGTGGTGCGGTTCCTCGCACAGGGCATCGAGGAGACCTCGGCGGAGCAGATCGCCGCCGACGCCGGCGTCTCGCTGCGGACGTTCTACCGGCACTTCGCGTCGAAGCACGATCTGCTCTTCGCCGACTACGACGCCGGTCTGCACTGGTTTCGGACGGCCCTGGCGGCGCGCTCGCCCGACGAGTCGATCATCGAGTCGGTGCAGTCGGCCATCATGGCGTCGCCGTACGACGACTGGGCCGTCACCGAGATCGCCTCGATGCGCGCGCAGGAACTCGACCCCGGGCGCATCGTCCGCCACATCCGCCAGGTGGAGGCGGATTTCGCCGAAGCCGTCGAGGACCATCTGGCCGGTGCCGATCCGCCCGCGCCCGGTACCGAGCAGCGCATGCGCGTCACCGTCACCGCGCGGTGCATCGCCGCCGCCGTCTTCGGGGCGATGGAGGTGTGGATGCTCGGCGAGGACCGTTCGCTGCCCGAGCTCGACCGGCTGTGCCGGCACGCGCTGGAGCTGTTGCGCACCGGCATCGATGAGCGGGTGTGACGCCAGTTTCGTCAATATTGACAAAACTTGGGGGTCGTGCCAGCCTCAGCCGATGACGGACTTCGACGCCATCGTCGTGGGCGCGGGACACAACGGCCTGACCGCGGCGACCCTGTTGCAGCAGGCCGGGCTGCGCACGCTGTGCCTGGACGCGAAGCTCTACGCCGGCGGGATGGCGTCCACCGTCGAACTGTTCGACGGGTTCCGGTTCGAGATCGCCGGTTCGGTCCAGGTGCCCACGTCGGCGGTGGTGAGTCGGGCGCTCCGACTCGAGGAGCTACCCACCGTCGAACTCGACGTCATGTCGGTGCAACTGCGCGGGGACGGCGACGATCCGGTCATCTACTACACCGACCCGATGAAGCTGCTCGCCCACCTCAACGACGTCCACGGAGCCGGCGCGGTCAACGGAATGGCCGGGCTGATGGCTTGGTGCCAGGCCCCGACCCGAGCGCTCGGCCGCTTCGACGCGGCTCGCCCGCCCAAGACCCTGGACGAGATGTTCGCCTGCGCGACCGGAGAATTCGAACGCCAGGCGGTCAGCGACATGCTGTTCGGGTCGGTGACCGACGTGCTTGACCGCTACCTTCCGGACCGCGAGAAGTACGGTGCGCTGCGCGGCATGCTGGCGTTTCTGGCCGTCAACACCACCTATCGCGGCCCCGCGACGCCGGGTAGTGCCGCGGCGCTGGCGTTCGGCCTGGCCGTGCCCGACGAGAACGCGACACTGATCAAGAAGTTCCGCGGCGGGATGGGCGCGGTCACCGAGCACCTGCTGGCGATGTTCACCGCCGGCGGAGGCCAGTTGCGACTGCGCACCAGGGTCGAGGAGATCCGGGTCACCGACGGTCGTGTCCGCGGCGTGCGGACCGACGACGGCTCGACACTCTCCGCGCCCGTCGTGGTCTCGGGCGTCGCACCCGACCTGACGGTGAACACGCTCGTCGACCCGACGGCGGTGCCGGCTGATCTGCGCGCCCGGTTCGGTCGCATCGACCACCGCGGCAGCTATCTGCAGATGCACTTCGCGCTCGACGGACCGCCGACCTTCGCCGAGCCGTACGAGGTGCTCAACGATCCCGAATATCAGTCCGCCATCGGGATTTTCACCACGCCGGAAGATCTGCAGCAGCAGTGGGAGGACTCCACCCGCGGCCTCGTACCCGGCGATCCGGCGATCGCGCTGCAGATCCCTTCGGCCAACGATCCCGGTCTGGCGCCCCCGGGCAAGCATGCGGTGTCGGCATTCTCGCTGTGGTTTCCGATCGGCGAGGGCCGGTCGAGCTACGGCGAGAGGAAGACCGAGATGGGCCGACGGGTGATCGAGAAGATCACCAAGCTGGCGCCCGACTTCGAGAGCCTGATCCTGCGGCACACCACGTTCACCCCCAGGCACATGGGCACGATGTTCGGCGCTCCCGGAGGCGACTACTGCCACGGCCTGATCCACCCCGAGCAGATGGGCCCCAACCGTCCGGGCCCGAAAGGCTATGCGGATCAACCCATTCCGGTCGAAGGCCTGTACCTGGGCAGCGCCGGCTGCCACGGCGGACCCGGTATCACGTTCATTCCCGGCTACAACGCCGCGATGGCGGTGCTCGCCGATCGGGCCTGACGTCAGGTCGACGGCGCCGGACCCCCGGGCGTCGCGCCGCCCTCATCGGACCAGTCGGCGCCGTCCTGGGCGCCCTTCGACGGGTCGCTCATCACGTCGTCGTCGGCGGCGTCGGACCCGGCATCGGTCTCGGTGGTCTGTGGCTTGTCTTTGCTCACGGTACGGGGTTACCCCGCGCGGAGCGTTTTGAACTCAGCCGCGACGGGCCTGCAGCTGTGCCATCCAGTCGGCCGGGACGCGGCCGCGGGGCCCGGGCACCGTCTCGTCGGCGGGCCGGCTCTGCGGCGCGGCCAAGGGCGGACCGTCGTAGTAGGAGTCGGTCCGGTAGTCCCAGAACCAGTCCTCGCCCGGCTCGAACGACCGGATGACCGGGTGCCCGGTCCGACGCCAGTGTGCCGACGCGTGCCGCTCGAGCGAGTCGTCGCAGCACCCGATGTGACCGCATGCCGCGCACCGACGCAGATGCACCCACCAGCCACCGGCGGCGTCGCATTCGAGGCAACCCGTGCCACTCGGCGGAACCGTGGGATCGACAGGCTCATTCGGGGCGCCGCTCACATTCCTGAGCCTACGTCCCCAGTCCGGTGATCTCGATCCGGAGGAACGTCGCCGTGGTCTATGGTCGCGCCATGGCAACCAAGGACTCTCGCGAGGTCGTGATCGAAGCAACGCCGGAACAGATCCTCGACGTCATCGCCGACGTCGAAGCGACTCCCACCTGGTCACCGCAGTACCAGAAGGCCGAGGTCCTGGACCGCTACGACAACGGCAAGCCCAAGCAGGTCAAGATGACGGTCAAGGCGGCCGGCCTCACCGACGAGCAGGTCATCGAATACACCTGGGCCGACGACAAAGTCACGTGGACGCTGGTCTCCGCGAATCAGTTGAAGGCGCAGGACGCCGGATACACCCTGACCCCCGAGGGCGACAAGACGCGGGTGCGGTTCGATATCGCGATCGACCTCTCGGTGCCGCTGCCGGGCTTCATCCTCAAGAGGACGATCAAGGGCGGTGTCGAGACCGCCACCGAAGGGCTGCGCAAGCAGGTCCTCAAGGTCGTCAAGGGCGGTTAGGCGAGCCGGTCCAGCGCGTCGGGTTCGGCGATCGTCAGCACGGCGTCGACGATGTAGGGCTCGGCCTGCAGCTGGTTCTCCAGGTTGCGCAGCGTGTCCGCGATCGAGGACTCGACGGCGTCGCCGACCAGGTCGACGCTGGCCACCAGGAACAGCTGCTTGGGGCCGACGAACACCAGCCGGATGAAGCGCACCGAGGCGACCTCCGGCAGGTTCTTCAGGCGCTCGATCGCCGCTTCGCGCAGTTGCGGGCTGGCGGGCTCGCCGACCAGGAACCGACGGTTGCGGTCGATGAGGATCACCGCGACCACGCCGAGCAGCAGCCCGACCGCGATCGATCCGATCGCGTCCCAGACCGCCTGACCGGTCAACTGGTGCAGGCCGATCCCGAGAAGGGCGAAGACGATCCCGATCAAAGCCGCGGTGTCCTCGGCGAACACCGCGCGGGTGGTCGGGTCGGAGGTGTCCAGCACGTGGGCCAGCAGATCCCGGTTGAATTCGTCTGCCTCGCCGCGTAATTGCCGGAACGCCTGAAACAGCGACGACCCTTCGAGTACGAACGCGACGCCCAGCACGATGTAGGCCACCAGGTAGTTCTCGGGACCGGACTCGCCGTGGATGATCTCGGTGACGCCATGCCACACCGACACCGTCCCGCCCACGACGAACAGCCCGACCGCCGCCAGCAACGACCACACATAGGCCTCGCGGCCGTAACCCAGCGGCCGTTCGGCGTCCGGCGGTCTGCCGCTGCGCCGGTTCGCGACGATCAGGAAGCCCTGATTCGCGGTGTCGGCCCACGAGTGGGTGGCCTCGGCCGTCATCGACGCCGATCCGGAGATCACCGCCGCGACTGTTTTGGCGATGGCGACCGCCAGGTTGGCCGCGAGCGCGACGATGACGGTGAGCGTGCTCTCGCCCTTGGTGTCGCTGCTCGTCGAGTCGGTCGCGTCGGTGGCAGCACTCATGACCGCGAGCCTACGACTGCCGTCGGCGCGGCTTCACATCCCCGCTTCTCTGGAGATTCGGTCCTCAACGCGGCGACGAGGCCCATAGGCTTCCCGAATGCGGTTGTCGTGGCCGATCGTCGGCCGGTCGCACGAACTGAGAACGATAGAAACCGCCTTGACGACGACGGACGTCTCGGGGGTCCTCCTCTGCGGCCCGACCGGGGTGGGGAAGAGCCGGATCGCCCGCGAGGCACTGGCGTCAGCGGCGTCGCGGGGCTGCCACACCCGATGGGCGGTCGGCACCACATCGGCGCGAGGCATCCCTCTCGGCGCGTTCGCCGCGTGGGCGCCGTCGGGCGCCTCCGACACAATTGCGTTGCTGCGCGGCGTGCTGGAGTCACTGACGGCCGCGCCATCAGGCGTCGACGTGGTGATCGGTGTCGACGATTATCACCTGCTCGACGACTTGTCGACGTTCGTCGTGCAGCAGCTCGTCGCACGGGACGCGGCGAAACTGATCCTGACCGTGCGCGAGAGCGAGCCGGTTGCTGCGCACACACAGGACGTCCTGCGGGCCGGACACTTCGAGCGGCTCGGCGTTCGGCCGCTCACCCTCGACGAGACGACTGCGCTGGCCTCCGCGGTGCTGCACGGTCCGATCGACGCGCAGGCCGCCCGACGGCTGTGGAAGCTCACCGGCGGCAACGTCCTGTATCTGCGCAACATCGTCGAGCACGAGGTCGCCGACGGCCGGATGGTGCAGCAGAACGGGTGCTGGCGGTGGATCGGTGACCCGGTCATGCCGCCCGGCCTGATCGAGATGATCGAAGCCCGTATCGGTGAACTGCCGGAGCAGGTCGACGATGTGATGGACGTGCTGTCGGTCGGAGAACCGATCGAACTCGCGACGCTCACCCGCATCACCGGCGCGTCTGCGCTCGAGGAGGCCGAGATCCGCGGCCTCGTCGCTCTCGAGCCCGCGGGCGGCGGTGTCGAGGTGCGGGTGGCGCATCCGCTCTACGGCGAGGTGCGCCGACGGCGTGCGGCCCACACCAGGCTGCGCCGGCTGCGGGGACTGCTGGCCGAGGCGCTCGCCGCATCTGCCGACAGCGACGATCTCCGCGTTGTCGTGCGCCGAGCCACACTGACTCTCGACTCCGATCTGGTGCCCGATGCCGACCTCCTCGCCACGGCAGCCCAGGGTGCGGTGTGGCTCGGTGATCTGTCGCTGGCGGACCGACTCGCGGACGCGGCGGCGCGGGCCGGTGCCGGACCCGAATCCGTCCTGCTTCGCGCGCATGCGCTGTCGTGGTTGGGCTGCGGCGAGCTGGCCGAGCACCTCCTCGCCGGGGTCAGCGGTGATCGACTGACCCCGTGCGAGCGCGCGCGATGGGCATTCCTGCGTTCGAGCAACATGCTGTGGGCCCTGGCCGACCCCGCGCGCGCCAAGGAACTCATCGATGAGGCGTCGCGCTCGACACCGCCGGAGGCTCGCACGTACATCGATGCCTTCCTCGCCGTCTACTGGTTCGCGATGGACCATCCCGACAAGGCGGTCGATGCGTCGAAAAATCTGGCGCCGGAGGATATTCCGGTCGTCGGAGCCGAAACCGCCTGGGCGCTCGCGCAGATCTCGGCGGATGCGGGCCGCGCCGGGGAGGCGGTGGCGGCGGCTGAGGCGGGATACGCCGTGGCGACTCGCTCACTGGACGCACCCCACATGGTGTTCAACATCGCGGACGCACACACCAGTGCGCTCCTGCTGGCCGGACGGATACCGGACGCCCTCGCAGTGGCCGAACGCGCGCGGCGCCAGGCCGCGGAACTGCCGGGGACCGCCCCGCTGATCGGTACGGCCGTCGCAGGGAGGGCCGCGCTCGCCGCGGGTGACGTGTGCGGTGCGTGCCACCTGCTCGGACAGGCCGTCGAGGCGTTGTCCGGCTCGCATCCCCTCGGCTGGGGATTCCGCTATCGCATTCCGTACGCCACCGCTTTGGCGATGCGCGGCGCCACCGACGAGGCGGCCGCCGCACTGGCCGCGCTCGACGAGGTACCGCGCCGGTTCCGTGCGCTCAGACACGAGCAGTGTATGGCTCGGGCCTGGACCGTGGCCGGTCAGGGCGCGGTCAGCGAGGCGATCGCACTTCTGCGCTCGACAGCCGAGAGTTGCGCTCTCGCAGGGCAGTTCGGGCAGGAAGTGCAGTGCCTGCAGATGGCGGCCCAGTTCGGCGACAGGACCACCGCACCCAGGTTGCGCGAGCTCGTCTCCCTCGCCGAGGGTCCGCGAGCGGCAGTGGCAGCGCGGTTCGCTGCCGCGCTCCACGACGGAGACGCGGCTGAGTTGGACGCGGTGTCAGAAGCTTTCGCTCAGATGGGTGACCCCATCGCGGCTCTCGACGCCGCGGCGCACGCCGCACGGGAGTACCGCCGTCAGGACCGGCGCGGGTCCGCGCTGCGGTGCTCAGCGCGGGCCGACGCGCTGGCATCGCGATGCGGTGTCCGCACACCGGCGCACCGTCAGGCCGGCCAGACGTTGCCGCTGACCGACCGGGAGACGGAGATCGTCATGCTGATCGGGGAGGGGTTGAGCAATCGCGCGGTGGCCGAGCGCCTGACGCTGTCCGTGCGCACCGTGGAGAGCCACATCTACCGGGCCATGTCGAAGACGGGGACGACCAGCCGCGACGAGTTGGCCGCCCTGCTTCACGGCGATTGAGTAGCCGTGCACAGCGCCTCGGCATAGAAGGTATGCCCCTCGAAGCCAAGGGATTTCGCCATCGTGTGGTAGCGGCCGGCGAGATCGTGGTGGGAGGCGTGATCTCCGCGCGCGCGGGCCAGTCGGGCGCGCTGCCGCAGGAGCATGATGTCGCGGATCGCCCAGCCCTCCGTTGCGGGCAGGGACGCCAGCCACTGCAGCGTCTCCTCGGTTTCGACCAGGTCGGAATCCGTTCCACGTTCCAGCAGGACGTCGACCAGCACGCCGGTTCCCAGCAGCGCCCAACCCAGCCGGCCCGACGTGCGCAGTTCCGTGACGGCTCGGCGCATCGCCGCAACCGGATCACCCTGGTCGCCCCGCCTGGCCATCTCCCGGGACGCCCAGAGCTGGGCGGTGGGAACCAGAGAGGGAGCGCTGACCGGCATGTGCACATCGCGCGCCTGAACCATGAGCTCCAGCCCGCGGCGACGTTCGGGCTCCGAGTCGCGATGCAGCAGGGCCAGCGCCAACGCCAGTTCGGACCCGTGCAGCGCGAAGTCGTTACTGAACCGGGCCGCGGCTTCCACCGTCTTCTCGATCTCGGTGACGATGACGTCGTCCGCGAGCAGCACCCCGGCCCCGATCGCCAGCGCGTACGTCCAGGCGATCGCCAGGGCGAGGGTGGCGGGATCGCTGTTCCGCGCGATCGTCAGGGAATTCTCGAGGTCCTCGCGCCACCCGGGGCGGCCCAGCCACCACCGGGAGATGCTGCGGAATGCTGTGGCGATCGCCAGCGGTGAGCCCACACCGAAGCCCGCCCCTTTGCTGGGGTCGCCGTCGGCCAGGTCGATGACGGTCTGCGACCATCGCGCGATCGCATCGATGTCTCCGGCATTGAACCAGTTGGCGAACGCGACGAAAGCCAAGCCGGTGGTCAGGTTCGCATCACCGATCGATTCGAGCAGCGCCATCTGCTCGGACGCCAAGCGGGAACCCTCGCCCGGGCGTCCGGCATAGAGCAGTTCTGTGGCCAGGCCCGTCATGCCGATCGCCAGCGAGACGTTGTCCTCGGCCGCGGCGCACAACTCCCGCAGCTCCGCGAAGCGGCCCCGGCTCGTGTTGACTTCGCGGGCCTGCCAGTCCGTGGCGCACAACATGCTTCGCGGGGCGATACGCAGAGGCCAGCGGCTCCGGTCATCGGCGAACAGCGAGTCGGCGATACGGCAGGCCCGCTCCCAGCTCAGTCGTGCCGCGTGGATGTCGCGGATGGTCGACCATGCGCCCGCACGCATGTGCCAGCCATAGGCCTCCTGCAGGTCACCGCTGGCTTCCAGGTGTTCGGCGATCAGGGCCGCGTTCTCCTCCACCGAGTCCGGTTCACGCTCAGCGATGGCGCGGGCGAGCCGGCGGTGCGACAGCGTGCGATCCGCTCTCAGCTGGGACTCATATGAGACCGCCCGGATCAGCGGATGCCTGAAGGCGTACTCGGCCCGTGTGCCGCGCTTGACCTGATCGATCAGTTCCACCCCGAGCAGCTCGTCGACCGCCGGTTCGATCCCCAGCGCCGTCAGCAGCTCCACCTCGAAGCGGGCGCCGATCACCGACGCCGCGTTCAGCGTGCGCTTGGCCGGTGTGCTCAACCGGTCGATGCGCGCCTCGATCGCCGCCTGCACCGTGGCAGGTACCGAGACGTCGGCGACGTCCGCACGGCAGACGTATCGGCCGCGGTCACCCTCGAGGACGCCGCGCTGGGCCAGCTCGCGCACCATCTCTTCGGCGAAGAAGGGGTTCCCCGCGGCACGGTCGGCGATGACGGTCGCCAGGCCGCCGACGGACTCATGCGTGCCCAGGAGTTCCCGGAGCAACGCCGCCGCGTCCGAATCCTGCAGGGGGGTAAGCGTTGTCGTCAGAGCACCGGGTATCTGCCTCAGCGCTCCGGTGTACTCGGGCCGGGCGGTCACCAGCACCATCGACGGCGTGCGGGCGACGACGGTCAGGAAGTCGGCCACCATCGATTCGCTGACCGCATCGATCCACTGCGCATCCTCGATGATGCTGAGCACCGGCTCAGTGCGGGCCTCGGCGGCGTCGATGACGAGCTTGGTGAGCCGGCGCCGCCGCGCGTCGGCGCCGATCGGGGGCAGCGGCGCGCCGCCGTCGGCGACACCGAGCAGGTCGTCGAGCAGGAGAAGGTCCTGCGGGTCAGCATTCGGCAGCCGCTCGCGGAGTCGATCGCGGGCCGCTTCGCGGTCCAGGTCGACCACGCCGGTGCCCGCGCGCAGCAAGCGCGACACCACGCCGAAAGAGATGTCCCGGGCGTGTGACTCGCAGAAGGCCCAGTGCACGACGACCCCGCGGTCGGCCGCCAGCGCTGCCAGCTCCCTGGCCACCCGGCTCTTACCGATGCCTGCCGCCCCCACGACCGTCGCGATGCCGCCCTCGCCATCGAGCATGCGGCGCACCATCGCGTCGAGGGCCGCCATCTCCCCGTGCCGGCCCACCAGGCTCGCCTCGGCACGGCGCACCGGTTCCTCGGGCGGGCCGGTGGTCAGCAGTCGGCGTGCCAACACCGGTTCGTCGGCGCCCTTGATGCGCACCCACTGCGGCTCGGACAGTCGCACGACGCGCTCCACCAGGCGCGAGGTCGACTCCGAGAGCATCACCCCGCCCGGGGGCGCCACCGACTCCATCCGCTGCGCCATTCCCACCGTCTCGCCGGTGGCGGCGTATCCGAGCGATCCCGAACCGATGTCGCCGGCGATCACCCGCCCCGAGTTCAGGCCCGTCCGCACCTGCAGCTCCAGGCCGTCGCGGCGGGCCACCTCGCTCGCCAACCGCCTGGTCTGTTCCTGGATGTCCAGGGCGGCCAGACAGGCGCGAAAAGCGTGGTCCTCCAGGGCGATCGGAGCGCCGAAAATCGCCATCACACCGTCGCCGGTGTGCTCCACGCTGCCGCCATAGCGGCGCACCACGGCCGCGGAGCGCTCGAGCAGGTCGGTCATGATCTCGCGCAAGCGCTCTATGTCCACCGCGGCCGCGATGCCCATGGAGCGCACGACATCGGCGAACAGCACCGTCACCTGCTTGTACTCTGGAACGTCAGCCGCTGTCCGAGTCCGCGCTCCGCATTCGTCGCAGAATTTGGCGCCGCGCCGCAGCGTCGTGCCGCATGTTGCGCACACCGCGCTCGCCGCCATACCGACACCGCCGATCTCGGAGACGTGCCCACCCCGATCGCCCAAGAATAGGGATTCGAGCAGGCCGGAACCGGTGAAATTGACCGCTGCGTAGGAATGCGCTTGGGCCAGAGCGGCCCAGGCTTCCTGCCGAAATTAGCTAAGAAATACTCTGCGCGAGCATGCATGCCCCGCTAATATTTGCCGGTATGGCGGTTCGAGCTTCCAGTGAGACGGTGATCGAGGCCCCACCCGAGGCGATCCTCGACGCCCTGGCCGACATCGAATCGGTGACCTCGTGGTCGTCGCTGCACAAAGATGCCGAGGTGCTGGACCGCCACCCCGACGGCAGACCCCATCACGTCAAGGCGACCGTGAAGATCATGGGCATCAACGACAAGGAGTTGCTCGAGTACCACTGGGGCGACGACTGGGTGGTGTGGGACGCCGAGCGCACGTCGCGGCAGCGGTGTCAGCACGGGGAATACAACCTGACACCGGTCGGCGAGCAGCGCACCCGCGTCCGTTTCGACCTGATCCTCGATCTCGCTGCGCCGTACCCGGGGTTCCTGGTCAAGCGCGCCAAGAAGATGGTGCTCGACGTCGCGCTGGAGAATCTGCGCCAGCGCGTGATGGCCGTCGCCCGTTAGGGGCCCGGCGCTCGAGACCCGGCGGCCGGGGAGTCACCCTCTGCGCCGGAGCGCCTGCAGCCGGCGAACGCCCTCGTCGAGGGTTTCGTCGCGTTTGCAGAAACCGAAGCGCACCAAGTGTTTCCACTCATCCGCATGCGCGGCTGCGGAATCGCAGAATGCGGTCATCGGGATCGCGGCCACGCCCACCCGCTCAGGCAGCTGGGCGCAGAACGTGGTGCTGTCGTCATAGCCGAGTGGACGCGGGTCGGCGCACAGAAAGTAGGTTCCGGAGCTGTCGTGCACGTCGAAGCCGATGTCGGTCAGCGCTGAGCCGAGGCGGTCGCGGCGGGACTGCAGCGAGTCGCGCAGCGCGTCCACCCACGCGTCCTCGGTGTTCAGTGCCTGGGCCACCGCCGGCTGGAACGGCGCGCCGCCGACATAGCTGAGATACTGTTTGGCGGCGCGGATGCCGGCGATGAGATTGCTTGGCCCACAGGCCCATCCGATTTTCCAGCCGGTGACGTTGAACATCTTGGCGGCGCTGGAGATCGTGACCGTGCGTTCCGCCATGCCCGGATACCCGGCCAGCGGAAGGTGGCGGTGGCCGTCGAAGACGAGGTGCTCGTAGACCTCGTCGGTGATCACCAACAGATCGGCCGACACCGCCAGCTCGGCCAGCGCGCGCAGCTCGGCGTCGGAGGCCACCATGCCCGTCGGGTTGTGCGGAGAGTTCACGATCAGAGCCTTGGTCGTCGGCGTCACCGCGTGGCGCAGCGCCTCGACGTCGATCGCGAAACCGTGACCGTCCTGGCGAAGGGGGACGGCACGACGCCGGCAGCCGGCCATGGCGATCACGGGGGAGTAGGAGTCGTAGAACGGCTCGATCAGCAGCACTTCGGAACCCGGTTCGACCAGTCCCAGTACCGAGGCGGCGATCGCCTCGGTGGCGCCGACGGTCACGAGCACCTCGGTGTCGGGGTCGTACTCGATGCCGTAGCGGCGACGGCGTTGCTCGGCGATCGCCTGGCGCAGTGGCTCGATGCCCAGGCCCGGCGGGTACTGATTGACTCCGTCGGCGATGGCGTTCGCAGCGGTCTCGAGCATCGCGGCCGGACCGTCCTCGTCGGGGAAGCCCTGCCCGAGGTTCACCGCGCCGATGCGCGCTGCCAGCGCGGACGTCTCGGCGAAGATCGTCACCGCGTACGGCCGCAGCCGTTCAACCGTCATGGCAGTCGAGCGTAGGGGAATGAATGTGCTGCGTTCGGTGCTGAGTGGGCCATGACGTTCACCCTCCGCGAAGACTCAGCCCTGTTGAAGCCCGTCACCGTGGGCGGTCGGACGCTCGCGAACCGCGTGTTCATGGCGCCGTTGACCAGAACGCGTGCGGAGGCGGACGCGACGCCGTCGGAGTTGGCCGCGACCTACTACGCGCAGCGCGCCGGCGCCGGGCTGATCATCAGCGAGGCCACTGCCGTCTCGAAGTCGGCCAACGGTGCCTACCTCAACACCCCTGGTATGTACAACGACCGCCATCAGCAGCGGTGGGCCGAGATCGCCGAGGCTGTCCACGCCGAGGGCGGCCGCATGTTCGTCCAGCTCTGGCATGTCGGCCGGATGGCGCACCCGGATATCAGCGGGGGCGAAACCGTGGGGCCGTCGCCGGTCGCCGCGGACTTGATGGCCCGCACCGCGACCGGCAAGAAGCCGCTGCCTGTGCCTCGCGCGCTGAGCACCGGTGAGATCGCGGGCATCGTGGCCGATTTCCGTGCCGCAGCCCGGCGCGCGGTGGATGCCGGTATGGACGGCGTCGAGATCCACTCCGCGAACGGTTATCTGCTGCACGAGTTCCTGTCCGACGTCGTGAATCGGCGGACCGACGCCTATGGCGGCTCGCCGCAGAACCGGGCCCGTTTCACCGCGGAGGTGGTGGAGGCGGTGGCCGCCGAGATCGGGCCGGAGCGTGTCGGGTTGCGCATCTCGCCCGGCAACGGCGCCGGCGACATGAGTGAGGTCGACGAGGTGAGCGCCTACGAGTTGCTGCTGTGCCGCATCGCCTCGCTGGGCATCGCGTATCTGCATGTGCTGATCGAGCCGTCGCAGCCGGCGTTCGCGGCGTTGCGCACGCAGTGGGAGGGCACGCTGGTGCTCAACACTCCCCGCGAGATCGACTCGGACTTCGGACTGCTGGAGAACCTCGCCGACTGGGGCGTGATCTCCGCAGCCGCGGTCGGCCGGGCGTATCTGGCCAACCCAGACCTGATCGACCGGCTGACCGCGGGAGCAGAACTCAACGAACCCGACCCGACCACGTTCTACGCCCCCGGACCTGCCGGTTACATCGACTACCCGACGCTCTCGGAGCTGGCGGAGCCTCGATCGGCGTGAGAGAGACGTCAGGTGTGTGACCGCCCGCGGGCGGGAACACGGGGCGCATGGCTAAGTATCGGGTGCTCAATCCCAAGGGTGACGTCGTCGACACGAAGGACATCGACAGCGCGGACGACGCGCATGCCTGGTTCGTCGACCAGCGCGCCGACAACTCCGAGCTGGGGTGGCGGATGGAGGTCGAACACGACGGGGAGTGGTCCTTCTTCGACGACACCGAAGGCTCCCCCGACTAGAGGGTTCGGAGGGCGTCACCGACTCGACCGCCGAACGTACGGTTTCGGACGTATTTCAGCCTGATCTCGTCAGAACCCGTGCGTTCGGCGTTTCTGCACCCCAGATGTCCCAACCAACGGGTTGGGCGAGGCTGCTAGCATCGCCGCAAGAGGAGCAGCCTCCCCGCGGGCGAGAGACCGCGAAACCCCGATATGGACAGGACCTGGAGAACACATGTCCGAAGAAGCTTTCATCTATGAAGCCATCCGCACACCGCGCGGCAAGCAGCGGCACGGATCGCTCAACGAGGTCAAGCCCGTCAACCTGGTCGTCGGCCTGATCAACGAGCTGCGGTCGCGCTATCCCGACCTCGACGAGACCATGATCAGCGACGTCATCCTCGGTTGCGTTTCGCCGGTGGGCGATCAGGGCGGCGACATCGCACGCACGGCCGGTCTGCTGGCCGGTCTGCCCGAGACCACCGGCGGCTTCCAGCTCAACCGCTTCTGCGCGTCGGGTCTGGAAGCCGTCAACCTGGGTGCGCAGAAGGTGCGCTCCGGCTGGGACGACCTGGTGATCGCCGGTGGCGTCGAATCGATGAGCCGCGTGCCCATGGGCTCCGACGGCGGCGCCTGGGCCAGTGACCCGGAGACCAACTACCGCCTCGGTTTCGTGCCGCAGGGCATCGGTGCCGACCTGATCGCCACCATCGAGGGCTTCTCCCGCGACGACGTGGACGCCTACGCGCTGCGCAGCCAGCAGAAGGCCGCCGCGGCGTGGTCGGGCGGCTACTTCGCCAAGTCCGTCGTGCCGGTGCGCGACCAGAACGGTCTCGTCGTGCTGGACCACGACGAGCACATGCGCCCGGACACCACGATGGAGGGCCTGGCCAAGCTGAAGACCGCGTTCGACGGCATCGGCGCGATGGGCGGCTTCGACGACGTGGCGCTGCAGAAGTACCACTTCGTCGAGAAGATCAATCACGTGCACACCGGCGGCAACAGCTCCGGCATCGTGGACGGTGCGGCAGTGGTCCTGATCGGCTCCGAGAGTGCCGGTGTCTCGCAGGGGCTGACGCCGCGTGCCCGGATCGTCGCCACCGCCACCAGTGGAGCCGACCCGGTCATCATGTTGACGGGCCCGACGCCGGCCACCCGCAAGGTGCTCGACCGCGCCGGTCTGACCGTCGACGACATCGACCTGTTCGAGCTGAACGAGGCCTTTGCCTCGGTGGTGCTGAAGTTCCAGAAGGACCTGAACATCCCCGACGAGAAGCTCAACGTCAACGGTGGCGCGATCGCGATGGGCCACCCGCTGGGCGCCACCGGCGCCATGATCACCGGAACCATGGTCGACGAGCTCGAGCGGCGTAATGCGCGGCGTGCGCTGATCACGCTGTGCATCGGCGGCGGCATGGGCGTGGCCACCATCATCGAGCGAGTCTGAGGAAGAGCAATGGCAGAGAACACGATTCAGTGGGACAAGGATGCCGACGGCATCGTCACCCTGACGCTGGACGACCCGACCGGGTCGGCCAACGTGATGAACGAGCACTACAAGGAGTCGATGCATAATGCCGTAGAAAAGTTAGTAAGGCTTGTGGCAGAAGACCCCGCGTCGATCACCGGCGTGGTGATCGCGAGTGCGAAGAAGACCTTCTTCGCCGGCGGTGACCTCAAGGGCATGATGAAGGTCGGCCCGGAGAACGCCGCGGAGTCGTTCGCCGAGGTGGAGTTCATCAAGGCCGACCTCCGCCAGCTCGAGACGCTGGGTGTGCCGGTCGTCGCCGCGATCAACGGCGCCGCGCTCGGTGGTGGTCTGGAGATCGCGCTGGCGTGTCATCACCGCATCGCCGCCGACGTCAAGGGTGTGGTCATCGGTCTGCCCGAGGTGACGCTCGGCCTGCTGCCGGGCGGCGGTGGCGTGGCCCGCACCGTGCGGATGTTCGGGATCCAGAAGGCCTTCATGGAGATCCTGAGCCAGGGCACCCGCTTCAAGCCCGGCAAGGCCAAGGACATCGGCTTGGTCGACGAATTGGTCGGCAGCGTAGAGGAATTGATCCCGGCGGCCAAGGCCTGGATCAAAGCGAATCCCGACGCTCACACCCAGCCGTGGGACCAGAAGGGCTACAAGATGCCCGGCGGCACGCCGTCGCATCCGGCGCTGGCCGCGATCCTGCCGTCGTTCCCGGCCCTGCTGAAGAAGCAGCTCAAGGGTGCGCCGATGCCGGCGCCGCGGGCCATCCTGGACGCGGCGGTCGAGGGTGCGCAGGTCGACTTCGACACCGCCACGCGCATCGAGAGCCGGTACTTCACCACGCTGGTCACCGGCCAGACCGCCAAGAACATGATCCAGGCGTTCTTCCTGGACCTGCAGCACATCAACGGCGGTGGGTCGCGTCCCGACGGCATCGAGCCGGTCAAGATCAACAAGATCGGCGTGCTGGGCGCGGGCATGATGGGCGCCGGGATCGCCTACGTCTCGGCGAAGGCCGGTTACGACGTGGTGCTCAAGGACGTCTCGCAGGAGGCCGCCGACAAGGGCAAGGGCTACTCGGAGAAGCTCGAGGCCAAGGCGCTGGAGCGGGGTCGCACGACCCAGGAGAAGTCCGACGCTCTGCTGAGCCGGATCCATCCCACGGCCGATCCGCAGGACCTCAAGGGTGTCGACTTCGTGATCGAGGCCGTCTTCGAGAACCAGGAACTCAAGCACAAGGTGTTCCAGGAGATCGAGGACATCGTCGAGCCCAACGCACTCCTCGGCTCGAACACCTCGACGCTGCCGATCACCGGTCTGGCCACCGGTGTGAAGCGCCAGGAGGACTTCATCGGCATCCACTTCTTCTCGCCGGTCGACAAGATGCCGCTGGTGGAGATCATCAAGGGTGAGAAGACCTCTGACGAGGCGCTGGCCCGGGTGTTCGACTACACGCTGGCCATCGGAAAGACGCCGATCGTCGTCAACGACAGCCGGGGCTTCTTCACCTCTCGCGTCATCGGCACCTTCGTCAACGAGGCGCTGGCGATGCTCGGCGAGGGCGTGGCGCCGGCCAGCATCGAGCACGCCGGCAGCCAGGCCGGTTACCCGGCGCCGCCGCTGCAGCTGTCCGACGAGCTCAACATGGAGCTGATGCAGAAGATCGCGACGGCCACCCGCAAGGCTGTCGAGGAGACGGGTGCCACCTACGAGCCGCACCCGGCCGAGGCTGTGGTCAACAAGATGATCGAGATCGGCCGTCCGTCGCGCCTCAAGGGCGCCGGCTTCTACGAATATGTCGACGGTAAGCGCGCCGGTCTGTGGGAGGGCCTGAAGGACACCTTCAACTCGGGCTCGGCGGACATTCCGCTGCAGGACATGATCGATCGCATGCTGTTCGCCGAGGCGCTGGAGACGCAGAAGTGCCTCGACGAAGGCGTGCTCACCTCGACCGCCGACGCCAACATCGGCTCGATCATGGGCATCGGTTTCCCGCCCTACACGGGTGGTTCGGCACAGTTCATCGTCGGTTACCAGGGCCCGGGCGGCACCGGCAAGGAGGCCTTCGTGGCTCGCGCGAAGGAGCTGGCCGCCCGCTACGGCGACCGGTTCACACCGCCGGCATCGCTGACCAGCTAATCGTCACCTGGAATCCCCCGGAGCCTCAAGGGCTTCGGGGGATTCTGCGTTTTCGGGCGGCCACGCAGCGGACTCATGTGTCATCGAACGGGGTGGGGGTAAACGGCCGCCGGTCGCGCGAGCGGCCGACGGCGGTGCCGCTGCGGTCCCGTGGGCGAGTCCGTTCGCGGCGTGAACTCCTGCGACGAGCTGAGTGAGAACTCGAAAAAAGCCTCTCCGCAACCACATTCGGTAGAGGCGATCCTTCAGCGACGACTTCCTGTAGAGCATGTCAGCAATGCTGCCCATCCGTCCCGGCGCGCACTAGTGGCCCTAGTGCCGCTGTTGCTTAGGATAGTGACATGCATACCGTGGCGATCCTCGCGTACGACGAAATGACGGGTTTCGAGTCCGGGCTCGCGGCCGAGATCTTCGGCATGACCGAACTGTCCGAGATGTTCTCCGCCGGCATCGCGCGGCCGTGGTATTCGGTGCGGCTGTGTTCGGAGACACCGGAGGTCCGCATGCTCGGTGGCGCAGTGGTGCGCACCTCGTACGGCTTGGATGAGCTCGCTCGAGCCGACACGGTGGTGATCCCCAGCGTGCGTGACGTCACGACGCCGACGTCGCCCGAACTCATCGAGGCGATCCGGGCCGCGTATGAGCGGGGGTCACGCCTGGTCTCGATCTGTTCGGGTGCCTTCGCGCTCGCCGCCGCCGGAGTGCTCGACGGTCGCACGGCCACCACGCACTGGATCTATGTCGACCTGCTTGCGGAACGCTATCCCGACGTCGTCGTCGATCCGGCGCCCCTCTACGTCGACAACGGGCGCATTCTCACCAGCGCGGGCTGTGCCGCCGGGCTCGACCTGTGCCTGCACATCGTGCGCTCGGATCACGGTGTGCGGGTCGCCAACGACGTCGCACGCCGGCTCGTCATCTCACCCCACCGCTCCGGAGGTCAGGCGCAGTACATCGAAAGTCCAGTGCCGGAGCCGACGGCCGACGGGCGGATCGCCTCGGGGATGGCCTGGGCGCTGGAAAATCTCGACTCGCCGATCACGCTCGACGATCTCGCCGCGCACTCGGCCATGTCGCGGCGCAGCTACCTGAGGCAGTTCGCGAAGGCGACCGGGACCACGCCCATCAAGTGGCTGATCGAGCAGCGGATCCAGGCCAGCCTTCCTCTGCTGGAATCGTCGGCGCTGTCCATCGAACAGATAGCGACACGCGTGGGTTTCGAATCGCCGGTGACCTTCCGCTACCACTTCGCCCGGCAGATGCGCACCACGCCGAGTGACTACCGCAGTTGCTTCACCGGTTCCGATCCTGAGCAACAATGGCGGCGTGCACGATAGCTTCACGGGACAGTTCTCGGCAGGGCTGGCGAGCTACGGTTCTCGGCCGTGCATCGAATTCGAGGGCCGCTGGTACACCGGTGACGAGATCACCGCGTACGCAGAGGCCCTTTCGTCGGCGCTGAAGGACAGCGGCGTCGACGACCGCGCGTCCGTCGGCCTGGTGGTCCGCAATCGGCTGCAGCATGCGGCGGCGATCATCGGCTTCCTCGCAGCCGGCCGTCCCGTCTCGATGATCTATTCGTTCCAGTCGCCGGACGCGATCGCCCGCGACATCGAAACCCTCCAGCTCTCGGCCGTCATCGCCGACCGCGAGGACTGGACCGACGAGGTCATCGCCGCCGCGAAGCGCGCAGGCAGCGCCGGTGTGGCGATCTCACTGACCGCTCCGACGGTCACGCCTGTCGTAGGACTGCATCGCCGCGATTCGTCGCGTCGACACGCCCAGGCCGAACCCGGTGTGGCGCTACACATTCTCACCAGCGGTACCACCGGGCCTCCGAAACGCCAGGCGATCAAGGCATCTGTGCTGGAGCGCACCGTCTTCAGCGTGACCAGTGGTGAGGCGGCGCCGTCCGACGCGCCGCCGGAATTCGCATACTGGCAGTTCGGTGGGATCGGGGTCTGTCAGTTGGTCGCCGGTATCCACAACGGCAGGCGCATCGTGATGCTCGAGCGATTCAGCGTGGACGGCTGGGTCGACGTCGTGAGGCGACACCACATCACCCGTTCGGGTGTGCAGCCCGCCGTGATTCGCATGCTGCTGGACGCCGACGTGCCGGCCGGGCATCTCCGGTCGCTGGAGTTCTTGATCAGTGCTTCCGGACCGCTCGACCCGCAGACGCGCGATGAATTCGAGCGGCGTTACGCGATTCCCATCCGATTAGCCTACGGAGCAACCGAATTCGCCGGGTCACTGTGCGCCTGGACACCAGAGATGCTGCAGGAGTTCGGCGACGCCAAACGCAACAGCGTAGGCCGTGCGCTGCCCGACGTGCGGCTGCGGGTGGTGGACCCCGACTCCGGCGCCGAACTGCCGCCGGGGCAACAGGGGCTGCTCGAGGCGATGGTCGCACCGATCAGCTCGGACTGGATCCGGACCACGGACTTCGCCAGCATCGACGACGACGGCTTCGTCACCCTGCACGGCAGAGCCGACGGAGCGATCAATCGTGGAGGGTTCAAGGTGTTGCCCGAGACCGTCCGGGACGTGCTCGTGCAGCATCCCAGCGTGCGGGACGCCTGCGTCGTAGGGGTGCCCGATGCACGACTGGGGCAGGTGCCCTTCGCTGCTGTCGAGGTCGTGCCCGGGTCGTCACCGCCATCCGAAGACGAGCTGAAAGCGATTGTGCGTCAGCGTCTTCCCGTCTACAACGTTCCAGTCTCCTTCGCGCTGGTCGACGAGTTGCCCCGAAATCCCGCGCTGAAGGTGAGTTTGCCGGCGGTGGCGGCCCTCTATCGCGCAGGCGGCCAATCGGCCTAGAGTCGGCAGTATGCGCTTCGGACTGTTCATTCCCCAGGGCTGGCGACTCGATCTGGTCGGAATCGACCCCGGCGAGCATTGGCGGGTGATGAGCGACCTCGCCACCTACGTCGACGAGGGGGGCATCTGGGATTCCCTCTGGGTCTACGACCACTTCCACACGGTGCCGGTTCCTACGTCTGAGGCCACCCATGAAGCCTGGTCGCTGATGGCCGCCTATGCGGCAACGACTTCTCGGATCAAGCTGGGACAGATGTGCACCGCGATGAGCTACCGCAATCCGGTGTATCTGGCCAAGGTCGCCGCGACCGCGGACATCATCTCCGGTGGACGCATTCAGATGGGTATCGGGGGCGGCTGGTACGAGCACGAATGGCGTGCGTACGGCTATGGTTTCCCGTCGGCGGGGGTCCGACTCGGGCGCCTCGATGAGGGTGTGCAGATCATGAGCGACGCCTGGCGTGAAGGTGTGGTGAGCTTCGAAGGCAAGCACTACCAGGTCGACAAAGCCATAGTGGCGCCAAAGCCCCTGCAGCGAGGCGGTATTCCGCTGTGGATCGCAGGCGGTGGTGAGAAGGTGACGCTCCGGATCGCAGCCAAGTACGCGCAGTACACCAACTTCACCTCGGAGCCCGAGGGTTTCGCGCACAAGTCGCAGGTTCTCGCCGGCCACTGCCGCGACGTCGGAACCGACTACGAAGCCATCATCCGCTCGGCGAACATCAACGCGGTGGTGGGTGATTCGGAGGCCGAAGTCAAGGATCGGCTGAACGGCGTGCGGGCTCGGATCAGTGCGCTGACCGGAGAGACGGCCGCCGACGCGATGTTGAACTCCATGAGCACACCGCAAGGCGGAAGTGGTACGCCCGAGCAACTCGTCGAATCTCTGCAGAAGCTGCGCGACCTGGGATGCGAGTACGTCATCTGCTATTTCCCCGAGGCGGCCTACGATCGGTCGAGTATCGAGGTCTTCGAACGGAAGGTCATCCCTGCTTTGGCGTAGTAACGCTGCGGGTAGCAAATCAGGTGCGCGCCCGCCGGGATCCCTGGGAGTGGTTGCCGACGTGCGCTCACAGGTCGCACTGTGTGCGCATCGGCGAACGGGCTGCGGTGGCGTGTGCTGTCGGTCCCGTGTGAACTCCGGGCCGGGCCGGACGTCGGTCAGAACCGGCTCCTCGTCTACAGACGAAGCGGGGTCCCGAGACGCGGCGGCGATGCCGCCGCGCATGGCGGTCGACGTTGCCAAGCCCTCCCAAAGTGCGCGAGATAGCGATGTGGGTAGCCATCACGGCCAAGCTGATTTGCGTCGGCGATAATTTGTGTCTGATAACGATGGACCCGGCTGAAATGGCGTTTTAGCGTTAACTGGACAGAAACCGGTCCGCCTTATAGTTGCATACGCAATGACTATCGCAAATATCGCTATCACCGTTACGTTATTGGCTTAGGCTCGCTGTTGCTGAGCGTGAGCCGAAAAAGGCAGGCTCGCGCTCAGCACACCATTCGTGGTCCGAGAACTGGTTGGGGAGCGGCAATGGTGCTGCGAATGAACGCACGCGTGCGAAGCGCTGCGGTGTTCTTCGGTCAGCCTGTGGATGCGATGTCGAACTCGGCCTGCGAACTGTATCTGATGCCGGGGGGATTGCATATGCAGCAAACGGAGGACAAGTATGTGTGCAACCCCGGCCCGTCATCGCGCTGCGCGCAAGGACGATCTGGGTCCGGGACCGGACTTCTGGGCGGCCAAAGCACTCGTTGAGGGCGGCCGCCAGGGGCGGGCAGCCAAGCACGCGCGCAAGGTCTCTGCGAAGTACGGCCTCCACATCGGCCGGGTGGGTGCACTCGCCGTGTCTCTCGGTGTCGGTTTGGCGGTGGCCAACTCCGCCGGTGTCGCCTATGCCGACAGCGACTCGGACTCTTCGGTGTCGCCGAGTTCGAAGCCCGATCATGCCGCGTCGACGGCACCCCATAAGCCGGCAAGGAAGAGCACCGACAAATCGGACGCGTCCTCGACTGACGACCCGGGCTCGCAGGGCGGGGATGCCGGCCAGGACGCCGACGAGAAGCCGGCCCCTGACTCGCAGGACGCCGACCCCGAGCCCGGTACCGATGAACCGGCCGACGAAGACGTTCCCGGTGAGGAAACCGCGTCGCCACTCCCCGGCGAGACCGACAACCACAGGCGGCCGTCGCGCAAGGTCAGCGACCATCACTGGAGGCGCTCGTCCGCGCCGACCCACGACGAGCCGTCCAGCACCGTGGAGGCGTCGACGGGGGCTTCCGCGGGCTCGGATCCGACCCCCGACGAGTCGCCGGTCGCGGGCAGCGGCGAAGCAGGGGCCGCGACCGATGAGGTCAAGGAGACGGGCAAGCACGCTCCACAGCCTGAATCCGTCTCCGTCGAAGTCGCGGCCACGAAGTCCCGCACGCCGAAAGCATCCGCCGCGATCGCCGAGACCCGAACCGTTAAACCGGTCAACATCGTGTCCGCGCTCGTGTCAAGCGTGGTGTCCCCGTTCGTGAACCCGAATGCGCCTGCGCAGGCGCCGTGGTTCGACGCGATGTTGGCTTGGGTGCGCAGGCAGATCAACCACACGTTCTTCAACAAGACGCCCGTTCCCGGCCAAGTGACGACGTCACAGATCCTCACGGGGCAGGTGCTGGTCGACGTCCCTGCGTACGACCCGAACGGTGATCCGCTGACGTTCAACATCATTCAGCCGAAGTATGGTCAGGTCTACCGCGACCCGATCACCGGTCAGTTCGTCTACACGCCGACGTCCATCGTCACCGGCACTCCGCTTAACGACAGCTTTCAAGTCGTCATCAGCGATTCCTCGGAGCACCTCAAGGGAAGAATCGGCGCCGTCGAGGCCGTCTTCCACACCCTCGCCCGGACGATCGGTATCGCTCAGGTCGACACTGTCACCGTCACGATTCCCATCACCGTCAACCCGATCGTCGAACTGCCCCCTACGGTGGTGACGGCGGGACTACCGATTTTCAAGCTGGGTGGCTCGCCGGTGAAGGTCGTGTCGACGGCGACCATCACGGACCTGGATTCAGACCTTCTCTCCAGCGCCACGATCAGAATCCTGACCGGCGGCAAGTCCGGAGACGTCCTCGCGTATACGGGCGCGAGCGGTCCAATTGCGGCGTCCTGGGACGCTGCGACGCAGACGTTGACCCTAACGGGAGCGGCAACAGCGGCCGAGTATGAGGCGGCGATCAAGGCGGTGACGTTCTCGACGACCGAGGGCGGCCTGCCGCGTAGTGTCACGATCAACGTCACCGACGACGGGGGCCATACCAGCCTGGTTCCGGGTGCTGCGTTGATCACCGTCATCGGCCTGCCGCCGTTGGTGACCGCCGGCGGGTTGCCGATCTTCAAACTCGGTGGGTCGCCGGTGAAGGTGATTTCGGCGGTGCAGATCACCGACCTGGATTCCACGCAGTTCTCCAGCGCCACGCTGCAACTCACCAGTGTGAAGCCCGGTGATGTGCTCGCCTATACCGGCGGGGCGGGTGCGATCAGCGCGTCGTGGGATGCGGCGAGTCAGACGCTGACGCTGTCGGGTACCGCGTCGGCGGCCGAGTATGAGGCGGCGATCAAGGCGGTGACGTTCTCGACGACTGAGGGCGGTCTGCCGCGGGGGTTGACGTTGTCGGTCACCGACGACTCCCAAGTCAGCAGTCTGGTGCCGGCGGCGGCGCTGATCACCGTCATCGGGCTGCCGCCACTCGTCACGGCGACGGGGTTGCCGATCTTCAAACTCGGCGGTGCCCCGGTGAAGGTGATCTCGGCGGTGCAGATCACCGACGTGGACTCCACGCAGTTCTCGAGCGCCACAATGCAACTCACCGGCGGCAAGACCGGTGATGTTCTCGCTTACACCGGCGGGGCGGGTGCGATCAGCGCGTCGTGGGATGCGGCTTCGCAAACGCTGACGCTGTCGGGTACCGCGTCGGCAGCCCAGTACGAAGCGGCGATCAAGGCGGTGACGTTCTCCACGACTGAGGGCGGTCTGCCGCGGGGGTTGGCGTTGTCGGTCACTGATGATTCGGCGGTGAGCAGTCTGGTGCCGGCCGCGGCGCTGATCACCGTCATCGGGCTGCCGCCACTCGTCACGGCGACCGGATTGCCGATCTTCAAGCTCGGTGGGTCGCCGGTGAAGGTGATTTCAGCGGTGCAGATCACCGACCTGGACTCCACGCAGTTCTCCAGCGCCACGCTGCAGCTCACCGGTGCGCAGGCGTCGGATGTGTTGTCCTACAGCGGCACGGGTGTCATCAGCGCGTCGTGGGATGCGGCGAGTCAGACGCTGACGCTGTCGGGTACCGCGTCGGCGGCCGAGTACGAGGCGGCGATCAAGGCGGTGACGTTCTCCACGACCGAGGGCGGTCTGCCGCGCGGGTTGACGTTGTCGGTCACTGATGATTCGGCGGTGAGCAGTCTGGTGCCGGCGGCGGCGCTGATCACGGTCATCGGGCTGCCGCCACTCGTCACGGCGACCGGATTGCCGATCTTCAAGCTCGGTGGGTCGCCGGTGAAGGTGATTTCGGCGGTGCAGATCACCGACCTGGACTCGACGCAGTTCTCCAGCGCCACGCTGCAGCTCACCGGTGCGCAGGCGTCGGATGTGTTGTCCTACAGCGGCACGGGTGTCATCAGCGCGTCGTGGGATGCGGCGAGTCAGACGCTGACGCTGTCGGGTACCGCGTCGGCGGCCGAGTACGAGGCGGCGCTCAAGGCGGTGACGTTCTCCACGACCGAGGGCGGTCTGCCGCGCGGGTTGACGTTATCGGTGACCGATGATTCGGCGGTGAGCAGTCTGGTTCCGGCGGCGGCGTTGATCACGGTGATCGGGCTGCCGCCGTTGGTGACCGCGACCGGGTTGCCGATCTTCAAGCTCGGTGGGTCGCCGGTGAAGGTGATTTCGGCGGTGCAGATCACCGACGTGGACTCCACGCAGTTCTTCAGCGCCACGCTGCAGCTGACCGGGGGGCAGGCGTCGGACGTGTTGTCTTATAGCGGTACGGGTGTGATCACAGCGTCGTGGGATGCGGCTTCGCAGACGTTGACCCTGACCGGTGATGCCAGCGCTGCCGAGTACGAAGCGGCGATCAAGGCGGTGACGTTCTCCACGACCGAGGGCGGGTTGCCTCGCGGGTTGGCGTTGTCGGTGGCCGATGACTCAGCGGTGAGCAGTCTGGTTCCGGCGGCGGCGCTGATCACGGTGATCGGCCTGCCGCCGTTGGTGACCGCGACCGGGTTGCCGATCTTCAAACTCGGCGGTGCCCCGGTGAAGGTGATCTCGGCGGTGCAGATCACCGACGTGGATTCCACGCAGTTCTCCAGCGCCACGCTGCAACTCACCGGTGCGAAGTCGGGTGATGTTCTCGCTTACACCGGCGGCCCTGGATCCATCACTGCGAGTTGGGATGCGGCTTCTCAGACGCTGACACTGTCGGGCACCGCGTCGGCAGCCGAGTACGAAGCCGCGATCAAGGCGGTGACGTTCTCCACGACCGAGGGTGGGGTGGCTCGCGGGTTGACGTTGTCGGTGACCGATGACTCGGCGGTGAGCAGTCTGGTTCCGGCGGCGGCGTTGATCACGGTGATCGGGCTGCCGCCGTTGGTGACCGCGACTGGGTTGCCGATCTTCAAGCTCGGTGGCTCGCCGGTCAAGGTGATCTCGAGTGTCGCTATCTCTGATTTGGATTCGACCACGTTCTCTGGCGCCACCTTGCAGCTGACCGGGGCGCAGGCGTCGGATGTGTTGTCCTACAGCGGCACGGGTGTCATCAGCGTATCGTGGGATGCGGCGAGCCAGACGTTGACGCTGACCGGTGATGCCAGCGCTGCGGAGTACGAGGCGGCGATCAAGGCGGTCACCTTCTCCACGACCGAGGGTGGGGTGGCTCGCGGGTTGACGTTGTCGGTGACCGATGACTCAGCGGTGAGCAGTCTGGTGCCGGCGGCGGCGTTGATCACCGTCATCGGGCTGCCGCCACTCGTCACGGCGACCGGATTGCCGATCTTCAAGCTCGGCGGTGCCCCGGTGAAGGTCATCTCGAGTGTGGTTATTTCTGATTTGGATTCGACCACGTTCTCCAGCGCCACGCTGCAACTCACCGGCGGCAAGACCGGTGATGTCCTCGCCTATACCGGCGGGCCAGGAGCGATCACTGCCAGTTGGGATGCGGCCTCTCAGACGCTGACGCTGTCGGGAGCGGCGTCGGCGGCCGAGTATGAGGCCGCGCTCAAGGCGGTGACGTTCTCCACGACCGAGGGTGGGGTGGCTCGGGGGTTGGCGTTGTCGGTCACTGATGATTCGGCGGTGAGCAGTCTGGTTCCGGCGGCGGCGTTGATCACGGTGATCGGGTTGCCGCCGTTGGTGACCGCGACCGGGTTGCCGATCTTCAAACTCGGCGGTGCCCCGGTGAAGGTGATTTCGGCGGTGCAGATCACCGACGTGGATTCCACGCAGTTCTTCAGCGCCACGCTGCAGCTGACCGGGGGGCAGGCGTCGGACGTGTTGTCTTATAGCGGTACGGGTGTGATCACAGCGTCGTGGGATGCGGCTTCGCAGACGTTGACCCTGACCGGTGATGCCAGCGCTGCCGAGTACGAAGCGGCGATCAAAGCCGTCACGTTCTCGACCACTGAGGGTGGGTTGCCGCGCGGGTTGACGTTGTCGGTAACCGATGACTCAGCGGTGAGCAGTCTGGTGCCGGCGGCGGCGCTGATCACGGTGATCGGCCTGCCGCCGTTGGTGACCGCGACCGGGTTGCCGATCTTCAAGCTCGGCGGTGCCCCGGTGAAGGTGATCTCGGCGGTGCAGATCACCGACGTGGATTCTGCGCAGTTCTCCAGCGCGACGCTGCAGCTCACCGGTGCGAAGTCGGGTGATGTTCTCGCTTACACCGGCGGCCCTGGATCCATCACTGCGAGTTGGGATGCGGCTTCTCAGACGCTGACGCTGTCGGGCACTGCGTCGGCGGCCGAGTATGAGGCCGCGATCAAGGCGGTGACGTTCTCGACGACTGAGGGTGGGGTGGCTCGGGGGTTGGCGTTGTCGGTGACCGACGACTCCCAAGTCAGCAGTCTGGTGCCGGCGGCGGCGTTGATCACGGTCATCGGGCTGCCGCCACTCGTCACGGCGACCGGGTTGCCGATCTTCAAGCTCGGCGGTGCCCCGGTGAAGGTGATCTCGGCGGTGCAGATCACCGACGTGGACTCCACGCAGTTCTCCAGCGCCACGCTGCAACTCACCGGTGCGAAGTCGGGTGATGTTCTCGCTTACACCGGCGGCCCAGGAGCGATCACTGCCAGTTGGGATGCGGCTTCTCAGACGCTGACACTGTCGGGCACCGCGTCGGCAGCCGAGTACGAAGACGCGATCAAGACGGTCACGTTCTCGACCACTGAGGGTGGGGTGGCTCGCGGGTTGGCGTTGTCGGTCACTGATGACTCGGCGGTGAGCAGTCTGGTGCCGGCGGCGGCGCTGATCACGGTCATCGGGCTGCCGCCACTCGTCACGGCGACCGGGTTGCCGATCTTCAAACTCGGCGGTGCTCCGGTGAAGGTCATCTCCAGTGTCGCTATCTCTGATTTGGATTCGACCACGTTCTCTGGCGCCACCTTGCAGCTGACCGGTTCGCAGGCGTCAGATCTGTTGTCCTACAGCGGCACGGGTGTTATCAGAGCGTCGTGGGATGCGGCTTCGCAGACGTTGACCCTGACCGGTGATGCCAGCGCTGCCGAGTACGAAGCGGCGATCAAAGCCGTCACGTTCTCGACCACTGAGGGTGGGGTGGCTCGCGGGTTGACGTTGTCGGTCACTGATGACTCGGCGGTGAGCAGTCTGGTGCCGGCGGCGGCGTTGATCACAGTGATCGGTCTTCCGCCGTTGGTGACCGCGACGGGGTTGCCGATCTTCAAGCTCGGTGGGTCGCCGGTGAAGGTGATTTCGGCGGTGCAGATCACCGACGTGGATTCTGCGCAGTTCTCCAGCGCGACGCTGCAGCTCACCGGTGCGAAGTCGGGTGATGTTCTCGCTTACACCGGCGGCCCTGGATCCATCACTGCGAGTTGGGATGCGGCTTCTCAGACGCTGACGCTGTCGGGCACTGCGTCGGCGGCCGAGTATGAGGCCGCGATCAAGGCGGTGACGTTCTCGACGACTGAGGGTGGGGTGGCTCGGGGGTTGGCGTTGTCGGTCACGGATGATTCGGCGGTCAGCAGCTTGGTGCCGGCGGCGGCGTTGATCACGGTCATCGGGCTGCCGCCACTCGTCACGGCGACCGGGTTGCCGATCTTCAAACTCGGCGGCTCACCGGTCAAGGTCATCTCCAGTGTCGCCATCACCGATCCGGATTCAACCACGTTCTCTGGCGCCACCTTGCAGCTGACTGGGGCGCAAGCGTCGGATGTGTTGTCTTACAGCGGTACGGGTGTCATCACGGCAGCGTGGGACGCGGCGAGCCAGACGCTGACGCTGACCGGTGATGCCAGTGCCGCGGAGTACGAGGCCGCGATCAAGGCGGTCACGTTCACCACGACTGAGGGCGGGGTGGCTCGCGGGTTGACGTTGTCGGTCACGGATGTCTCGGCGGTCAGCAGCTTGGTGCCGGCGGCGGCGTTGATCACGGTCATCGGGCTGCCGCCACTCGTCACGGCGACCGGGTTGCCGATCTTCAAACTTGGCGGTGCCCCGGTGGAGGTCATCTCGAGTGTCGCCATTTCTGATTTGGATTCCACGCAGTTCTTCAGTGCCACAATGCAACTCACCGGTGCGAAGTCGGGTGATGTTCTCGCTTACACCGGCGGCGCTGGATCCATCACTGCGAGTTGGGATGCGGCTTCGCAGACGCTGACGCTGTCGGGTACCGCGTCGGCGGCCGAGTATGAGGCCGCGATCAAAGCGGTCACCTTCTCTACGACCGAGGGTGGGGTGGCTCGGGGGTTGGCGTTGTCGGTCACGGATGACTCGGCGGCCAGCAGTCTGGTGCCGGCGGCGGCGTTGATCACCGTGATCGGTCTTCCGCCACTCGTGACTGCCGGTGGTCTGCCGATCTTCAAGCTCGGTGGTTCGCCGGTCAAGGTGCTCTCCAGTGTCGCCATCACCGATCCGGATTCGACCACGTTTTCCAACGCCACGTTGCAGCTCACCGGCGGCAAGACCGGTGATGTCCTCGCTTACACCGGCGGACCGGGTGCGATCACCGCGTCGTGGGATGCGGCCTCTCAGACGCTGACGCTGTCGGGAGCGGCGTCGGCAGCGGAGTATGAGGCGGCGATCAAGGCGGTGACGTTCTCGACGACTGAGGGTGGAGTGGCTCGCGGGTTGGCGTTGTCGGTGACCGACGACTCCCAAGTCAGCAGTCTGGTGCCGGCGGCGGCGTTGATCACGGTCATCGGGCTGCCGCCGCTCGTCACGGCGACCGGGTTGCCGATCTTCAAGCTCGGCGGCTCGCCGGTCAAGGTGCTCTCCAGTGTCGCCATCACCGATCCGGATTCGACCACGTTTTCCAGCGCCACGCTGCAACTCACCGGCGGCAAGACCGGTGACGTTCTCGCTTACACCGGCGGACCGGGTGCGATCACCGCGTCGTGGGATGCGGCCTCGCAGAGGCTGACGCTGATCGGTGATGCCAGCGCAGCCGAATACGAAACCGCGATCAAGGCGGTGACGTTCTCGACGACTGAGGGTGGGGTGGCTCGCGGGTTGGCGTTGTCGGTGACCGACGACTCCCAAGTCAGCAGTCTGGTGCCGGCGGCGGCGTTGATCACGGTCATCGGGTTGCCGCCGTTGGTGACCGCGACCGGGTTGCCGATCTTCAAGCTGGGCGGGGCGCCGGTGCGGGTGTTCTCAGTCGCGACGATCACCGATTTGGATTCCGACACCCTCTCCGGGGCGACGATCACGCTGACCGGCGGGAAACCGTCGGATAAGTTGGGCTTCAACGACGCCGGCACAATCCACGGGCAATGGGACGCTCAGACTCAAACCCTCACGTTGACCGGGGCGGCGACGAAGGCCGAGTACGAGGCCGCGCTCAAGGCGGTGACGTTCACGACGACGGAGGGTGGGGCCACCCGCAGCGTGACCGTGGCCGTGACCGACGACGTGAATGTCGCCAGTGCGGTCTCGGTGCCGGTGCTGATCTCGGTGATCGGCCTGCCACCACTCGTCACGGCGACCGGGTTGCCGGTCTTCAAGCTGGGCGGGGCGCCGGTGCGGGTGTTCTCAGTGGCCACGGTGACCGATTTGGATTCCGACACCCTCTCCGGGGCCACGGTCACGCTGGCCGGCGGGAAACCGTCGGATGCGTTGGGCTTTAACGACACCGGCACAATCCACGGGGAATGGGATTCCACCACCCAGACCCTCACGTTGACCGGCATAGCGACGAAGGCCGAGTACGAGGCCGCCTTGAAGGCGGTGACCTTCTCAACGACGGAGGGTGGTTCGGCGCGGAGCGTGTCGGTCAGTGTGACTGATGACGTGAATGTCGCCAGTGCGGCCTCGGTGCCGGTGGTGATCTCGGTGATCGGCTTGCCACCGTTGGTGACCGCGACCGGTCTGCCGATCTTCAAGCTGGGCGGTGCTCCGGTGCGG